>NZ_JBEZNF010000005.1:0-315047 GCF_040653095.1 Streptomyces sp. NPDC048057
TGGTCGGAGGGGTTGATCGCGTCGACGGGGTGTCCGTCGGGTGAGTTGCAGACGCGGTTGCGGCTCGGGCAGCGCGAGGAGGCGTTGCAGGCGGCATCGGACTATCAGGACATCTTCGGGAGGGACCGTTATTTCCTGGAGTTGATGGATCACGGGATCGAGATCGAGCGGCGGGTGCGGGACGGGCTGCTGGAGATCGGTAAGAAGCTCGGGATTCCGCCGTTGGTGACGAACGACTCGCATTACACGTATGCGCATGAGGCGCAGGCGCATGATGCGTTGTTGTGCATTCAGACGGGGAAGAATCTTTCGGATCCGGATCGGTTCCGTTTCGACGGTTCGGGTTACTACCTGAAGTCGACGGACGAGATGTACGCCGTCGACTCGTCGGACGCGTGGCAGGAGGGGTGCCGCAACACCCTGCTGGTCGCGGAGCAGATCGACACGTCCGGGATGTTCGAGTCCCGGAACCTGATGCCGAAGTTCGACATTCCCGACGGCTACACCGAGACCACCTGGTTCCAGGCCGAGGTCCGCTCCGGCATGGAGCGCCGCTTCCCGAACGGCGTCCCGGACGACCGCACCCGGCAGGCGGAGTACGAGATGGACGTCATCATCAAGATGGGGTTCCCGGGGTACTTCCTCGTCGTCGCCGACTTCATCATGTGGGCCAAGCGCAACGGCATCGCGGTGGGCCCCGGCCGCGGCTCCGCGGCCGGCTCGATCGTCGCGTACGCCATGGGCATCACCGACCTCGACCCGATCGAGCACGGGCTGATCTTCGAGCGGTTCCTGAACCCCGAGCGCGTCTCGATGCCGGACGTCGACATCGACTTCGACGAGCGTCGGCGCGTCGAGGTCATCCGGTACGTGACGGAGAAGTACGGCTCCGACAAGGTCGCCATGATCGGCACGTACGGAAAGATCAAGGCGAAGAACGCCATCAAGGACTCGGCCCGCGTGCTGGGCTATCCGTACGCGATGGGCGACCGGCTCACCAAGGCGATGCCCGCCGACGTGCTCGGCAAGGGCATCGACCTCTCCGGCATCACCGACCCCGCGCACCCCCGCTACGGCGAGGCCGCCGAGATCCGGGGGATGTACGAGAACGAGCCGGACGTGAAGAAGGTCATCGACACCGCGCGCGGTGTGGAGGGCCTGGTGCGGCAGATGGGCGTGCACGCGGCCGGTGTGATCATGTCCAGCGAGCCGATCGTGGACCACGCCCCGATCTGGGTCCGGCACACCGACAACGTCACCATCACCCAGTGGGACTACCCCCAGTGCGAGTCGCTGGGCCTGCTGAAGATGGACTTCCTCGGCCTGCGCAACCTCACCATCATGGACGACGCCGTCAAGATGGTGAAGGCGAACAAGGGCGTCGACCTGGAGATGCTCTCCCTCCCCCTCGACGACCCCAAGACGTACGAACTGCTGTGCCGCGGTGACACCCTCGGCGTCTTCCAGTTCGACGGCGGCCCGATGCGCTCGCTGCTGCGGTTGATGAAGCCCGACAACTTCGAGGACATCTCCGCCGTCTCCGCGCTGTACCGCCCGGGCCCCATGGGCATGAACTCCCACACGAACTACGCCCTGCGGAAGAACAAGCAGCAGGAGATCACTCCGATCCACCCGGAGCTGGAGGAGCCGCTGAGGGAGGTCCTGGACCTCACCCACGGTCTGATCGTGTACCAGGAGCAGGTGCAGAAGGCCGCCCAGATCATCGCCGGCTACTCCCTGGGCGAAGCCGACATCCTCCGTCGCGTCATGGGCAAGAAGAAGCCCGAGGAGCTGGCGAAGAACTTCGTGCTCTTCCAAGAGGGTGCCCGGAAGAAGGACTTCAGCGACGAGGCCATTCAGGCCCTGTGGGACGTGCTGGTCCCCTTCGCCGGCTACGCCTTCAACAAGGCGCACTCCTCCGCGTACGGCCTGGTCACCTACTGGACCGCGTACCTGAAGGCGAACTACCCCGCCGAATACATGGCCGCCGTGCTGACCTCGGTGAAGGACGACAAGGACAAGTCGGCCGTCTACCTCAACGAGTGCCGCCGCATGGGCATCAAGGTGCTCCCGCCGAACGTCAACGAGTCGCAGTCGAACTTCGCCGCGCAGGGCGACGACGTGATCCTCTTCGGCCTCTCCGCCGTCCGCAACGTCGGGACGAACGTGGTGGAGTCGATCATCCGCAGCCGCAAGGCCAAGGGGAAGTACTCCACCTTCCCCGACTTCCTCGACAAGGTCGAGGCGGTCGTCTGCAACAAGCGGACGGTCGAGTCGCTGATCAAGGCCGGCGCCTTCGACGAGATGGGCCACACCCGCAAGAGCCTGGTCGCCCACCACGAACCCATGATCGACAACGTGGTCGCGGTCAAGCGCAAGGAGGCCGAGGGGCAGTTCGACCTCTTCGGGGGCATGGGGGACGAGTCCAGCGACGAGCCCGGCTTCGGACTCGACGTCGAGTTCTCCGACGTGGAGTGGGAGAAGTCCTACCTCCTCGCGCAGGAGCGCGAGATGCTCGGCCTGTACGTCTCCGACCACCCGCTCTTCGGCATCGAGCACGTGCTGTCGGACAAGTCCGACGCCGCGATCTCCCAGCTCACCGGCGGCGAACACGCCGACGGCGCCGTGGTCACCATCGGCGGCATCATCTCCGGCCTCCAGCGGAAGATGACCAAGCAGGGCAACGCGTGGGCCATCGCCACCGTCGAGGACCTGGCCGGCTCCATCGAGTGCATGTTCTTCCCCGCCACCTACCAGCTGGTCTCCACCCAGCTCGTCGAGGACACCGTGGTCTTCGTCAAGGGCCGCCTGGACAAGCGCGAGGACGTGCCCCGGCTGGTCGCCATGGAGATGCAGGTCCCCGACCTCTCGAACGCCGGGACCAACGCGCCGGTGATCGTCACCATCCCCACCGTCAAGGTCAATCCGCCGATGGTCACCCGCCTCGGGGAGATCCTCAGCCACCACAAGGGCAACACCGAGGTGCGGATCAAGCTCCAGGGCCCCCGTTCCACCACGGTCCTCCGGCTCGACCGCCACCGGGTGCAGCCCGACCCGGCACTCTTCGGCGACCTGAAGGTACTGCTCGGCCCGGCCTGCCTGGCCGGCTGAACCCGGACGTACGCAGGCAGACAAGGGGCGCGCCCGTCGTCACGGGCGCGCCCCTGTGTCGTATCCCTGATCCTTGTCGTCTGATCCCCCGCCCGGCATTTCCCCCGTGCGTACGGGGAAGGCTGCGGGGCGGCGGGCTCAGTTGTGGCCGAAGCGGCGCTGGTGCTTGCGGGCCACGTCCGCCGGGCTGCCCTGGGCCTGCGACTGCGGCTGGGCCTGGGACTCGTAGGCGGTCGACTTCGCCTGCTCCCGGCCGTGCTCGACCGGTGGCGTGCGATCTCGGTGGCTTCCCTTGCGGTTCTTGTTCTTGGCCATGACGGATGCCTCCATCAGCGGTTCGGGGGTGCCTCTTGGGGCCGCTGCCAGACTCACACATGGGGGCATACAGCGCATTTTGGATCATTGCGGTGGGTAAGGGCTCCTTGTCAAGGGCTTGATTTCAGGGTTCCGCCACGCCGTTGATCGAGTTCCGGCCGTTAAGCGTCGCGAGGTCGGGCAGACTCGTCGTGAACCCGGAAGAACCTCCCGACCGGCCCGGAAGTCTCCCGAAAGAGGGTGGAGCGCGTGGACCGCTGCGTTGTCCTGGTGGATGCCGGGTATCTCCTGGGTGCCGCCGCGAGCCTGCTCGCCGGAGAGCCGGCGCGGTCCCGGATCACGGTCGACCACGCCGCCCTCATCCAGGGCCTGCGGGAGCTCGCCGAAGGCGACACCGAGCGCCCCTTGCTCCGTATCTACTGGTTCGACGGCGCGCCCGACCGGGTTCCGCAGCCCGAGCACCGCCGGCTGCGCGTGATGCCCCGGGTCACCGTCCGGCTCGGCGCCCTCACCCGAAGTGACGGCCGCTGGGCGCAGAAGGGCGTGGACGCGGCCATGCACGCGGAGCTGACCGAGCTGGCCAGAAATCGCGCCTGCTCCGACGTCGTCCTCGTCACCGGCGACGGGGACCTGCTGCCCGGGCTGATGTCCGCCAAGGAGCACGGCGTCGCCGTCCACCTCTGGGCCGTGCAAGCCGCCGACGGCGACTACAACCAGTCCGAGGACCTGGTGGCGGAGGCCGACGAACGCCGCGTACTGGACCGCGCCTGGATCACCCGGGCCGTGCGCGCCAAGGAGATCGGCGGCATCTGCGCGCCCCCGCCGGTGCCCCGGCCCGAGATCGCCGCCATCCTCTCCGCCCCGCTGCCCGAGGCCGCGCTCGCCGCCGCGGCCCAGGAGCGCGCCGCCCGGTCCGTGAACAGCAACGGGGAGCGGCCCGCGCCCGAGCCCACCGGCGCGGACGCCCCGGCGCCCGCCGCCAAGGGCGTCCCCACCCCCAAGGACCTGGCGGGCCTGCGCGCCCCCGGACCGCCGCAGTCGGCGCAGCCCCTGGCCGGCGCCACCCTGCGCTGGTCGTCCGACAAGGGCTGGATCGACCGCCCCGGCGCCGGCGCGCTCGGTGAGCCGCCCGAGACCGCGTCCCTGCCCACCCTCGCCCAGCTCACCAGCGCCGAACAGCGCTGGGCGGACCGCGAGGAGGACATCACCACCGTCGGCGGCGACCCCTTCGAGGTCGGCCAGGTCTTCGCCCGCCGCTGGATGGCGCGGCTCCCGGAGAGCGGCCACGTCCAGAAGCTCGCCACCCTCTACCCCCGCATCCCGCACCGGATCGACGGGGAACTGCTGCGCTACGCCGCCCGCTTCGGGCTCCTGGCCCACAAGGACGACCAGATCGACGAGCACGACCGCTACGCGATCCGGGCCGGTTTCTGGCGCGAGATCGACGTCCGCACCGCCGCCGACCACGTCCCCGCGGCCGACTAGGCCCCGTCCCGGCGCCGCGCAGGTGGGGGCGCCAGCGCCCTTGCTACGCCCGCCCCCGCGGACGGAGGGCCCCGGGCGACCCCGTACCCTCATACCTCGTGAGAACGGTGTGCGTGGTGCGGCGACTGGTCAAGACGTACCCTGCCATGCGCGCCCGCCGCGGGGTTCCCGCGACCCCCGAAGTGCGGGCCACCGACGGCATCAGCCTCGAAGTGCAGGGCGGCGAGATCTTCGGGCTCCTCGGGCCCAACGGCGCCGGCAAGTCCACCCTCGTACGCCAGTTGACCGGACTGATGCGGCCCGACGCCGGCAGCGTCGAGGTCCTCGGCCACGACCTGGTGCGCCACCCCGAGCGGGCGGCGCGGCTCATCGGCTACCTCGGTCAGGAGTCGACGGCGCTCGACGAACTGACCGTCTCGCTCGCCGCCGAGACCACCGGACGGCTGCGCGGGCTCTCCGTCGCCGACGCGCGCGCCGAACGGGACGCCGTCCTGGAGGAACTGGGCCTGACCGCGCTCGCGGGCCGGGCCCTGAAGAAGCTCTCCGGCGGGGAGCGCCGACTCGCCTGCGTCGCCGCCGCCCTGGTCGGTGAGCGATCGCTGCTCGTCCTCGACGAGCCGACCACCGGGATGGACCCGGTCGCCCGGCGTGCCGTGTGGGCCGCGGTGGACCGCCGCAGGGCCGAGCGCGGCACGACCGTCGTCCTCGTCACCCACAACGTGATCGAGGCGGAGACCGTGCTCGACCGGGTCGCCGTGCTGGACCGCGGGCGGGTGATCGCCTGTGACACCCCCGGGGGCCTGAAGGACCGGATCGCGGGCGAGGTACGGGTGGAACTGGTGTGGCGCGAACGCGCACCGTTGGACGTGCCCGAGGTCGCGGCGCTCCGGGGCTCGGCACAGGAGTCCGGGCGCCGCTGGGTGCTCCGACTCGCACCGGACGAGGCGCGCGCCGCGGTCGCGGCGGTCACGGGCGGCGCGGCCTTCGCGGCGCTCGACGACTTCACGCTGGCCACGCCCAGCCTGGAGGACGTGTACCTGGCGCTCGGGGGGAACATGACGAAGGGGCTGGTCAAAGCGTGAGCATCGTGCCCGCGGCTGCGGTGTCCACCGGGACGCGCAACAGAGAACGGGACGACGCGGCCCCGCCGCTGCCGGCCCCGCTCGCGCCCCGGGCGCGGCTGCTGCCCTCGCTCGCCGCGGTGTACCGGGCGCAGCTCTCCCGGGCCCGGGTCGCCCGCATTCCGCTGCTCTTCGTCGCGACCTTCCAGTCCGTCGGGATCATGATCCTGATGCGCGGGGTCGTCGACGGGGGCGACGAGGCGCGGGCCGTGGTCGCCGGCTCGGCGGTGCTGGTGGTCGCCTTCGTGGCGCTGAACCTGCTCGCCCAGTACTTCGGCCAGCTACGGGCCAGTGGCGGCCTCGACCACTACGCCACCCTGCCCGTGCCGCCCGCGGCGGTCGTGCTGGGCGCGGCGGCGGCGTACGCCTCCTTCACCGCGCCGGGCACCGTCGTCACCGCGGTCACCGGCAGCGTCCTGTTCGGGCTGCCGATGACGCACCTGTGGGTGCTGGTGGCCGTCATCCCGATCTCCGGCGCGGCGCTGGCCGGCCTCGGCGCGGCGCTCGGACTGCTCGCACCCCGCCAGGAACTGGCCACGCTGCTCGGCCAGTTGGGCATGTCCGCGGCGCTGCTGCTGGGCGTGCTGCCGGCCTCGCGGCTGCCCGAGCCGATCGTGTGGGCACGTGACCTGCTGCCGTCGACGTACGGCGTCGAGGCGCTGGCCGGGACGTTCGACGCGAGCCCCGACTGGGCAGCGGTCGGGTTCGACCTGGGCGTCTGCGCGGCCGTGGGTGTCGTTTCGCTGACGGTCGCGACCTGGGCGTATCGCCGGGCGGCGGTCCGATGAGGCGCGGTCGCGACACGCCTGGCACGATGGCGGAGTGACCGCACCGCTGACACCGTCCCACCAGCCGCACCACGAGTCGGGCGAACCCGATCCCTGGCGGGCGCCGCAGGCCGGGGGCTGGCCCGCGCCGCCCGTGGAGGACGGGAGCCCCGCCCCGACCGGCGATGACCCGTCCGCCGGCGAAGAGCTCCGGGCCGACCTGCGTGACGGCGCCGTGACGGTGGTGGCCCTGGCGGTCCTCGGGGTCGCCCTGGGGCTGCTGTGGCTGTGGCTGGCGCCCAAGGTGCAGCTGATCTCCAACGGCCGGGAGATCTACCTCCGGGACACGGAGGGCGAGGAGGCGATCGGCGCGGACGGCACGTTCGCCCTGCTCGGCTTCGCCTTCGGCGCGATCAGCGCGGCGGGCGTCTTCTGGTGGCGCCGCCGCGGCGGCATCGTCCTGGTGGTCGCGCTCGCGCTCGGCGGGCTGATCGGCGGGCTGGTGGCCTGGCGGGTGGGGGTGTGGCTGGGCCCGACGACGGACCTGGTGGCACACGCGAAGTCGGTGGGGCCGAACGTGCCCTTCGACGGCCCGCTGGAGCTGCGGGCGTACGGGGTGCTGGTGGCGTGGCCCCTGGCGGCGATGGTGGTCCACCTGGCCCTCACGGGACTCCTGGGTCCCCGCGACCCCTTGCCCCCACCGGCCGCCCCGCCCCACTGGGGCCCTCTGACGTAGCCGGCGCCTTTGCGCGCGACGGCGCGTGGGGGTGCCTAGGGGCGCGGGGAACTGCGCGACCAGCCCACCACGACTGGCAGCCGAAGGCCGTGCAGCGCAGACCGCGGCGTTCTCCGCAGGAGCCTTGGTCTCCACTGGCCGTGGAGGGCTGAGGGCGCAGTTCCGCCCCTACGCCCAGAGGGCATGGGGGACCCCAGCGCCCCTGGACGTGCTCGCCGTTTTCCCGTGGGAACGTTGGCCTCTGCAGACCGTGGAGGGTTGCTCGCGCAGTTCCTCGCGCCCCCAAAAAGAGACGCCCGCCGTCTACCCGCGGGAGCGTTCGTACCCGCACGCCGCGGCGCGGGGCGAGGAGGCTTCTTGGGGCAGCCGAGCCACAAGGCGCGGGTGCTAGGCCGGGCGGCGGCCGTGGTTGGCTTTGCGGGTGCGCCACTTGCGCTTGCGGGTGCGCTTGGACATCGCGGGGTCCCTTCTTCGACGCCTCCTCCGGTCGTACCGGAGGAACGCATCCGCGTCGACCCCCTACGCGCGCCCGATCGGCGCCACCACCGCTCCCGTCAGGCCCGCCAGGTCTCCGGGGGCCAGCTCGACCTCCAGCCCGCGGCGGCCCGCCGAGATGCAGATCGTCGGGTGCGCGGAGGCGGACGCGTCCAGGACCGTGCGCAGTCGTTTGCGCTGGCCCAGCGGGGAGATGCCGCCGCGTACGTACCCCGTGGTGCGCTCCGCCGCCGCCGGGTCCGCCATCGTCGCGCGCTTGCCGCCGACCGCCGCCGCCAGGGCCTTGAGGTCGAGCTGGCCCGCGACGGGCACCACCGCGACGGTGAGTTGGCCGTCGACGTCGGCGACGAGGGTCTTGAAGACCCGGTCGGGGGAGACGCCCAGCGCCCGGGCCGCCTCCTCGCCGTACGAGGGCGACGACGGGTCGTGGTCGTACGCGTGCACCGTGAAGGGGGTGCCCGCGGCCGTCAGCGCGACCGTCGCCGGGGTCCCGCCCGCACCGCCCGCGCCGTTCGCCGGCTTCTTCGCTTTCTTCGCCACTGCGCAACGCTCCTGATGACGTCAGTTGGGGTTGGTCGGCGCCCGCGTCAGTTCCACCGCGGGCAGCGACGGGAGGTGCCGGATCACGGCCGTCTCCGAGCGGAGCAGGGTCAGCTCGTGGCGCAGCCGGGAGGCCACGTCCGCGGCCTCCAGCAGCTCCTGCTTGGCCGGGGTGTCGAGCACTGCCGCGGCGGCGACGAGGTACGAGACGACGGACGGGTCGTCGGGGAGGTCCGGGGGAGCGGACAGGGTCGCCTCGCGCGCCCCCGCGAGCCGCTTCTGGTACGTGCGGAAGGCCCGCAGCACGCCCTCCGCGAGCGTGCCGGCGCCCTCGCCGATGACGTCGGGGACCTCTTCGACCTCGGCGGTCAGGAACGGCCCCGAAGCGTCGACCGAGTGGATGCGGACGCGGACGGTGCCGGTGGCGAGGACCTCGAAGCCGCCGTCGGCGCGCTCCCGGATCGTCGCGGCGTCGGCGATGCAGCCCATGGTGTGGAACGCCGCGAGGGGGTCCGCGCCGAAGCCGGCCGCGGGCCCTCGTTCGGGCAGCGCCGTCGGGTCGGGCATGCCCGGTGAGGTCGGCGCCACCTCGTGCCCGTCGCGGATGGCGACCACGGCGAAGCGGCGCGGCTCGGACTCGTCGGTCTTCAACAGCTCGCGCATCAGGGCGCGGTAGCGCTCCTCGAAGACGTTCAGGGGCAGTACCAGCCCCGGGAACAGCACCGAGTTCAAGGGAAAGAGCGGCAGACGTGCGGTGGTCACGACGGACAAGCCTAATGGTCCGCGGCGCCGCCCCGGGCGGCCCTGGTCCGCAACGGCGTCGTGGACGCCAGTCGGTGCCGTACTCCCTGGCGCGCGGCGAGGAAGCGACCGAGGGGGTCGTCGGAGAAGTACGACCACGGAAACGTCGTCGCGTACGGGCCGATCTGCCGGAACTGCTCCAGCGCCGCCTCCCAGCGTCCCCGCCGCACCAGCACCGCCGCGGTCAGGTTCCGCACCTCGGCGGGCCACGGCTCGGCGGGCGGGTAGGCCGCCAGCAGCGCGATCGCCCGGTCCGCGGCCTCGTCGATGCGGTCCTGGTGCACGGAGCTGCCCTCGCCGTTCAGCAGCCGGGCGAACGCCGCGTGCACCGGCAGCGCCTGGATCAGGGAGTGCGGCAGCGCGTCGGCCGCGGCCTTCTCGGCGAAGTCGAAGCACTCGCCGTGGGAGCCGTACCACTGGGCGGAGAGATAGCGCAGCGCGGCGACGTGACAGCCGTAGTGGTGTGCGCTGCGGCGCACGGCCCGCTCCCACAGCGCCTCGAAGGCGGTGTGCGTGGCGTGGGTGCCGCGCGCGTGGTCCAGCGCGATCCGCCAGGGCACCGGATCCTTCGGGGCGCCGTCCGCGGCGGCGTCGATCAAGGGGCCGATCTCCCGCAGCCGCTCGGCGCGCGCGGGGGAGGCCCACGCCCTGCGGACCTCCAACTCGGCCTTCACGACCAGCGCGTCCGGGTCGCGCGGGGCGTGCGCGAGCCAGCGGGCCAGCCAGTCGTCGCGGGCGTACGCGAAGGACGACAGCCGGGACACGTAGCGGTCGCGGCTCTCCCAGTCCGCGCCTTCCCGTACGTCCGAGAGCAATTGCGCGGCCGGTTCCCAGTCACCGAGCGCGGCGGCCACCAACGACGGGGCCATGCGCCCGTCGGGCGCGTCGAGCAGTACCGCGTCGTCCGGCGGCAGTCCGTCCGCGAGCCGGGGCGTGTGGCGGATCATGCGTGCGGTGCGCAGCAGGGCGCGGAGCAATGACATGGTGCGGACCATTGAAAACCGCAGGTGGGGGCGGCGCCAGCGAATCGGTGTGAAGCTTTGGTGGTGGCCGAAAGGTTGTTCTGACCAAGGCCAAGAGAGCGTAAAGAAAGGCGCTGATCTGGGGGCACCCATGGAGAAAGTGAGGACCTGATCGTGCTTCCGTGCGCCCCCGGCGTACGGAAGCACGATCAGTTCGGAGCCTTTGATTCCGGCCCGGCTAGTTGCGGCTCAGCAAGCGCGTCGCACCAGCAGCCACAGTCGTTGCCAAGATCCACCCCAGTATCACCAGTCCCGCGGCGGCCCACTGCCAGACGCCCTCCAGACGCCAATAGCCGTCCTGGCCGAGGTTGACCACCGGGATGAGCAGGTCCAGGGCGTACAGCGGGGCGCTCCACTCGGGGTGTTCCCCCGGCTTCATCGGCGCGGGGCGGTTGCCCGTGAAGACCAGCGCGCCCGCCGCCCACAGCACGGCCATCCACAGCGCCGCCCGCCCCGGCCGGTAGCCGTACGCCACCGTCAGATCCTGGATGTGCCCCCACGCCTTCCCCGCCAGCGGCAGCGTCTCGCGCCGGCGCCGCTGCTTGGCCAGCAGCACCTCGCGCGCATCCGCGTCCTCGCCGCTGTTGCGCAGCACGGTCGCCAGCCGCTCGTACGGCTCCGGGGAGTACTCCGGCGTCGCCGACTCCACCCACGCCAGCCGGCGGTTCAGCGGGAAGGAGTCGATCGGGACGAGGTTCTCGTAGACGAAGCCGCCCATCGCGAGGCCGCCGGGGCCGGGCCAACTCGTCGCCACGTCCACCAGCGTGACGACCTTCGCGCCGTTCAGCACCACCCGGCCCTCCTCGGGCCGCTCCGCGTTGAAGCGCAGCTCCGGGCTGACTATCCGGCGCAGCGACAGCTCCTCGCCCGCGTTCATCAGGAACCGCGCCCGGTGCAGGTCGATCGCGTCGCCGAACCGGCCGTCGTCCAGTCGCACCCCGCCGTGGCACTCGAAGGGCTGGAGCCGGGTGCCGCGCCGCCCGCCGGAGGTGTGGATCACGCCGTACGCCGGAGTGGTCCCCGGGTCGCCCGTCGCCGCGCTCACCCACGCACCGGTGAGGTACAGCGTCCGCTCCACCGACAGCTGGGGCGCGTTCAGCGCGCGCCGGTCGGCCGCCGCGCGCAGCTTGCTGCCGCGCAGGCTCAGCGACACCCCGACCTTGGCGCCGCGCAGGCTGAACTCGCCGTACGTCTGGATCAGCTCGGCCTGGAGGTCCTGGGCGACCGAGAGCCCGTCCGCGGTGATCGCCCGCCCGCGGCGGTCCGGCCGCACGTGGATCTGGTTGATCAGCAGGTCCGTGCCGATCTGTGCGTCCGTGAGCCGGATGCCGTGCTCGACCCGGCAGCGCGGCAGGTGCAGATCGCCCTCGGTGCGCAGCCGGGCCGCCTCCAGCCGCGGGAAGACGCAGCCCACCAGGCGCAGCGTCGTGACGTGCGCCTCCGGCATCAGGATCTCGCTGTCGAAGCGGCAGGCGTGCAGCTCGACGTACGGCCCCACGGTGCCGCCCGCGAGCTTGAGCGTGCCCGTGACC
The DNA here is from genome assembly GCF_040653095.1 of Streptomyces sp. NPDC048057. Classification (NCBI taxonomy): domain Bacteria; kingdom Bacillati; phylum Actinomycetota; class Actinomycetes; order Kitasatosporales; family Streptomycetaceae; genus Streptomyces; species Streptomyces sp. NPDC048057. Next base: position 11,926 of record NZ_JBEZNF010000005.1, read on the forward strand.
TGCACCCCGCGGAGCTTGAGCGCGGCGACGCGCCCGGGGTGCGGTGAGGGGCCGGCCAGCAGCAGCAGGGCCACCACCAAGGCGCGGACCTGGCGCTCCGGCCCCCACGGGTGGGGCGAGAAGGGATCGTTGCGCAGCGGATCGGGATCGCTCAGGTCGAAGGTGCTGCCGTTCCTGAAGGCGTTCCACATGCGCTGCTCGGTCGGGCTGAGCCCGTCCGGAGGACCGTCGTCCGACGGCTCGCTCACTTGCGCTTCCCCCGTTCCTCGACGGCGTCGCGCGACTCCCGTACCCGGGTGCGTACAGCCGTTATTCCCGCTGAGTGACGGGGTGAACGCTAGTGGTCATGGCACGTTCGTGTGCACCGCTTCCCGCCCCGGGGGTCCGTATCAGCCAGTGATACGGACGACGGCCGCCGTTCCGGGTCTGCGAGAATTGGGCGTGTGATCTCCCGAATCGATCTGCGCGGCGACGCCCTCCCCGAGGGGGCCGCCCTGCGCGACCTGCTGCCCCGTGCCGAGTTCGACGTGGAAGCCGCCCTGGAGAAGGTGCGGCCCATCTGCGAGGACGTGCACCATCGCGGCACGGCGGCGCTGATCGACTACGCGCAGCGGTTCGACGGGGTCGCCCTGGAGCGGATCCGGGTGCCCGTGACCGCGCTGACCGAGGCCCTGGAGCAGTTGGATCCGGCCGTCCGCGCCGCCCTGGAGGAGTCCATCCGGCGCGCCCGGATCGTCCACCGCGCGCAGCGCCGCTCCGCGCACACCACCCAGGTCGTCCCCGGCGGCACCGTCACCGAGAAGTGGGTCCCCGTCGAGCGCGTCGGGCTGTACGCCCCCGGCGGCCGGTCCGTGTACCCCTCCTCCGTGATCATGAACGCGGTGCCGGCACAGGAAGCCGGCGTCCCCTCGATCGCGCTGGCCTCCCCGCCGCAGAAGGAGCACGGCGGGCTGCCGCACCCCACGATCCTCGCCGCCTGTGCGCTCCTCGGCGTCGACGAGGTGTACGCGGCCGGCGGCGCCCAGGCCGTCGCGATGTTCGCGTACGGCACCGAAGAGTGCGCCCCGGCGAACATGGTCACCGGCCCCGGCAACATCTGGGTGGCCGCCGCCAAGCGCTACTTCACCGGCCGCATCGGCATCGACACCGAAGCCGGCCCGACCGAGATCGCCGTCCTCGCCGACGACACCGCCGACCCGGTCCACGTCGCCGCCGACCTGATCAGCCAGGCCGAGCACGACCCGATGGCAGCCGCCGTCCTCGTCACCGACTCCACCGACCTCGCCGACGCGGTCGTCAAGGAGCTGGAGCCGCAGGTCGCCGCGGCCCGGCACGTCGAGGACCGGATCGTGCCCGCGCTCACCGGCAGGCAGTCCGCGATCGTCCTCGTCGACGGCGTCGAGGAGGGCCTGCGGGTCGTCGACGCGTACGGCGCCGAGCACCTGGAGGTCCAGACCGCCGACGCCGCGGCCGTCGCCGCCCGGGTGCGCAACGCGGGCGCGATCTTCGTCGGCCCCTGGTCCCCGGTCTCCCTCGGCGACTACGCCGCCGGGTCGAACCACGTCCTGCCCACCGGCGGCTGCGCCTGCCACTCCTCCGGCCTGTCCGTGCAGTCCTTCCTGCGCGGCATCCACATCGTCGACTACAGCCGCGACGCCCTCGCCGAGGTCACCCACCACGTGGTCACCCTCGCCGAGGCGGAGGACCTGCCCGCACACGGCGCCGCCCTGAAGGCCCGGTTCGCCTGGAAGGTGCCCAGCGAGTGAACGACACGCACGACCAGCGCACGCCCGGCGTCGGCCGGGTGCGGATCGACGACCTGCCGGTCCGGGACGAGCTGCGCGGCAAGTCGCCCTACGGCGCACCCCAGCTCGACGTCCCCGTCCAGCTCAACACCAACGAGAACCCCTACCCGCTGCCCGAGCCGCTCGTCGAGCGGATCGCGGAGCGGGTGCGCGAGGCGGCCCGCGGGCTGAACCGCTACCCCGACCGGGACGCGGTCGAGCTGCGCACCGCGCTCGCCGCGTACCTGACCCGCACCGCGGGCCACCCGGTCACCCCCGCCCAGGTGTGGGCGGCCAACGGCTCCAACGAGGTCATCCAGCAGCTCCTGCAGACCTTCGGCGGCCCCGGCCGCACCGCCATCGGCTTCGAGCCGTCGTACTCGATGCACGGGCTGATCGCCCGCGGCACCGGCACCGGCTGGCTCTCCGGCCCGCGCAACGACGACTTCACCATCGACACCGAAGCCGCCGTGCAGGCCATCGCCGAGCACCGCCCCGAGGTGGTCTTCGTCACCTCGCCCAACAACCCCACGGGCACCGCGGTCGACGCGGACACCGTCGTCACCGTGTACGACGCCGCCCAGGCCGCCCGGCCCTCGCTGGTCGTCGTGGACGAGGCGTACGTGGAGTTCAGCCACCGCCCCAGCCTGCTGCCGCTGATCGAGGGCCGTCCGAACCTGGTCGTCTCCCGGACCATGTCCAAGGCGTTCGGCGCCGCCGGGCTGCGGCTCGGCTACCTCGCCGCGGACCCGGCCGTCGTCGACGCCGTCCAGCTCGTCCGGCTGCCGTACCACCTCTCCGCCGTCACCCAGGCCACCGCGCTCGCCGCGCTGGAGCACACCGATACCCTGCTCGGGTACGTCGAGCAGCTCAAGGCCGAGCGGGACCGCCTGGTCGTCGAGCTGCGCGCGATGGGCTACGAGGTGACCGAGTCCGACGCGAACTTCGTCCAGTTCGGACGGTTCGACGGCCCGGACGGGGCGCACCGCGCCTGGCAGCGGATCCTCGACCGGGGCGTCCTCGTCCGCGACAACGGCGTCCCCGGCTGGCTGCGGGTCACCGCGGGCACCCCCGCCGAGAACGACGCGTTCCTGGACGCCGCCGTTGAGTTGAAGAAGGAGCAGAGCACATGAGCCGCGTTGGGCGGGTCGAACGAACGACCAAGGAGACCGCCGTCGTCGTCGAGATCGACCTCGACGGCACGGGCAGGACGGATGTGTCGACCGGGGTCGGCTTCTACGACCACATGCTCGACCAGCTCGGCCGGCACGGACTGTTCGACCTCACCGTCAAGACCGACGGCGACCTGCACATCGACACCCACCACACCATCGAGGACACCGCCCTCGCCCTCGGCGCCGCCTTCAAGCAGGCCCTCGGCGACAAGGTCGGCATCTACCGCTTCGGCAACTGCACCGTGCCGCTGGACGAGTCGCTGGCGCAGGTCACCGTCGACCTCTCCGGCCGCCCGTACCTGGTGCACACCGAGCCGGAGAACATGGCGCCGATGATCGGCACCTACGACACCACGATGACCCGGCACATCCTGGAGTCCTTCGTGGCGCAGGCGCAGATCGCGCTGCACGTCCACGTGCCGTACGGCCGCAACGCTCACCACATCGTCGAGTGCCAGTTCAAGGCGCTCGCCCGGGCCCTGCGCTACGCCAGCGAGCGCGACTCCCGCGCCGCCGGCATCCTCCCCTCCACCAAGGGAGCGCTGTGAACGGCCTGTCCACCATCCTGATCGCGGTCGGGCTCTTCCTCCTCAGCGGCGTGTACGCGTTCGTCAAGCAGGAGCAGCCCAAGGGCGTCGTCGTCCTGCTGTCGATCGGCGCGGCCATGGCGCTCGTCGCCGGCGTCATGCGCCTGGACGTGTGGTCATGAGCGCCGCGCGCAAGTCCGTCGTCGTCTTCGACTACGGCTTCGGCAACATCCGCTCCGCCGAGCGGGCCCTCGCCCGGGTCGGCGCCGACGTCGAGATCACCCGCGACTTCGACCGGGCCATGAACGCCGACGGGCTGCTGGTGCCCGGCGTCGGTGCCTTCGCGGCCTGCATGGGCGGGCTGCGCGAGGCCCGCGGCGACTGGATCGTCGGCCGCCGGCTCTCCGGCGGGCGGCCCGTGATGGGCATCTGCGTCGGCATGCAGATCCTCTTCGCCCGCGGCATCGAGCACGGCGTGGAGAGCGAAGGGCTCGACGAGTGGCCCGGCACGGTCGGCCCGCTGAAGGCCCCCGTCGTCCCCCACATGGGATGGAACACCGTCGACGCCCCCGCCGACAGCGCCCTGTTCGCCGGCGTCCCCGACGACGCCCGGTTCTACTTCGTGCACTCCTACGCCGTGCACGACTGGGAGCTGGAGATCACCAACGCCGCGATGCGCCCGCCCCACGTCACCTGGGCCACCCACGGCGAACGCTTCGTGGCCGCCGTGGAGAACGGTGCGCTGTGGGCGACCCAGTTCCACCCCGAAAAGTCCGGCGACGCCGGTGCCCAGCTGCTGACCAACTGGATCGGAACCCTGTGACCACGCTCGAACTCCTCCCCGCCGTCGACGTCCGCGACGGCCAGGCCGTACGCCTCGTGCACGGCGAGTCCGGCACGGAGACCTCCTACGGCTCCCCGCTGGAGGCCGCCCTCGCCTGGCAGCGAGCCGGCGCCGAGTGGCTGCACCTGGTCGACCTGGACGCCGCCTTCGGCACGGGGGACAACCGGTCGCTGATCGCCGAGGTCACCGCGGCGATGGACATCAAGGTGGAGCTGTCCGGCGGCATCCGCGACGACGCCTCGCTCGCCGCGGCCCTCGCCACCGGCTGCACCCGGGTGAACCTGGGCACCGCCGCGCTGGAGACCCCCGAGTGGGTCGCCAAGGTCATCGCCGAGCACGGCGACAAGATTGCCGTCGGGCTCGACGTCCGCGGCACCACCCTGCGCGGCCGGGGCTGGACCCGCGACGGCGGCGACCTCTACGAGACGCTGGCCCGCCTCGACTCCGAGGGCTGCGCCCGCTACGTCGTCACCGACATCAACAAGGACGGCACCCTCCAGGGCCCCAACCTGGAGCTGCTGAAGAACGTCTGCGCCGCCACCGACAAGCCCGTCGTCGCCTCCGGCGGCGTCTCCTCCCTGGACGACCTGCGGGCCATCGCCGGCCTCGTCCCCGAGGGCGTCGAGGGCGCGATCGTCGGCAAGGCGCTGTACGCGAAGGCGTTCACGCTGGAGGAGGCCCTGGCGACGGTGGCCTCCGCATGAGCCTCGCCGTCAGGGTGATCCCCTGCCTGGACGTGGACGCGGGTCGGGTCGTCAAGGGCGTGAACTTCCAGAACCTGCGGGACGCCGGCGACCCGGTCGAGATGGCGAAGCTGTACGACGCGGAGGGCGCCGACGAGCTGACGTTCCTCGACATCACCGCGTCGTCCGGCAACCGCGAGACCACGTACGACGTGGTGCGCCGCACCGCCGAGCAGGTCTTCATCCCGCTCACCGTCGGCGGCGGGGTGCGCTCCGTGGCGGACGTGGACCGGCTGCTGCGTGCCGGCGCGGACAAGGTGGGCGTCAACACCGCGGCGATCGCCCGCCCCGAGCTGATCCGCGAGATCGCGGAGCGCTTCGGCAGCCAGGTGCTGGTGCTGTCGGTGGACGCGCGCCGCACCGCGTCCGGCTCCTTCGAGGTCACCACCCACGGCGGTCGCCGCAGCGCCGGCATCGACGCGGTGGAGTGGGCGCACCGCGCCGCGGAGCTGGGGGCCGGGGAGATCCTGCTGAACTCCATGGACGCGGACGGCACGAAGGACGGCTACGACACCGAGATGATCACGGCGGTCCGCCGCCATGTGACCGTCCCCGTGATCGCGAGCGGCGGCGCGGGCCGCGTCTCGGACTTCGCCCCGGCGGTGGAGGCGGGAGCGGACGCGGTGCTGGCGGCGTCGGTCTTCCACTTCGGCGACCTGCGCATCTCCGAGGTAAAGACGGCGCTCCGGGAAGCGGGCCACGCGGTCCGCTAGCCCGCTGAGCGCGGGCGCAGACGGCATGGGGGACCCCCAGCGCCCCTGACCTGCTCAGCCTGTCGCTTCAGAGCGGGGCTTGGGGCGTGTGGATCGCGCCGTTGGCCTGACCACCGGTGGTCGTGTGCGGCCGGTCTGTGGCTGGTCGCGCAGTTCCCCGCGCCCCTGTTGTGCTTCCGCCGTCGTTCAACTGCGGGAAGCGTGGACCTCCCTACGCCCGCAGGGCGTGGGCCTTCAGGGGCGCTGGGGGTCCCCCCATGCCCTCTGGGCATAGGGGGCGGAACTGCGCGACAAGCCAGCCACCGGGCCGCGGAAACCAATGTTCCCGCAGGGAAACGGCGGGGGTGTCCAGGGGCGCTGGGGGTCCCCCCATCCCCTCTGGGCATGGGGGGCGGAACTGCGCGGGAACCACAGGCGGCCCGCAGGGGGCAACGCGGCCCGCCCCGGCGCCGGGGCTACAGCGGGATGCCCAGAGACGAGTCGCGGACCTTCGTGATCGCGGTCTGCTCGCCCTCCGTGTCCACCTGCGCAACCCCCTGGCGGCCGAAGGCGAACATCGTCAGCTCGCCCGGCGAGCCCGTCACCGTCACCACGGGCGTGCCCCGGTGCGCCACCACCGTCTGGCCGTCGGGGCGGCGCAGCACCAGGCCCGCCGGCGACTTGCGGCCCAGCAGTCGCGCTGCCTTCTCCAGCCGTGCCCACAGCGCGTCCTCGAACACCCGGTCCAGCGGGCGCGGGGTCCAGTCGGGCTGCGCCCGGCGGACGTCCTCCGCGTGCACGTAGAACTCGACCGTGTTCGCCGCTTCGTCCACCTGCTTGATGCCGTACGGCGACATCCGCGGCGGCCCGGTGCGGATCAGCTGGATCAGTTCTTCGTACGGCTTCGCCGCGAACTCCTCCTGGACCCGCGCCAGCCGGCCCTTGAGCGCCCCGATCAGGATGCCGCCGGCCGCGTCCGGGCGACGCTCGCGCACCACCACGTGGGCCGCGAGGTCCCTGGTCCGCCAGCCGTCGCACAGGGTCGGCGCATCGGGGCCGACGCCTTCGAGGAGGTCGGCGAGGATGAGCCGTTCACGCTTCGCATGGGTCGACATGTCCGCCAGCGTACGGCGGGCGGACCGCCTGCGCCCAGTGGCCCCGCGGTGGGGAGCGCACCGGGTCCGGCCCGTGGACGGGCCGTCCGCCCGCCGCACCCGACGCGGCACAATGGCCGCATGACCAGCCGCGTCCCCGAAAGCTCCCTCGACCCCGCGGTCGCCGCCCGCCTCCGGCGCAGCGCCGACGGGCTCGTGCCCGCCATCGCCCAGCAGTACGACACCGGAGAGGTGCTCATGCTCGGCTGGATGGACGACGAGGCCCTGCACCGCACCCTCACCACCGGACGCGCCACCTACTGGTCCCGCAGCCGGCAGGAGTACTGGGTGAAGGGGGACACCTCCGGGCACGTCCAGCACGTGAAGTCCGTCGCCCTCGACTGCGACGCGGACACCGTGCTCGTCAAGGTCGACCAGGTCGGTGCCGCCTGCCACACCGGCGACCGCACCTGCTTCGACGCGGACGTGCTGGACGTAGGGCCCCTCGTCCTGCCCGTCGAAGAGCCCGGAAAGTAGGGTCCGGCCCCATGACAATGGACCTCGACACCTTCCGCAAGCTCGCCGCGGACCGCCGCGTCATCCCCGTCAGCCGTCGGCTGCTCGCCGACGGGGACACCCCCGTCGCGCTCTACCGCAAGCTCGCCGCCGAGCGGCCCGGCACCTTCCTGCTGGAGTCCGCCGAGAACGGACGGTCGTGGTCGCGGTACTCCTTCGTCGGGGTGCGCAGCGCCAGCACGCTCACCGAGCGGGACGGCCAGGCCCACTGGCTGGGCACCCCGCCCGTCGGGGTCCCCGCGCACGGCGACCCGCTCGCCGCGCTGCGCGCCACGGTCGAGACCCTGCACACTCCCCCTACACCTGGCGGCGCGGGAGGTACCCCCACGGGAGACCTGGACGCCGGCATGCCGCCCTTCACCGGCGGCATGGTCGGCTACCTCGGCTACGACGTGGTGCGCCGGCTGGAGAAGATCGGCCCCGGCGAGCGAGACGACCTGAAGCTGCCCGAGCTGACGATGCTGCTCACCTCGGACCTCGCCGTGCTGGACCACTGGGACGGCACCGTCCAGCTGATCGCCAACGCGATCAACCACAACGACCTGGACACCGGCGTCGACGAGGCGTACGCGGACGCCGTCGCCCGGCTCGACGCGATGGAGCGCGACCTGGCCCGCCCGCTGGCGTCCGCGCCGGTCGCGCTGCCGCCGTCCGAGCTGCCCCCCTTCACCGCGCGGTGGGGCGGCCCGGAGTACCAGGACGCCGTGGAGGACGTGAAGGAGCGCATCCGCGCCGGCGAGGCGTTCCAGGTCGTGCCCTCCCAGCGGTTCGAGACGTCGTGCGCGGCGAGCGCCCTGGACGTCTACCGGGTGCTGCGGGCGACCAACCCCAGCCCGTACATGTACCTGTTCCGCTTCCCGGACTGTGACGGCGGCACCTTCGACGTGGTGGGCTCCAGCCCCGAAGCGCTCGTCAAGGTCGAGGACGGGCGCGCCCTGCTGCACCCCATCGCCGGGACCCGGCCGCGCGGCGCCACCCCGCAGGAGGACCACGACCTCGCCGAGGAGCTGCTGGCCGACCCCAAGGAGCGCGCCGAGCACCTGATGCTCGTCGACCTCGGCCGCAACGACCTGGGCCGGGTCTGCGAGCCCGGCACCGTCGAGGTCGTCGACTTCATGTCGATCGAGCGCTACTCGCACGTGATGCACATCGTCTCCACGGTCACCGGCGAGGTCGCCGCCGGCCGCACCGCCTTCGACGTGCTCACGGCCTGCTTCCCCGCCGGCACCCTCTCCGGGGCGCCCAAGCCCCGCGCGATGCAGATCATCGACGAGCTGGAGCCCTCCCGGCGCGGGCTGTACGGCGGCTGCGTCGGCTATCTGGACTTCGCCGGGGACTCGGACACCGCGATCGCCATCCGCACCGCCCTGCTGCGCGACGGCACGGCGTACGTCCAGGCCGGCGCGGGCGTGGTGGCGGACTCCGACCCCGTCGCCGAGGACACCGAGTGCCGCAACAAGGCCGCCGCGGTGCTCCGGGCCGTGCACACCGCCAACCGTCTCGCCGCCGCGGCGACGACCAGCGGGAACGACGACGGCCGGAGGGCGGCTGCGGAGGCCGCGGGCGCGTAAGGGATAGTGGGGTGCGTGAGCGCTGTTCCCGTACCCCAGCCCCGCGCCGGGGCTCACTCCCAGGCCGCAACTGCCGCGAAGAACGCGGACACCGGCCGGCGGACCCTCGGCGCAGCCCTCTTCCTCGGTGCCGCCGGCGCCACCGTCGTCCTGCTCGCCGCCGGCCAGACGTGGGCCGAGGGCGGTGCCACGGTCCCCGGCGGGACCCTGCCGGTGGACGTCGACGGCGGTGAGGTCACCGGTGTGCCCACCGCCCTCGCCATCGTCGGCCTCGCCGCCCTCGTCGCCGTCTTCGCCGTGGGCCGCAAGGGCCGACTGGTGGTCTCCGGGCTGCTGGCGCTCAGCGGCGCGGGCGCGACCGTCGCCGCCCTCGTCGGCGCCGGCGACTCCGACGCGCTCGAAGAGCAGGCGGCCAAGTACACCAGCGACACCGCCGCCGCCGTCTCCGGGGTGACGCACACGCCCTGGCCGTACGTGACGGCCGCGGCCAGCCTGCTGATCCTGCTCGCCGGGCTGCTGGCGCTCCGGTACGGCAAGCTCTGGCCCGCGATGTCCGGCCGCTACGAGCGCGACGGCACGCCCCGGCCCCGCAAGGCGCCCAAGGTCGACCCGGACCGCCCCGAGGACGTGTGGAAGGCCCTCGACCGCGGCGAGGACCCCACCGACGACCCCGCCCGGGGCACCTGACCGCCGGAACTGTCAGACGCGTCACCCTGCCTCCCGACCACGGATGGAGTACGGGACAATGGAGGACGGAAGGGTCTGACGACCCCCCCCGGAGCGCGACGGACCGCCGCCGCGTTCGCAGTACCCCGCGCGTCAGCGCGCACTCAGCAACGAGGAGCAACTCATGGCGGGCAGCGCCCACGGACACGGACACACCCCGGCCGCCTGGACCGGCGTCACCATCTCCTTCATCGGCTTCTGCGTCGCCGGTGTCTTCATGGTCGCGGCGAACCCCCTCGGGTTCTGGGGCGGCATCGCGATCACGCTCGTCGGCGGTGTCGTCGGCTACGGCATGAAGGCCGCCGGCATGGGCGCCCAGAAGGAGTCCGCCGAGCGCAAGCAGGCCCGTGAGCAGGCCGGCCGTGTGGTCGCCGAGCGCGTGGCCGCCCAGTCCACCATCTGACCACCCGCTCCGGGGCCGCGGTCGACCGCGGCCGTACGACGCGAGGCGCAGACCGGCACCGCCGGGCTGCGCCTTTTCGCACGAGCGGGGAGAATCGCACGGTGCCCCCTCCGACCGTGCCCCCAGCGCCTTCGACACCCCCCGTGACCGCCGCCGCTCCCCGGCCCGCGCCCCTCGCGCGGCGGCTGGTCGTGCCACTGGCCACCCTCGCCGCCGTCGGCGCCGCCTTCGCGTACGTCGGCGCCGTCGACCCGAACGAATCCGGTCACTATCCGACCTGCCCGCTGCTGGCCGTCACCGGCATCTACTGCCCCGGCTGCGGCGGGCTGCGCAGCGCCCACGCCTTCGTCCACGGTGACCTGGCGACCGCCTTCGGGGCGAACGCGGTCGCCGTCGTCGGCTACGGCGTCTTCGCCGTGCTGTGGACGCTGTGGCTGGTCCAGGTGGTCCGGGGCACCCCCGGCGCCACCTGGAAGGTCACCGTCCGGCCCCTGTGGTGGTGGCTGGCGGGCGCGGCCGTGCTCGTCTTCAGCGTCGTACGGAACCTGCCCTTCGGCTCCGCGCTGGCCCCGTGACCGCCGCGCCCGCCACCGACGGTGGGGGCGATGCCGTTGCCTTGACGGGCGCAGTAGCGCCGTGATGGCCAAGCGGGCTTGGCGACCGCAGCCCGGTGGATGGCTCGTCGCGCGGTTCCTCCCCCTACGCCCAGAGGGCGTGGGGGGGACCCCCACCTGTGCCCTGAGGGCACGGGGGGTCCCCCACGGTCCCAGTCAGTGGGACGGCGGACCACCGGATGCGAAGTCCGGGCCGTCCTGCGGATACCATCGAGGTGGTTGATCCCTGACCATCATCACCATCCCGGAAGGGGGCCGCTCGCGTGAGTGTGCTCGACGAGATCATCGAAGGCGTCCGCGCCGACCTCGCAGAGCGGCAGGCGCGGGTCAGCCTCGACGAGCTCAAGGAGCGCGCGGCCAAGGCGCCCGCCGCGAAGGACGGCGCCGCAGCGCTGCGCGGCGAGGGCGTCACCGTGATCTGCGAGGTCAAGCGCTCCAGCCCGTCGAAGGGCGCGCTGGCCGCGATCGCCGACCCCGCCGGACTCGCCGCCGACTACGCGGCGGGCGGCGCCGCCGCGATCTCCGTCCTCACGGAGGAGCGCCGCTTCGGTGGCTCGCTGGCCGACCTGGAGGCGGTGCGCGCCCGGGTCGACGTCCCGGTGCTGCGCAAGGACTTCATCGTCACCTCGTACCAGCTCTGGGAGGCCCGTGCCTACGGCGCCGACCTCGTGCTGCTGATCGTGGCCGCGCTGGAGCAGGAGGCCCTGGTCTCCCTGATCGAGCGCGCCGAGTCCATCGGTCTGACCCCGCTCGTCGAGGTCCACGACGAGGACGAGGTGGACCGCGCCGTCGACGCCGGCGCCCGGATCATCGGCGTGAACGCCCGCGACCTGAAGACCCTCAAGGTCGACCGCACCACCTTCGAGCGGGTCGCCCCCGAGATCCCGGCGAGCATCGTCAAGGTCGCCGAGTCCGGCGTCCGCGGGCCGCACGACCTGATCGCGTACGCCAACGCCGGCGCGGACGCCGTCCTCGTCGGCGAGTCCCTGGTGACCGGCCGCGACCCCAAGACGGCCGTCGCCGACCTCGTCGCCGCCGGCGCGCACCCCGCGCTGCGCCACGGCCGGAACTAGGGAAGCCCGTGTCCCTCGCCCGCCCTCCCGCGCCGGCCTCCGGTGACGCGTACGCCCGCCTCGCGCGCGGCTGCCGTCCCCGGGGCTGCCGCGCGCCGGCACGGCGGGTGCACGGGCGCAGGGTGCGCTATGTGATCGGCTCCGAGCCGGGCCAGGTCAACGGGATGCGATGGCCTACGGCCGCCGTCCGCGCGGTCGGCTGAGACGACCGCATCCGGCCCCTGTGCCCTGCGGGCACGGTGGGACCCCCCAGCGCCCCGGGCCGCTGCCCGGCCGTTCGCCGTACCCGCACGCCCGCGGCCCCTTCGGGGCGCCGTCGGCGCTGCCGGCGGTCGTACCGGCCCATCGATCCATCCACCCTTGAGCGGGGGCACGTGCCCCCAAGGAGTACGTCGGATGTCCTCTGACTTCTTCATCCCGGACCCGGAAGGCCAGGTCCCGAGCGCCGCGGGCTACTTCGGCGCCTTCGGCGGGAAGTTCATCCCCGAAGCCCTGGTCGCCGCCGTCGACGAGGTCGCCGTCGAGTACGAGAAGGCGAAGGCCGACCCCGCCTTCGCGGCCGAACTCGGTGACCTCCTCGTCCACTACACCGGCCGCCCGAGCCCGCTGACGGAGGTGACCCGGTTCGCCGAGCACGCCGGCGGGGCGCGGATCTTCCTCAAGCGGGAGGACCTGAACCACACCGGGTCCCACAAGATCAACAACGTGCTGGGGCAGGCGCTGCTCACCAAGCGCATGGGCAAGACGCGGGTGATCGCGGAGACGGGCGCCGGCCAGCACGGCGTGGCCACCGCCACCGCGTGCGCCCTCTTCGGCCTGGAGTGCACCATCTACATGGGCGAGGTCGACACCCAGCGCCAGGCGCTGAACGTCGCCCGGATGCGGATGCTCGGCGCCGAGGTCGTCCCGGTCTCCTCCGGGAGCAGGACCCTCAAGGACGCCATCAACGAGGCGTTCCGCGACTGGGTCGCCAACGTCGACCGCACCCACTACCTCTTCGGCACGGTCGCGGGCCCCCACCCCTTCCCGGCGATGGTCCGCGACTTCCACCGCGTCATCGGCGTCGAGGCGCGCCGCCAGATCCTGGAGCGCGTGGGTCGCCTCCCGGACGCGGCCGTGGCCTGCGTCGGCGGCGGCTCGAACGCCATCGGGCTCTTCCACCCCTTCGTGCCGGACGCCTCCGTCCGGTTGATCGGTTGCGAGGCCGCGGGCCACGGCGTGGACAGCGGCGAGCACGCGGCGACGCTGACCGTGGGCGAGCCCGGCATCCTGCACGGCTCGCGCTCGTACGTCCTCCAGGACGACGAGGGCCAGATCACCGAGCCGTACTCGATCTCCGCCGGGCTCGACTACCCGGGCATCGGCCCCGAGCACTCGTACCTCAAGGACATCGGGCGGGCCGAGTACCGCCCCGTCACCGACGACCAGGCGATGCAGGCGCTGCGGCTGCTGTCGCGCACCGAGGGCATCATCCCGGCGATCGAGTCCGCGCACGCGCTCGCCGGCGCCCTGGAGGTCGGCCGGGAGCTGGGCCCGGAGGGCCTGCTCGTGGTCAACCTGTCCGGCCGCGGCGACAAGGACATGGACACCGCCGCCCGCTACTTCGGGCTGTACGACGGGGAGGACGCCCAGTGAGCGGGAACGCGACGCTGCTCAGCGAGACGCTGGCCGCGGCCAAGGCCGAGGGCCGGGCCGCCCTGATCGCCTACCTCCCGGCCGGGTTCCCGACCGTGGACGGCGGCATCGAGGCGGTCAAGGCCGTCTTCGACGGCGGCGCCGACGTCGTCGAGGTGGGGCTGCCGCACAGCGACCCCGTCCTGGACGGGCCCGTCATCCAGACCGCCGACGACATCGCCCTGCGCGGCGGGGTGCGGATCGCGGACGTGATGCGCACGGTCCGCGAGGCGCACGCCGCCACCGGCAAGCCCGTGCTGGTGATGACGTACTGGAACCCGATCGACCGCTACGGCGTTGCCCGGTTCACCGCCGAGCTGGCCGAGGCGGGCGGCGCCGGCTGCATCCTGCCGGACCTGCCCGTCGAGGAGTCCGACCTCTGGCGCGAGCACGCCGACAAGCACGGTCTGGCGACCGTCTTCGTCGTCGCACCCAGCAGCAAGGACGCCCGCATCGCCCGGATCGCCGAGGCCGGCTCCGGCTTCGTCTACGCGGCGTCGCTGATGGGCGTCACCGGCACCCGCGAGTCCGTGGGCGCCCAGGCGGAGGACCTGGTGCGGCGCACCCGGGCCACCACCGACCTGCCGGTCTGCGTCGGCCTCGGGGTCTCCGACGCCACCCAGGCCCGTCAGGTCGCCGCCTTCGCGGACGGCGTGATCGTCGGCTCCGCGTTCGTCCAGCGGATCCTCGACGCGCCGGACGCCGCGGCCGGCACCGCGGGCGTCCGGAAGCTGGCCGCCGAGCTCGCCGAGGGCGTGCGCGCGGGCTGAAACGGACGCTTCTCGTACGGATCGCTCGTACGGGTGGATCTGGGACCGGGGAGGCGCGGGTGCGCCTCCCCGGTTCGTTTGCGGGGTGTGAGCGAGAAGAATCAGGAACCCAAGAGGACCGTGCGCGAGCGGATGCAGCAGGAGCGCGAGCGGGAGAAGGCCCAGGAGAAGAGGCGGCGCCTGCTGGTGGTGTCCGCGGGCGTGGTGGGCGTCCTCGGGCTGGCCGCCGTGGTCGGCGTGGTCGCGGCCAACGCCGACAAGGGCGACAAGGGCGGCAAGAGCGGGAACAACACCGCCGGACCGCTGCTGGCCCCCGCCGGGGCGGAGGGCAAGGAGCAGCTTGCCATCCGCGTCGGCGCGACCGACGCGCCCTCCACGCTCACGGTGTGGGAGGACTTCCGCTGCCCCGTCTGCGCCCAGTTCGAGAACGTGATGCGGGACGCCGTCCAGGACCTGGAGAAGTCCGGCGACCTCAAGGTCGAGTACCACTTCGCGACGATCATCGACGGGAACATGGGCGGCAGCGGCTCGCTGCGCGCGGCCAATGCGGTGGCCTGCGCCCAGGACGTCGGCAAGTTCGCCCCGTACCACGACGTCCTGTACCGGAACCAGCCGCCGGAGCCGGACGACGCCTTCGCGGACAACGACAAGCTGCTCGACCTGGCGAAGAAGGTCGACGGCCTGGACACCCCCGGCTTCCGCAGCTGCGTCCAGGACGGCACGCACGACTCCTGGGTCGCGAAGTCGAACGAGGCGTTCGCCGAGGGCCGCTTCCAGGGCACCCCGACGGTGCTGCTCAACGGCGAGTCGATCTTCCCGACGAAGGACGGCAAGCAGATCTCCCCGGAGAACCTGAAGAAGTGGGTCACCGAGGCGAACAAGGGCAAGGAGCCCGGCAAGGAGACCGGGAGCGCGGAGCCGGGCGGTAGCGAATCGGGCGCCGGGACCGACACCGGGCGGTCTTCCGAGCCCGGGCCCGCGACCTCGTAAGGACGCGCTCGCGGAGCGTGTCGGCCCCGTGCCCCGCCCGGGTCGTACGCCGGTTCTCCACCGGCTCGCCCGGGCGCGCACGGGGCCTTCGTGTGCGCAGAGTTATGCAGAAGTTGCCGGGGGAGGTTGTCGCTCCCACTGCTAAGCAAGGTAGCGTCGGACCTGCCATGGACCTTGCCTACATTCCCAGCCCGTCGTCCGGCGCGATCCACCTCGGACCGCTGCCGCTGCGCGGCTACGCACTGTGCATCATCATCGGCGTCTTCGTGGCCGTCTGGTACGGCAACAAGCGCTGGATCGCCCGCGGCGGCAAAGCCGGCACGGTGGCCGACATCGCCGTCTGGGCCGTGCCCTTCGGCCTCGTCGGCGGCCGGCTGTACCACGTCGTCACCGACTACCAGCTGTACTTCAGCGAGGGCAAGAACTGGGTCGACGCCTTCAAGATCTGGGAGGGCGGCCTCGGGATCTGGGGCGCGATCTCCCTCGGTGCGGTCGGCGCCTGGATCGGCTGCCGCCGCCGCGGCATCCCGCTGCCGGCCTACGCCGACGCGCTCGCGCCGGGCATCGCCTTCGCGCAGGCGATCGGCCGCTGGGGCAACTGGTTCAACCAGGAGCTGTACGGCAAGCCGACTGACCTGCCGTGGGCGCTGAAGATCAGCGAGGGGACGAACCGCGAGGCCGGCCTCTACCACCCGACGTTCCTGTACGAGTCCCTGTGGTGCATCGGCGTCGCGGTCCTGGTCATCTGGGCGGACCGTCGCTTCAAGCTGGGCCACGGGCGGGCCTTCGCCCTGTACGTGGCGGGCTACTGCGCGGGTCGCGGCTGGATCGAGTACATGCGGGTGGACGAGGCGCACGAGGTCCTGGGCCTGCGGTTGAACGTCTGGACCGCGATCGTGGTGTTCGTGCTGGCGGTGGCGTACATCGTGATCTCGTCGCGGGTGCGGCCGGGCCGCGAGGAGATCGTGGAGCCGGACGCCAAGTCCCAGGGGGCCCAGGAGTCCCTGGAGACCCCGGACCCCGCGCAGTCCGCTGACGCGGACGGTGACACGGACCCCAAGCCCGAGGCCCCGGCAAAATCCCCGGGTTCCCCGACCCCAACGGAAGCCCCGAAGTAGCCCTGCGCTCACGAAGGCTCGTCCGCGCCGTTTTCGCGCCCCTGTGCCCTTGCGGGTACGGGGGCGCGAGGCTATCTAGACACCTTCGCCGTTTCCCTGCGGGCACGTTGGTCCCCTGCGGACCGTGGATGGTGCTCGCGCAGTTCCCCGCGCCCCTGATTCGCTGCCCCCGCCACTCGCCTGCGTGCCGGGGTGGGGGTTTAGGGGTGCTGGGGGTCCCCCCCCATGCCCTCTGGGCATAGGGGGGGGCGGAACTGCGCGACAAGCCACCCACGGTCCGCAGACGAACGGGGGGTCTAGGGGCGCGGGGAACTGCGCGAACAGCCCCCACCGGGCCGCGGGGATCAACGCTCCCGCAGGGCAACGGCGGGGGTGGCCAGGGCCCGATCAGCCGCAGGCGGGAGTGCTCCCGTGGGGAAGCGGCACCCCGCCCCAGAGGCCGCTCACGTCAGGGAGCCACTCGGCGGGCCAGGGATAGGACGCGTTCCGCCGTCGCGACGATCGCCGCGTCCACGAAGCGGCCGTCCGGCAACGCCTGCGCCCCTTCCGCCCGCGCCGCCGCCCGCACCACCTCCACCGCCGCCGCGATCTCCTCCGGCGTCGGGCGGAAGGCGCGCTCGATGACCGGGAGCTGGCGCGGGTGGATCGCCGCGCGGCCCACGAAGCCGAGGGCCCGGCCGTGCGTGCAGGACGCGTACAGGCCGTCCAGGTCGCGGATGTCCGGGAAGACGGACTGCACCGGCGGCGCCAGGCCCGCCGCCCGCGCGGCGACCACGATCCGGGTGCGCGGCCAGTCCAACCCCGCGCCGCCGCGCACGCCGAGGTCGGCGCGGAGGTCCGCCTCGCCGATGCCGATGCCGCGGACGGCCGGGTGCGCGCTGGCGATGGCGTACGCGTGCTCGATCGCCAGCGCGGATTCGAGCAGCGGATAGAGCGGGACGCCGGGCGCGAGGGCGGCGACGGGGGGAATGTCAGTGCCGTGTGTCACCTTGGGAACACGGAGGGCAGCCAGGCCGGGCAGTCCGGTCAGGGTCTCGATCTCTTCGGGCGAGCGGGGGGAGTTGATGCGGACGTGGACGGGCAGCGGCTGCGGGTCGGTGAGGAGTTCGACGGTCGCGGCGAGGGCGTATTTCTTGCGGTCGGGGGCGACCGCGTCCTCCAGGTCGACGATCACGACGTCCGCGCCGGAGTCGATCGCCTTGCGCACGACCTCGGGGCGGTCGCCCGGGGCGTAGAGATAGGTGAGGGAGATGTTCATAGCGCGCCCTGGGTGCGGAGTGCGGTGATCTCGTCGGGGCTCATGCCCAGCTCGGTGAGGACGGCCTCGGTGTCGGCGCCGTGGGGGCGGCCGGCCCAGCGGATGGCGCCGGGGGTCTCCGAGAGCCGGAAGAGGACGTTCTGCATCCGGATCGGGCCCAGCTCCGGGTCGTCGACCTCGGTGACGGTGTCCAGCGCGCGGTATTGGGGGTCGTCCAGCACGTCCCGTACGTCGTAGACGGGCGCGATCGCGGCCTCCGCCTTCTCGAAGGCGGCCAGCACCTCGGACCGGGGGCGGCGGGCGATCCAGCCGCCGACCGCGGCGTCGAGTTCGTCGGCGTGCTCCGCGCGCCCGGTGCCGCTGGCGAACCAGGACTCGTCGACGAGGTCGGCGCGGCCGACGAGCCGCAGCACGCGTTCGGCGACGGACTGCGCCGAGGTGGAGACGGCGACCCAGCAGCCGTCCGCGGTGCGGTAGGTGTTGCGGGGGGCGTTGTTGCGGGAGCGGTTGCCCAGGCGCGGCTGGACGTAGCCGAGCTGGTCGTACCAGAGGGGTTGGGGGCCCAGGACGGTGAGGATCGGTTCGATGATCGCCATGTCGACGACCTGGCCGCGCCCGGTGGTGGCGCGGGCGGTGAGCGCGGTGAGCACGGCGTAGGAGGTCGCGAGGGCCGCGATCGAGTCGGCGAGGCCGAAGGGGGGCAGCGTCGGCGGGCCGTCGGGCTCGCCGGTGGCGGCGGCGAAGCCGCTCATGGCCTCGGCGAGGGTGCCGAAGCAGGGGCGGTGGGAGTACGGGCCGAACTGCCCGAAGCCGGTGACCCGGGTCAGGACGAGCCGGGGGTTCGCCCGGCTGAGTTCGTCCCAGCCCAGGCCCCAGCGCTCCAGCGTCCCGGGGCGGAAGTTCTCGATGACGACGTCCGCGGTGGCGGCCAGCTTCAGCAGGGCGTCCCGGCCGCCGGGGGAGGACAGGTCGAGCGTGATGGTGCGCTTGTTGCGGCCGAGCAGCTTCCACCACAGGCCGACGCCGTCCTTGGCGGGGCCGTGGCCCCGGGAGGGGTCGGGGCGCTCGGGGTGCTCGACCTTGATCACCTCGGCGCCGAAGTCACCGAGCATCGTTGCGGCGAGGGGGCCGGCGAAGAGCGTTGCGAGGTCCAGTACGCGCAGGTCGCGCAGGGGAGCGTGCGGGGCGTGCGGGGCGGGGGGCGTGGGCGGCGTGGGCGTCATCGGGGGTCGTCCTCCGGGGCGGGGGTCGGGGCGCAGGCCGCGTCGATCTCCGGGCGGTACGGCATGGAGGTGGACGCGCCCTCGCGCTGGACGCAGAGCGCGGCGGCGCAGGACGCCCAGCGCAGGGCTTCGCGCACGGGCCGCCCCTCGCCGAGCGCCACGGCCAGCGCGCCGGTGAAGGTGTCGCCCGCGCCGGTGGTGTCCACGGCGGTCACCCGTGGCGCCGGCACGGCGATCGGCTCGCCGTCCCGGCGGGCGTGCAGGCAGCCCGCCGCGCCCAGGGTGATGACGACCTCGGGCACCTGGCGCAGCAGCGCCCGTGCTGCGGCGCGGGGGTCGGCGACGCCGGTGAGCCGCGCCGCCTCGTGCTCGTTGGGCACCAGCAGGTCGGTGACGGCGAGCAGTTCGGGCGGCAGCGGCTGGACGGGCGCGGGCGTGAGCACGGTCCGTACGCCGTGGCGGCGGGCCGCGGCGGCGCCGTCGAGCACGGCGCTGAGCGGGAGTTCGAGTTGGAGCAGGAGCAGGTCGGCCGCGGCGATCAGGGTCTCGTCGCCGGGGGAGAGGGCGGTGACGGTGCCGTTGGCGCCGGGGACGACGACGATCGCGTTGCCGCCGTCGTCGTCGACCACGACGTGCGCCGTGCCGGAGGGGCCTTCCGCGGTGCGCAGCAGGTCGGTGTCGACGCCGGACGCCTCCAGCGCGTGCCGCAGCCGCTCGCCGAAGGGGTCCGCGCCGACCGCGCCGATGAGGGCCACGTCCCCGCCCGCGCGGGCGGCGGCGACGGCCTGGTTGGCGCCCTTGCCGCCGGGGACCGTGCGGAAGGCGCGTCCGGTGACCGTCTCGCCGCGCTTGGGCGGGTGGGCGACGTAGGCGACGAGGTCCATGTTGGTGCTGCCGAGCACCACGATCGTCGTCATGGGCGTTGGGCCTCCTGGTGGGTGAGGTGGGCGAGGGCGTCGAAGCCGATCCCGTCGAACGTGCCGACGGAGGTGGCCAGCCGGTTCTTCAGCGGGCCGGTCCACCGCTCGCCGAGGCCCGCGGGGTGTCCGGCGAGCAGACCGCTGATCGAGCCGGCGGTGGCGCCGTTGGAGTCGGTGTCCCAGCCGCCCGACACGGCGCGGCAGACGGTGCCGCCGAAGTCGCCGTCGGCATGCGTGAGCGCGGCGGCGAGCACGGCGGCGTTGGGGACGGCGTGCACCCAGTGGTAGTGCCCGAGCGCCCGGTGGAGCCGGTCCACGACCGCGTCGAACTCCGCTTCGGCGCGGGCCGTTTCGATGCCGAGGCGGACGGCGCCGGCGAGCCTGGATTCCGGGGGCACCACGGTCAGACCGGTGGCCAGCGCCTGGTGGACCCCGGCGCCGCCGCCGGCCGCGGCGATCGTCGCGGCGACGAACATCGCCGCGTACACGCCGTTCGCGGTGTGGGTGAGGACGGCGTCCCGATGGGCCTGGGCGGCTGCGGCGCCCGGGTTGCCCGGGTGGGTCCAGCCGTGGACGTCGGCGCGGATGGCGGCGCCGATCCACTCCCGGAAGGGGTTGTGGTGGCGGGCCGTTTCGGGGGGCTCCACCCCGGCCAGCAGATTGCGGTACGCGATGCGCTCGGCGGTGAAGGTCCGGCCGGCGGGCAGTTCGTCCAGCCAGAGCGCGGCCACGTCGCGGGTGGTGAAGCCCCGTCCGTACCGCTGGAGCAGCAGGAGGTTGAGCAGCGGGTAGTTGAGGTCGTCGTCCTCGGGCATGCCGTCGATGTTCTCGGCGAGCGAGGTGGTGGCGGAGCGGCGGTTCCACGGGTGGGCGCGGGCCAGGTCGTCCGGCAGTCCCTCGGCGGTGAACCAGGTCCGCAGCGGCCAGTTGCCGGTCGCGGCGGCGAGCGCCCGGATCCCGGAGAGGGGCAGCTTCTCCACCGGCTTGCCCAGCAGGCACCCGACGGCCCGGCCGAGCCAGGCGGCGTGCAGGGCGTCGACGCGGCCGTGCCCGGGGGAGGCCGGGCGGGGGAGGTGCCGGGAGCCGACCGTCACGTCCGCGCCCGGCGCGTCGTCGTCCACCGGCACGCCCTGGCTGCGGCACCGGGGCGCGGCGGGCCAGTCCGGGCACGCGGCGAGGATCGCCGCCAGGTCGGTGGGCTCGCGGTCCGCGCAGCGCCCCGGCAGGGCGGCCAAATCGTCCAGCAGCCGCTCCGCGAGGGCCCGCAGCCGCGGGGTGGCGGGGCTCGGCGACGCGCCGGCCGCGGCGGGCGCGGGTGCGCCACCGGCGTCCCGCCAGGTCTCCGCGACGACGCCGACGGCCCGCGGATCCCGCCCGTCCTCCCCGGCCTGCCGCAACTCGTGCCCCACCAGGTCCTCCGGCTGCACCCACGTCACCCGCAGCGCATCGCCCCGCCCGACGACGGGCCGTTCGTCCCCCGTCTCCGCGACGGTGGCCACGATCGAGGTCATGACGCCACGCCTTCCGCGAGGTGCGTGAGCGGTGGGCGCACGGCCCGTCGTCGGCGGCTTGCGGCCCGCGGCCCGCCGCGCCTGCCGTGTTCGGCGGTGCCGTACGGCGTCGTCCGCGCGTGCCGGCCGCGGAGCCCGGGCCCGCTTCCGCGGGGAGCCCGCTCGCAGGGCCCCGCCGTACCGGGTGCCGTCGTCGGTGCGTGGGTGCGCCGGGGACGTACGACCCAGGCGCACGGTCCCCAGGGCGTCGGCCCAGTGCGCCCCGCGGCTCCGCGCGACGTCGTCGGGGCGGGCCGGAACCGTACCGCCCGCGCTGACGGACCCGGGGGGACGGTTCCTGCGGTGGGGGTGCCGCCGTGCCCGCGGGGCACAGGGGGCCAGGGGTGCGCGACGACGCCGGGGTCCCCCGTCCCTGCCCGACGGGCTACGGGGAGAGGTGCGGTGCCGGGGAGCGTCAGCCCGGCGAGGTCCATCGGACGCGCCCTCAGGCGGGGGCAGTGGCACCGTGGCGTGGCCGTGCCGGGTCGGCGCGCGGCGCGGGGCGTTCGACGGTGGGCACGGCCTCCTGCCGGGACGGGGTGCGAAGGGCGCGCCCGGCCTGCGATGCCCGGGACGCGCGCTCTCCCCTGTACTCCGTCGGACGGGATCGTCAGCGGGTGCGGGCGGCCACCCCCGGCCGGAACGGCGGCCGGGGGTGTGTGCGGAGCGCGCTCCCGCGGCGCGGGTGTGCTCACGTGGGGTCACCCGCCAGGAGGGCGAAGTGGTCCTCGTGGGCGCGGCGGCGGTCGAGGTCGCGGGCGAAGACCTCGCGGGCGACCGCGGCCAGTTCGCGGGCCGGTGCGTGCAGGTCCAGGCGGCTGGCCCCGGCGACGGTCTTCGACCACTCCTGCGGGATCGCCGACTCGCCGTGCAGGGCGCCCGCGATCGCGCCCGCCATGGTGGCGATGGAGTCGCAGTCCCGGCCGTAGTTGACGGAGCCCAGCACCGTGCGCCGGTACTCCCCGCCGCCGATCAACAGCATGCCGAGGGCGATCGGCAGCTCCTCGATCGCGTGCAGCCGCGACGGTCGCCGCGCCCCCAGCGAGGGGGCGCGGTAGTCCGGACCCACCGTGTCGAAGGGGGCGACCGCCGCGCGCAGCGCGGTGAGCGCGGGCTCGAAGTCCGTATGTCGTACGGCGACTTCGGCCACCGCCTCGATCGCGGTGCGCGTGCCGTCCTTCGCCAGGGCGAGCGCCGCGTCCACGACGGACGCCGGGGTGGCGCCGGGGGCGCAGGCCGCGGCCACGCTCGCCGCGAAGACGCCCGCCGCCTCCCGCCCGTACGAGGACTGGTGCGCGCCGGCGACGTCCAGGGCTTCGGCGTACGCGGCGGCCGGGTGGGCCGCGTTCACCAGGCCCACGGGCGCCATGTACATCGCGGCGCCGCAGTTGACGATGTTGCCCACGCCCGCCTCGCGCGGGTCGACGTGGCCGTAGTGCACCCGGGCCACCAGCCACTTCTCCGCGAGGAAGAGCCGTTGCAGCGGCAGCGCCTCCGCCTCCAGCTCGGGGATCCAGCGCGGGGTGGTCATCAGGTCGGGGACCAGGTGGTCGGCGACGGCGTACGCGTCGAGGTGGTCGCGGACCGTGGCGTACACCCGGATCAGCGCGTGCGTCATCAGGGTGTCGTCGGTGACGTGCCCGTCGCCCTTGTGGTACGGCGCGATGGGGCGGGCGGTGCGCCATTCGGCGCCGTTCCAGGGGCCGACGACGCCCTGGACCCGGCCGCCGTGGCGCTCGGCGATCTGCTCGGGGGCGTACCCCTCGACGGGGCCGCCGAGCGCGTCCCCCACGGCCGCGCCGACCAGGGCGCCGGCGATGCGGTCATCGAGTCCCGGCGACGCGGGGGTGATGGGGGGAATTGGTGGAGTTAGGGCGCTTGGCGTCATTGGTGCCGTTTGTGTCATGCCGGGATTGTCCACCTCGGGTGGTCGGTTCCGTGGGTGCCAGCCGCTCGGCGAGTTCGACCAGGTCCGTGCCCGCGAGCCGCGGCAGGGCGCAGCCCGCGAGGGTGCGGCAGGCTTGCCGCCAGGTGTCGGGGATCGCTCCGCCGCCGCCCAGGACGCCGGTGAGCGCCCCCGCGAGCGCGGGCGCCGAGTCCGCGACGCGGGAGAGGCAGGCCGCGGTCGGCACGGCCTCGGCGACCCGTCCGCCGGCCGCCGTCACCACCGCGAGTGCCACCGGAACGGTCTCCGCCGCGGCGATCCCGTAGCTGTAGACGTGGTCGACGATCTGGTGCTCCAACAGCGGTACGAGGGCGAACGCCCCGCAGTCGCCCTCCATGGAGCGGGCGAGCCGCACCGCGTGCTGGGCGTTGCGGCCGATCTCGGTGGAGTCCGGCAGTTGGGCGAGGGCGGCGTCCACGGCGTCGTCCACGCCCGCGCCGCCGAGGGCGGCGGCCACCGCCGCGGCCATCGCACGGGCGCCGTGGACCCCGTCGCCGTCCTGGGTGTAGCGGGCGTCGAACTCCGCGAGCGCGGCGGCGGAGTCGGGGTCCCCGGGGTGGACGACCGCGAGGACGGCGGCCCGCACGCACGCGGCGTCGTCGAAGTAGTGCGGGTTGTCGTGGCCGGTCGCCGGCGGGCGCAGCCCGGTCGCGAGGTTGCCGAGCCCGGCGCGTACGGAGATCCGGGCGCGCAGCGGCAGTACGGCCGACTCGACCTCGGGCGCGCGGGCCGCGGCGGCGGCGACCTCCGCGGCGAGTGCGTTCCACGCCAGGTCGACGGCGGCGCGCAGCCGTTCGCCGGGCGCGAGGTTCGCGAAGAGGTCGCCGGCCGCGGTGAGCACCGTCTCGGCCGCGAAGGCCGCCCATTCGGCGTCGTCGGACGGGCCGAGGCGCAGGGGCTCGGGGGGTTGGTTGAGGGCGATGGGGACGGGGAGGGTGGTCGTCGCGTTCTGTTCGGCGAAGGTGTCCAACTCCCGGGTCAGCCGCCGGGTCCACTCGGGCATCCGGGCGGCCCGGTGCCGCGCGGCGGGCCAGCCTGCGGCGTCGCCCGCGGCGAGGCCGAGCAGCAGGCCCTCCACGGGACGCTCGACCGCGGGCCGGCCGCGCGGGTTCCGGTGGCGGGTGTTCGGGCCGGCCGTGGTGGAGGAGGCGTCAGTGGGCGGTGCGATGGACGGGGCGATGAGGACGCGGGCGCCCTCGGGGGTCGCTGTCGGCCTCGGTGCGGCCTCGGGGAGGCGGACCGTTCCTGCGGTGGACGCGGTGCGCAGCGTCCGTTCCCTGCCGGCACTCGTACCTGCACCCGTACTCGTGCTCGTACGCGTACGGGCTGACGCGGTGTGTCCGGCGCCCTCGCCGCCGGCCTGCGCTCCGGTGGTCACGACGCCGCCTTCGGGTCGTCGTCCGGGGTGAGCAAGTCGGCGACGTCGAGGACGTGCTGACCGGCCATCGACGGCAGACAGCTGCCGCGCACCGGCCCGATCGCCGACGCCCATGCCTCCGGGATCGCCGCCGTCCCGTGGACCGCGCCGGCCAGCGCGCCCGCGACCGCCGCCGTCGTGTCCGCGTCCCGGCCCATGTTGACCGCGGTCAGCACCGAGGCGCGGAAGTCGCCGCGGGCCGCCGCGAACGCGCCGAAGGCCAGCCCCACCGCCTCCGGCGCCAGGTCCGTCCACGGGTAGCCGCCGATGACCACCGAGGACCGCACGGCGCGCTCCATCGTCAGGGTGTCCGGGTACGTGCGCTGGGCGGTGACCACCCCGCGGCGCAGCGAACGCGCCGTCCAGGAGTCCATCGGGATCACGGACAGCGCGGCCCCGATCACCCCGGCCGGCCCCGCGCCCGTCATCGCGGCGGCGACGCCCGCGGCGACCGCCTGGCCGCCGTAGATGCCCTCGCCGTCGTGGCTGACGGACCCGTCGATGGTCACCAGCCGGGCCGCTTCCAGAGGGCGCCCGGCCGCGAACACGCCGAACGGCGCGGCCCGCATGGCGAGTCCGTCGCTCCACGCGTGGCGGTGCTGGGCCGAGATGGGGGCGGCGAGCCCGCGCCGGAGGTTCTCCAACGTGCCGCGCTCGCTGAAGCCCGCGCCCCTGAAGGGCCCTTCGTCCAGGTCCGCGATCCAGTGGTGCCACGCCTTCTCCACGTGCGCCACGGTCAGCGCGGAGCCGTGCCGGGCGAGCAGGAGGCCGGAGAAGATGGCGTACTCGGTGTCGTCCGTACCGGCCGGGTCGTCCTCGACGAAGCCTTCGATGCGGCCCCAGCGGCGACGGATCTCGGAGGGGCGCAGGTTCTCCGCGGGCGCCCCGAGCGCGTCGCCCACCGCGAGACCGAGGAGCGCGCCGCAGGCGCGGTCGCGCAGGGTCGGTGCGGGGGCGGCCGACGGCCGTGGCGCGGGGTCGAACGGATCGGCGGGACTGCATGCAACCAGCTCCATGAGGAGGGCCCCTTTCGCGCGCGCGAGCCTGATGCCTGCATCTGTGCCACACGCGGCGCGGGACGATTCTGAGTTGCGTCCCAGTCACCCCAACTGTCACCCGGGAGAGCTCAGACAGCTCCGCGCCAGCCCAGGTAAGTACGGCCTACCTTGCTAGCGCGCCCCTTACATCGCGCGTATTTTCGATGGTGTTCGAGGGAGCGGAACGATCAGTTCCGCTGGGTACGGACGGGGAAGCCAGGGGAGAGGCATGTCCATCATCGAGTCCGCAGCGACGCTGCACGAGGCACACCGCGACAACCACACGCACCGGGACGTCAACGGCGGCTGGCTGCGGCCGGCGGTCTTCGGCGCGATGGACGGGCTGGTCTCCAACCTCGCCCTGATGACCGGCGTTGCGGGCGGTGCGGCATCCTCGCAGACCATCGTCATCACCGGGCTCGCGGGGCTCGCGGCCGGCGCGTTCTCGATGGCGGCGGGGGAGTACACCTCGGTCGCCTCCCAGCGGGAGCTGGTCCAGGCGGAACTGGACGTGGAGCGCCGCGAGTTGCGCAGGCACCCGGTGGACGAGATGGAGGAGCTGGCGGCGCTGTACGTGGCGCGGGGCGTGGAGCCCGGGCTCGCCCGGGAGGTCGCGATGCAACTCTCCAAGGACCCCGAGCAGGCGCTGGAGATCCATGCGCGGGAGGAACTGGGGATCGACCCGGACGACCTGCCGTCGCCGCTGGTCGCGGCGGTCTCCTCCTTCGGCGCGTTCGCCCTCGGCGCGCTGGTGCCGGTGCTGCCGTACCTACTGGGCGCGAGTGCGCTGTGGCCGGCGGTGCTCTTGGCGCTGCTGGGCCTCTTCGCGGCGGGTGCGCTGGTGGCGCGGGTGACGGCGCGGAGCTGGTGGTTCAGCGGGTTGCGACAGCTGGTGCTGGGCGGAGTCGCGGCGGCGCTGACGTACGCCCTGGGCACGGTGCTGGGCGCAGCGCTCTAGCGGTTGCCCGCGCCCGGGCTGCGCCCCGCACCCCCGCGCCCGGGCTGCGCCCCGCACCCCCGCGCCCGGGCTGCGGGGCGCGCCCCTGGACGTCCTCGCCGTTTCCTTGAGGAGCGTCGGTCTCTGCGGGTCGGTGGGGCCTGTTCGCGCAGTTCCGCCCCCTATGCCCAGAGGGCATGGGGGACCCCCAGCGCCCCTGTTTCGCTGCCCCCGTCACTCGCCTGCGGGTTGGGGGTTGGGTTTTCAGGGGCGCTGGGGGCCCCCGTGCCCGCAGGGCACAGGGGGCGGAACTGCGCGACAAGCCACCACGCACCCGCAGAGGCCAGCGTTCCCGCAGGGAAACGCGTGGGTCGCGACCCGCACGGGTGCAGTGTGACGTAGCTCCAGGGGACGGGACGCCCCGGGGGTGAGAGACTGTGCGTGACGTCCGGGAAACCTCGCGGACATCGCGGTTTCGACCCACTCACCACGGGGCATGAGCCGAAAGCGCTACGGGCAACGAAGCTCGCGCCGCCAGCACCAGATCTCTGACTTCCCTGATTCCCTCCCCCCGTGGCACCCCGTGAAGCCTCGTGGGGCCTCCTGGGACCCCACCACATGTCCGCATGTTGGAATGCAGAATCCACTTTCCGGGAATCAGTCCATCATGTAACCTGCACGAAATTTCGCAGAGGGCCAACGTCGTCCCTCGGCACAGCACATGCCACGACGACGACGGGAGAGCCGATGCGTTCCGACGCCTGGTCGCCCATGGACGGTCGCCCCGCCCCTCAGGGGATGTACGACCCCCGTAACGAACACGACGCATGCGGCGTCGGGTTCGTGGCCACCCTGACCGGTGTTGCCAGCCATGAGCTGGTGGAACAGGCGCTGACGGTCCTGCGGAACCTGGAGCACCGCGGTGCCACCGGCTCCGAGCCCGACTCGGGAGACGGCGCCGGAATCCTGCTCCAGGTGCCGGACGCGTTCCTGCGCGAGGTCAGCGGCATCGAGCTGCCCGAGGCCGGCTCGTACGCCGTCGGCATCGCCTTCCTACCCGCCGACGACACCGACGGCACCGAAGAGGCCGTCTCGCGGATCGAGACGATCGCCGCGGAGGAGGGTCTGACCGTCCTCGGCTGGCGCGAGGTCCCCACCACCCCCGACCTGCTCGGCAACGGCGCCCGCGCCACCATGCCGGTCTTCCGCCAGCTCTTCGTCAGCAACGGCTCCAGCGTCGGGCTCGACCTGGACCGCAAGGCGTTCGTGCTGCGCAAGCGCGCCGAGCGCGAGGCCGGCGTGTACTTCCCGTCGCTCTCCGCGCGCACCATCGTCTACAAGGGCATGCTCACCACCGGGCAGCTGGAGCCGTTCTTCCCGGACCTCTCCGACCGCCGCTGCGCCACCGCCGTCGCCCTGGTGCACTCGCGGTTCTCCACGAACACCTTCCCGAGCTGGCCGCTGGCCCACCCGTACCGCTTCGTGGCGCACAACGGCGAGATCAACACCGTCAAGGGCAACCGCAACTGGATGCGGGCCCGGGAGTCGCAGCTCGCCACCGACCTCTTCGGCAAGGGCGAGCTGGAGCGGATCTTCCCCGTCTGCACCCCGGACGCCTCCGACTCCGCCTCCTTCGACGAGGTCCTCGAACTGCTCCACCTCGGCGGGCGCTCCCTGCCGCACGCGGTGCTGATGATGGTCCCCGAGGCGTGGGAGAACCACGACTCGATGGACCCGGCCCGCCGCGCCTTCTACCAGTACCACTCCACGATGATGGAGCCCTGGGACGGCCCCGCCTGCGTCACCTTCACCGACGGCGTCCAGGTCGGCGCGGTCCTGGACCGCAACGGTCTGCGCCCGGGTCGCTACTGGGTCACCGACGACGGCCTCGTGGTGCTCTCCTCCGAGGTCGGCGTCCTCGACATCGACCCCGCGAAGGTCGTCCGCAAGGGCCGCCTCCAGCCCGGCCGGATGTTCCTCGTGGACACCGCCGAGCACCGCATCATCGAGGACGACGAGATCAAGTCGACCCTCGCCGCCGAGCAGCCCTACCAGGAGTGGCTCCAGGCCGGCATCATCGGCCTCGGCGACCTGCCCGAGCGCGAGCACGTCGTCCACACCCACGCCTCCGTCACCCGCCGCCAGCAGACCTTCGGCTACACCGAGGAGGAGCTGCGCGTCCTGCTCGCCCCCATGGCGCGCGCCGGCATGGAGCCCATCGGTTCCATGGGCACGGACTCCCCGATCGCCGCCATCTCCGAGCGGCCCAGGCTGCTCTTCGACTACTTCACCCAGCTCTTCGCGCAGGTCACGAACCCGCCGCTGGACGCCATCCGGGAAGAGCTGGTCACCTCCCTGCACTCCTCCCTCGGCCCGGGCGGCAATCTGCTCGCGCCGACGGCCGCGTCCTGTCGCAGCGTGACCCTGCCGTTCCCGGTGATCGACAACGACGAGCTGGCCAAGCTCATCCACATCAACGCCGACGGCGACATGCCGGGCATGAAGGCCGCGACGATCTCCGGCCTCTACCGCGTCGGCGGCGGCCACGTCGACCTCGCCGCCCGCCTCGACGCCGTCTGCGCCGAGGTCGACACGGCCATCGAGGACGGCGCCCGGCTGATCGTGCTCTCCGACCGCCACTCGGACGCCGAGCACGCCCCGATCCCCTCGCTGCTGCTGACCTCCGCGGTCCACCACCACCTCATCCGCACCAAGCAGCGCACCCACGTCGGACTGCTGGTCGAGGCCGGCGACGTCCGCGAGGTGCACCACGTCGCGCTGCTCATCGGCTACGGCGCCGCCGCGGTCAACCCGTACCTGGCCATGGAGTCCGTGGAGGACCTGGTCCGGGCGGGCACCTTCATCGACGGCATCGAGTCCGAGCAGGCGATCCGCAACCTGATCTACGCCCTCGGCAAGGGCGTGCTGAAGGTGATGTCCAAGATGGGCATCTCGACGGTCGCCTCCTACCGCGGCGCCCAGGTCTTCGAGGCGATCGGCCTCGACGAGGGCTTCGTGGAGCAGTACTTCCACGGCACCGCCTCCAAGATCAGCGGCGCCGGCCTCGCGGTGATCGCCGACGAGGTCGCCGCCCGCCACGCCAAGGCGTACCCGGCCTCCGGCCTCGCCCCGGCGCATCGCGCGCTGGAGATCGGCGGCGAGTACCAGTGGCGCCGCGAGGGCGAGCCGCACCTGTTCGACCCGGAGACGGTCTTCCGCCTCCAGCACTCCACCCGCAGCGGGCGCTACGACGTCTTCAAGCAGTACACGCAGCGGGTGAACGAGCAGTCCGAGCGGCTGATGACGCTCCGCGGCCTGTTCGGCTTCGCCGCCGACCGCACCCCCGTGCCGCTGGACGAGGTCGAGCCCGTCTCCGAGATCGTCAAGCGCTTCTCCACCGGCGCCATGTCGTACGGCTCCATCTCCCGCGAGGCCCACGAGACCCTCGCCATCGCGATGAACCGGCTCGGCGGCAAGTCGAACACCGGCGAGGGCGGTGAGGACCCCGAGCGCCTCTACGACCCCACCCGTCGCTCCGCTATCAAGCAGGTCGCCTCCGGCCGCTTCGGCGTCACCAGCGAGTACCTGGTGAACGCGGACGACATCCAGATCAAGATGGCCCAGGGCGCCAAGCCCGGCGAGGGCGGCCAGCTGCCCGGCCCCAAGGTGTACCCCTGGGTCGCCAAGACCCGGCACTCCACCCCGGGCGTGGGACTGATCTCCCCGCCGCCGCACCACGACATCTACTCGATCGAGGACCTGGCGCAGCTCATCCACGACCTGAAGAACGCCAACCCGCAGGCCCGCATCCACGTGAAGCTGGTCTCCGAGGTCGGCGTGGGCACGGTCGCCGCCGGCGTCTCCAAGGCGCACGCCGACGTCGTGCTGATCTCCGGCCACGACGGCGGCACCGGCGCCTCCCCGCTCACCAGCCTCAAGCACGCGGGCGGCCCCTGGGAGCTGGGCCTCGCCGAGACCCAGCAGACCCTGCTGCTCAACGGCCTGCGGGACCGGATCGTCGTCCAGACCGACGGCCAGCTCAAGACCGGCCGCGACGTGGTCATCGCCGCGCTGCTCGGCGCCGAGGAGTTCGGCTTCGCGACCGCGCCGCTGGTCGTCTCCGGCTGCGTCATGATGCGCGTCTGCCACCTGGACACCTGCCCGGTCGGCATCGCCACCCAGAACCCGGTGCTGCGCGAGCGGTACGCCGGCAAGGCCGAGCACGTCGTCACCTTCTTCGAGTACATCGCCGAGGAGGTCCGCGAGCTCCTGGCCGAGCTGGGCTTCCGCACCCTGGAGGAGGCCGTCGGCCACGCCGAACTGCTCGACACCGAGCGGGCCGTGACCCACTTCAAGGCCCAGGGCCTGGACCTGGCGCCGCTGTTCCACGTGCCCGAGCTGCCCGAAGGCACGGTCCGGCACGCCCTGGTGGCCCAGGACCACGCCCTGGAGAAGGCGCTCGACAACCAGCTCATCAAGCTGGCCGCCGACGCGCTGTCCGCGGACTCCGCCGAAGCCGCCGAGCCGGTGCGCGCCCAGGTCGCCATCCGCAACATCAACCGCACCGTCGGCACCATGCTCGGCCACGAGGTCACCCGTCGCTTCGGCGGCGCGGGCCTGCCGGACGACACGATCGACATCACCTTCACCGGCTCCGCGGGCCAGTCCTTCGGCGCCTTCGTGCCGCGTGGCGTCACCCTCCGCCTGGAGGGCGACTCCAACGACTACGTCGGCAAGGGCCTGTCCGGCGGCCGGATCGTGGTCCGCCCCGACCGCGGCGCCGACCACCTCGCCGAGTACTCCACCATCGCGGGCAACACCATCGCGTACGGAGCCACCGGCGGCGAGATCTACCTGCGGGGCCGCACCGGCGAGCGCTTCTGCGTCCGCAACTCCGGCGCGACCGTCGTCTCCGAGGGCGTCGGCGACCACGGCTGCGAGTACATGACCGGTGGTCACGCCGTCGTCCTCGGCGAGACCGGACGCAACTTCGCGGCCGGCATGTCCGGCGGCGTCGCGTACGTCATCGACCTCGACAAGGACAACGTCAACGCGGGCAACCTGGCCGCCGTCGAGGCCCCGAGCGACGCCGACAAGCAGTGGCTGCACGACGTGGTGCGCCGCCACCAGGAGGAGACGGGCTCCACCGTCGCCGAGAAGCTGCTCGCCGACTGGGCGTCGAACGCCGACCGGTTCAGCAAGATCATCCCGTCCACGTACAAGGCAGTGCTCGCCGCCAAGGACGCCGCTGAGCTCGCCGGTCTCTCCGAGCAGGAGACCACCGAGAAGATGATGGAGGCGGCGACCAATGGCTGACCCCAAGGGCTTCCTGACCACCGGGCGCGAGGTCGCCGAGACCCGCCCCGTCGCCGAGCGCGTCAAGGACTGGAACGAGGTCTACGTCCCCGGCTCCCTGCTGCCGATCATCAGCAAGCAGGCCGGCCGCTGCATGGACTGCGGCATCCCGTTCTGCCACAACGGCTGCCCGCTCGGGAACCTGATCCCCGAGTGGAACGACTTCGCCTACCGCGAGGACTGGACCGCCGCGTCCGAGCGGCTGCACGCCACCAACAACTTCCCGGAGTTCACCGGCCGGCTCTGCCCCGCGCCCTGTGAGGCGGCCTGCGTGCTCGGCATCAGCCAGCCCGCGGTCACCATCAAGAACGTCGAGGTCTCGATCATCGACAAGGCGTGGGACTCCGGGGACGTCACCCCGCAGCCCCCGGAGCGGCTCTCCGGCAAGACCGTCGCCGTCATCGGCTCGGGCCCGGCCGGGCTCGCCGCGGCCCAGCAGCTCACCCGCGCCGGCCACACCGTCGCCGTCTTCGAGCGCGCCGACCGCATCGGCGGGCTGCTGCGGTACGGCATCCCCGAGTTCAAGATGGAGAAGGTGCACATCAACCGGCGCATCGAGCAGATGCGCGCGGAGGGCACCAAGTTCCGCACCGAGGTGGAGATCGGCCGCGACATCGACGCCGCCGCCCTGCGCCGCCGGTACGACGCGGTGGTCATCGCGGCCGGCGCCACCGTCTCCCGCGACCTGCCCGCGCCCGGGCGCGAACTGGCCGGCATCCACTACGCGATGGAGTACCTGCCGCTCGCCAACAAGGTCCAGGAGGGCGACTTCGTCGCCCCGCCGATCACCGCCGAGGGCAAGCACGTCGTCGTCATCGGCGGCGGCGACACCGGCGCGGACTGCGTGGGCACCGCGCACCGCCAGGGCGCGGCGTCCGTGACCCAGCTGGAGATCATGCCCCGGCCGGGCGAGGAGCGCAGCACCGGCCAGCCGTGGCCCACGTTCCCCATGCTGTACAAGGTCACCTCGGCGCACGAGGAGACCACGGAGCTGGCGCGCATGAGGAGTGACGGTGCGTCGGAGCAGGGACCCTCCTGCCCGACAGGGGGCAAGGAGGGACGGGTGTACTCGGTCTCGACGACCCACTTCGAGGGCGACGAGGACGGCAACGTCCAGGCGCTCCACCTCGTCGAGGTCGAGTTCGTCGACGGCAAGTTCACCCCGAAGCCGGGCACCGAGCGCCGCATCCCGGCGCAGCTGGTCACCCTGGCCATGGGCTTCACCGGCATCGACCAGTCCAACGGCCTGGTCGACCAGTTCGGCCTGGAGCTGGACGCGCGCGGCAACGTCGCGCGCGACGCCGACTTCGCCACGAACGTGGACGGGGTCTTCGTCGCGGGTGACGCGGGCCGCGGTCAGTCGCTGATCGTGTGGGCGATCGCCGAGGGGCGTTCGGCCGCGCGCGGTGTGGACCGCTACCTGACGGGCGCGAGCGACCTGCCCGCGCCGATCCGCCCGACGGACCGCGCGCTCACGGTCTGACGGAACACCCCACAGACGTCCCGTACAACGGCGTACGGAACTGAACGCGGCGCTCGCCCTGTCCCCGACCGGACTGAGGGTGGGCGCCGCGGCGTGTGTGCGACAGGTGTTCGGGTGATCCTGCCGGTGATATCCCACAGATGGCGTAATCTCGCGACATGATCGACCTCCGCAAGGTCCAGGAGACGGCCCCCGCGCTCGTCAGCCTCTACAAGGAAGCCGGCCGCTCGCTGCGCCAGCGCGGCATGGAGGGCCAGCGGGTCCAGGTCTACCTGGTGCTCGACTACTCGGGCTCGATGAAGGACTACTACCGGGACGGCAGCGTGCAGGCGTTCGCCGACCGGGTCCTCAGCCTCTCGGCGAACCTCGACGACGACGGCCGGGTGCCCACGGTCTTCTTCTCCACCGACGTCGACGCCGTCACCGAGATCTCCCTGGACAACCACCACGGCCGGATCGCCGAGATCGTCGCCGGCCTCGGCCACATGGGCAAGACCAGCTACCACCTGGCGATGGACGCGGTGATCGACCACTACGTCGACCAGATGGACAGCGGTGCGAGGGACCCCGCGCTGGTGGTCTTCCAGACCGACGGCGGCCCGATCAACAAGCTCGCGGCCGAGCGCTATCTGTGCAAGTCGTCGAAGCTGCCGCTGTTCTGGCAGTTCGTCGGCTTCGGCAACACCCGCAGCACCCAGTTCGACTTCCTGCGCAAGCTCGACGACCTCCCGGTCCCCACCAAGCGCGCCGTGGACAACGCGGGCTTCTTCCACGCCGGCGCGGAGCCGTCGAAGGTCCCGGACGCGGAGCTGTACGACCGCATGCTGGCGGAGTTCCCGAGGTGGCTGTCGGCGGCGCGGGCGCAGGGGATCGTGCGCTGAATCCAGACGGTAGGTGTCCGGATGGGGTGCTGAACTGTGCTCCATGAGCACCGAGACCCCTCCGCAGCCGTCTGCGCGCACCTCCTGGGCGGACCTCCACGCGGCCGAGCCCGATTTCGCGGACCTCGTCCGGGCCCGCTTCCAGCAGTACCTCCACCACGTCCTCGCGACGCTCCGCAAGGACGGTTCACCGCGGGTGAGCGGCTTGGAGGTCACCTTCCGGGACGGCGAGCTGTACCTGGGCATGATGCAGGACTCCTGGAAGGCGAAGGACCTCCTGCGCGACCCGCGCTTCGCCCTCCACGGCAACCCGGGCGAGGGCGATACGGCGTCCCGACTCGGCGACGTCCGCGTGTCGGGCCGCGCGGTGCCGGTGACGGACCCCGAGGAGTTCAGCCGCTTCGTGGCGGGCGTCCGCCCGCCGGAGCCCTTCCACCTCTTCCGCGCGGACCTCACGGAGGTGGTCCGCACGTCGGTGGAGGGCGACGAACTGGTGGTACGGGCCTGGCGCCCGGGCGCCGCGATCCGTACCCACCGCCGGTTGTAAGGCCGCCGCGCCGCGACCTCGTAGGTGAGGCGGTGGCGGTGCTGGTGCACCTGCCCGGGCGGAGCCGTCCGGGCAGGTGCGTACCGCCTAGTTCAACGGCTTGACCCGCTCGATGACGACCGTGGTGGACCCGTCGTCTTCGGTGAAGGTGTAGTCACCCTGCCCGCGCCAGGGCTCGGTCCCGTAACCGATCGAGTCGTCCCCGTTGGGCCAAGCGTCGTCCTCGTCCACGTCGGCGCTGATGGACTTGATGTTCTTCAGGTCACCCGTGTAGGTGTACGTTTCCGGCCCGTACGTCTCTCTGGTGGACGCGTTGTCTTCCGACTGCTCCCAGAGGGTGTGGTGAGTTCCGCCCTCGAAGTCGAGCCGTACGTAGCCATAGGGCTCGGGGTGCCCCCCCGGGTCGCCCGGCTGGGAGAAGTTGATGTGGAAGGTGATCTCGTAGGAAGGGACGGCGGCTGCTTGTGCCGTGGTGGTGGACGGAAGCAGCAGCGCCCCGACGGCGCTCAGTGCGGCAGCGGCTGCTGCCTTGCGTGAGACGTGAAGAAGAGTCTTCACGATGACCTCCTGGGTCATTAGGTGACGGTTTACGCTCCTCTTCTATCGCATGCGCGGGAAGGGGAACGGGGCTTTTGCTCCGTGTCGATCGGTTCGGGTGTAGAGATATTGACTGCGAGGGCCAGTCGAGTTATTCGACACCTGGTTCCGGTATTCGGTGCTCCTTGGTTGCATTTTATGACCGGTGGTCAGGAAGGTTGCGGGCAGGAATAGACGCGGTCCGCCCGGGTGGCGAGTTGGTTGAGGCAGGCACCCAGGCGCTTTTGGCCGTAGAAGTTCGGGTGCAGGGTTTCCTGTTCCTGCCCTTGCGGCTCGACCCAACCTCCGTAGTAGCGGACCCATTCGCTCGTGGCCTCGCTGCGCGGGTTGCTCAGGGTGTTCCCCGGCACGGACTGCCCCACCGGGGCCTTGGCGCACGCCTCGTGTCCGGCGAGCGCCCGACGCAGGTCGAGGAAGCCGACGTCCCCCTCGCCCGTCTTGCTCTCCTCCGTGGCCAGGTCGCGCAGGGCGTCGGCGATCTTGGGGACGAGCGTGTCGTGGGCCCAGGTGGCGTCGTCGTCCCAGAAGGGGCAACCGCCGTACGTGTAGCGGTCGTAGCCGCTCTCCTGGTAGCGGAACTCCCCGCCGCGGGGGATCGGGGCGGGGTAGGACTGGAGGACGAGGCGGTAGGAGTCCTTGGCATAGCCCGCGGTCTTCATCGTCGAGCGGATCGCCCGCACGGCCCCGCGGACGCGCTCCTTCATGCCGTCGATGTCGGGGTCGTGGTACTCGTGGCAGTGCCAGCCGAAGATGCTGCCCTCCATGAAGCCCTTCATGCAGTCCGCGATGATGGCGCCGAACCCGATGTCGTTCCCGCCGATCGAGAGCACGACCATGCGGACCTTCTTGCTCGCCGCGTGCTGACGGAGCGTCGTGGTCTGGGCCTTCTCCCCCTTGAAGCCGTCCTTGACGACGGCCTCGGTGGTGGCCCCGGAGCACGCCGCGTTGAGGCGGTTCGCCTTCGGGATCGCGTAGTCGACGCCGCCCACCTTGACCGATTCGGCGTAGGTGATCTCCGACCACACCGAGCGGTCGCAGCCGTTCTTCCCGGCGGGGTCGTAGGTGTCTCCGTACACCCGGTGGGGGTCGTTGGCGCAGCTCTCCTCGGTCTCGTCGCAGGAGGACGGGATCGTGGCGAGGTCGGTGCCGTACGCCGAGCCGTCGGGGGTGTTCCCGTTGCCCCGCCAACGGCCCGCCTCCCCCGAGATGAAGCTGTCCCCGAGCGCGATCACGGCGCTGTCGGCGTCGACGGCCGCCCGCCCGGTGCCGTGGGCGCCCGCGGCCGATGGCCCCAGGAGGGCCGCGGTCAGTGCGAGGACCGCCCCTCCCGCCGTGGCCCCGAAAAGTACACGCATGAAACACCTCTCTGTCACTGCCGAAAATGTTCACGATTCACGCGAATTTCCGTCCTTGCGGTGAGCCCATCGAAGTTGAATCGAGGCATCGACGCGGCATTATCGGCGAGCGGTCACCCGTAAAGGTCAATTCGCTCGATCGTGAACGGAACGATTTTTCGCAGGAAGGGCGGTCGGCGGCATTTCGGGGAGGGCACTCGTTCAGGTGGCGACCCTGTGCGGGCGGTGCGTCGGAGTCGATGGTGATGATTGACTCCAAGGGCTCGGCAACGGCTGCCATCGGGAGGATTCCGGCGTGGGTTCGACTTCTGACTTCTTCACGCATGCGACCAATTTCAGCAGCGGATCGGCAGGGGGTGTCGATCCCCGTACCGGAACGTTCAACGTCCGTCTTGCGCTGGGCAATCTCGTCGGCAATCGCAACCTCGGCCCGTCCTTCCCCCTGGACCTGAGCTACTCGCCGCTCACCTGGACCAACATGGGCCTCGGACAGGGCGTCTCGCTGGGGCTCACCACCTACGACACCAAGAGCGGGGTGCTGAGCCTGTCCGCCGGCGGGCAGTACGTCGTCGACGAGGTCGGCGACAGCGTGGTGCTGCAACAGAACACGCTCGACGCGGTCCACGTCACCAAGGAGAAGTCGGCGTACCGGGTCGTCCACAAGTCCGGCAGCGTGGAACTCCTCACCGGTCCCGACAACGCCGACCCCCTCAAGGTGCCGACCGACCTTCTGACGCCCGCCGGGCACCGGCTCACCCTGTCGTGGGACTTCACCCAGCAGCCGCCGCGCCTGAAGGAGGTCCGGGACGCGTACGGCCCCCTGTTGACCGTGGAGTACGACGACACCAGCGCCAAGGCCACCGTGCACGTCCTTCCGGAGTCCGGGGAGGCACACGTCGTCGAACTGTCACTGGACAACGGGCTGCTGGGGACGGTGCGCCACGGCCCGAAGGGCTTCAAGGAGTCGCTCGTATGGGAGTTCCAGCAGAAGTCGATGGGGGATGACGGGTTCTGGGGGAACTGGATCACCGGTGTGACCATGAAGGACGGGGCGTCCGGGACGGTCCTGATGTCCGAGTCCGCCGAGTACCGCCAGGACGGGCACGCCTTTCCCGACGGTGGCCCGTCGCAGAAGCTTCCCTACGTGACCGCCTTCACCCAGGTGCCCGGCGGCGACCAGCTCAAGATCGAGGCGTCCTACTCGTACTCCGCCGAGAACTTCGTCGGCGGCCTCTCCCACACCAGCGACTGGAAGTCCAAGCAGGACAACCTCTACGACCTGGTGACCGACTACGGCTACACCTCCACGGAGAAGCGGATCTGCGGGAAGAGGACGACCGAGATCGAGCGCGCCTACAACCAGTTCCACCTCCAGAAGTCCGAGCGGACCACGGCCTGGACGGGAGAGCAGGAGGCTTGCGTCCGGCTGGTCGAAACCCAGTACTACGCGGTGCCGGGAAAGGCCCTCAAGGACCAGCTGAAGCAGTTCCAGCTCCCCTACCAACGCAAGGTCACTTGGACGGACGCACAGGGGCAGTCCCGCACTCAACCCGAGATCACCACGACCGAGTTCGACACCTCGGGGAATCCGACGAAGCAGACCGACCCCGACGGCAGGGTGACGATCTGGGAGTACTACGACGCCAAGGGTGACAAGTCCAAGGGCGCGGCCGACGACCCCAACGGCTTCACCCGCCTGGTCAAGAGCATGACCCGCAAGCCGTCGACGCTGGGCGTCGACGGCGCTCTCAAGGCTCCCGAGTACACGACGACCTACCAGTACGGGGCCTACCCCACCGCCGACACGGACGTGAAGACCGTCGTGCTGAAGACCGGGGAACAGGAGAGCGCGGACGGCAAGGTCCTCCAGCAGAAGGGGTTCACCTACAGCACCGCCACCGACGCGCAGCACAAGGGCGAGTTCGGGCGCCTGGTCAGGTGCGTCGAGACCGAGCACGGAGACGACGCCAAGCAGTACGCGACGACCCACTCCTTCACCTTCGAGGTCAAGGAGTGGGGCACCGCGAAGGCCAAGGCCCTGGTCCAGACCCACGAGCTGCGGACCCACGACGCGCTCGCGGTGACGCGCACCGAGAAGCGCTCGCCCTTCACGGGCCGCCTGTGGTCCACCACCGACGCACAGGGCAACACCACGGACGCGAGCTACGACTGGCTCGGCCGCCTGCTGACGCGCGTCGACAACCCCGGCACCCCGTACGAGGCCCAGGCGACCCACGCCTACACGGTGGACGGGGGCAAGAAGAGGCTCGTCCACACCTCCACCGACGTGCGGGGCAACCAGCTCCGCGAGAGCTTCGACGGCGCGGGGCGGTCTCTCCAGCAGGACCGCCTGGACCTCGACGGGGACAAGAAGTGGTACCCCGTCCGGACGGTGAGCTACGACGAGCAGGGCGAGGTGTCGACCGTCACGGTCGGGGACCGGGCGGGCAGCAGCACGTACGAGACCGTCCGCACCTTCACCTACGACGACTGGGGCCAGGTCCTGACCGCGGCCTCCAGCACGGGCGCGACCCACCTCACCCGCAGCGACCCCGTCCACCAGACCACGACGACCCAGCTGACGGGCGACAAGGGCACGGTCTCGGGCACCGAGGTGACCACCCACGACCTGCGCGGCTCGGTGGTGCGCGTGGAGCGGTACGCGAAGGGCGACCCGAAGAAGCCCGTCGCCACGCGCCTGCTGGAGCGCGACGGCTGGGGGAGGCTGCGCCGGGACACCGACGAGCGCGGACACAAGACGCTCTACGAGTACGACGCCCGCGGCCGACTCGTCCGCACCACGCTGCCGGACGGGACGACGCAGATCACGCGCGACCACGCGCCCTTCTCGCCCGACGACCTGATCACCGGGCTCACGGTGAAGACCCAGGGCAAGGAGACGCCCTACGGCACCCAGTCCTACGACGGGCTGGGCAGACTGCGCGCCGCCACGTCGGGCGGTCGCTCCTGGTCCTACACGTACGACAAGGCGGAGTGCCCGCTCCCCTCGGTCGCCAAGGCGCCCGACCACGATGTCCACTACACGTACGTCAAGGAGCTCGGCAACGCCCTCGCCCAGCTCACGGCGGGCGACGTCACCCAGAAGTTCTCGTACGACGAGCGATCGGGCCTGCTGACCACGGCCGAGCAGGGCAGCAGCGCCACCGTCAAGCGCACCTACCACGCCTCGGGCCGCCTCCAGGACGACATCACCGAGGTAGCCGGCCACTCCAACGGCACCGCGAGCACGACGTACACGCTGAACGGTTCCGAACTGAGCTACCACGGCGTGGACGGCGCCGCCGAGGAGATCGCCAGGGACCGGCACGGCCGGATCGCCGAGATCAAGGACCCGGCCGCGGTGGTGTCGGCGCGCTACGACGACGCGGACCGCGTGTCCGGGTGGACGACCACCGACAAGGCGAAGAACACCCTCACGACGGAGCTGAAGCGGGACGACTTCGGCCGGGAGGTCGAACGCACGATCAGCGACGGCCACGGCGCGACGTGGACCCTGACGCAGGGCTGGCTCCCCAACGACCTCCTCGGCAAGCGGACGCTGAAGAGCGGCACGTCCACGCTCCGCGACGAAGCCTTCACCTACGACGAGCGCAACCGGCTCACCGAGTACGCCTGCACGGGCTCGGCGCGCCCCCGGGACGAGCACGACGACGAGGTCACCCGGCAGACCTTCGCCTACGACGGCTTCGGCAACGTCACCACCTGCACGACCACGTTCCCCAGCGGCTCCGACACCGCGACGTACGCGTACGAGAACAAGGACGACCCGTGCCAGCTCACGGGCGTCACGCACACCCAACCGACGTCGCAGACCAAGCTGACCTACGACGCGGCCGGCCGGCTCACCGTCGACGCGGCCGGACGGAAGCTGGTGTACGACGCCCTGGGCCGCCTGGCGTCCGTGAGTTCCGGGAACACCGTGCTCGGCGGCTACGCCTACGACCCGCTGGACCGGCTGCTCACCCAACAGGCGAACGGCACCACCAGCGTGCTCTCCTACCGGCGCGAGGAGCTCGCGGCCGTCACCGAGGGCAAGCAGCAGACCCGGTTCCTGCGCTCCGGTGAGGGCTGCATGGCCCAGATCCGCAGCGGAGACCAGACCGAGACCCGGTTGCTGGGCACGGACGGCAAGCGGACCGTGCTGGTGTCGAGCGCGGGGCAGCAGCACGACGAGTACGGCTACACCGCCTACGGCTACCGCAAGGCGAACGCGAAGGGCAGCGTCCTGGGCCACGACGGCCAGCGGATCGACCCCGCCCTGGGTTGGTTCCACCTCGGCAACGGCTACCGCGCCTACGACCCCGTGCTGATGCGGTTCACCACGCCCGACAGCCTCAGCCCGTTCGGAGCCGGCGGGATCAACCCCTACGCGTACTGCCTGGGGGACCCCGTCAACCGGAACGACCCGTCCGGGCACCTGAGCTGGGGAGCGTGGGCGAGC
The DNA here is from genome assembly GCF_040653095.1 of Streptomyces sp. NPDC048057. Classification (NCBI taxonomy): domain Bacteria; kingdom Bacillati; phylum Actinomycetota; class Actinomycetes; order Kitasatosporales; family Streptomycetaceae; genus Streptomyces; species Streptomyces sp. NPDC048057. The sequence goes on from NZ_JBEZNF010000005.1 coordinate 53,267, forward strand.
ATCGCCATCGGGATCGGGAGCATCGCGTTCGCGGTGGTGAGCGGCGGCGCGTCGATGGCGATGGCGGGCGTCGTGGGCGCAGCGCTGAGCGCGTCCGAGGCGACGACGCTGGCCGTCGGCACCAGCGGGATCATCGCCTCCAACGCGACCGAGTGGGCGATGTTCTCCGTCGGCATCGCGTCCAGCGTGACCGGGATCGCCAGCGGCGCGCTCGAAAAGGCGGCGCCCAAGGCGTCTTCGATCCTCGGCTGGGTCTCGTTCGGCACCGGCGTTCCCGGCCTGGTGAGCATGGGGAAGGCCGGGATGGCCGTGCTCGCGGGCACGACGTCCTACCGCGTCGCCGGTGTCGTGGCGGGCTCCGCGGACGACGCCGCAGGCGTCGGGAAGCACCTCGCGCGCGGCCTCGGCCACGGCAAGCCGAAGAAGGTCGGGATCACCAGCTCCCGTTGGTACCGGGACCGGAAGTTCGAGTACGTGCACAACCGCTTTGGCCAGCGGGTCCACCTCACCGAGTACGAGGCGGTCGGCGCCCAACTCGACGAGATGGTCGACGACGCGCTGACGCACGGCGAGAAGGTCGCCATCCTCTCCGGCACCCACGGCTCCGCCAGCGGGAACCGGACGTCGCGGCACATCGAACCGGCGTTCTTCCAGGAAGACCAGCGTCTGCTCCAGCAGGGCGTGAAGGTCTACAACCTCCCCGACCTGACGGAGAACAAGCTGTCGCGGATCCTCAACCGCGAACACACCTCGGTCATCGCGGCGTTCTGCTTCAGCCGCAACGACTACCGGCTGCGGAAGATCCTCGAACTGCAGCCCAGCGTCTCGTACGTCGGGTCGTAGTCGGCATCGTCGACGCGGACGGCAGCGGGGCGAACGCACCCATGAGCGCAAATCAACAGGAGGCAAGGCATGGCGGAGTGGGCATCGGTCAAGGATCTCTCCCTGGTGTTGAGCACCGGGCAACACGAAGCCGAGGTGAAGGAGGGCGACACGGTCACCGTGCTGGTCAGCTTGAGGCCGGGCGGCAAGGACGGTAAGTCGATCGAGGTGTCCGAGGACGACCTGTACGCGGACGTGCACCTCGTCGACTACGTGCAGGACGACGAGGAGATCCCCCGCAAGGAACCGGGAGTCGACCCGGACTGGTCCTACGAGCCTCTGAAGCACATGACGTCACACGACGGGGTGCAGACGATCAAGTACGACATCCACCACTTCTCCAAGCCGACCAAGAACCCCCTCAAGCTGGGCGTCAAGGTGAAGCCACCGGCGGGCGAGGCCGTCTACGACTCCGAGAACGGCAAGTACCACACCCCCATCACCATCAAGGCCCTCTGACCCCCACTCCCCAACCCGCCCCCACGCCCTCAGGGTGTGGGGGCGGAAGTGCGCGATCAGCCACAGACGGGCCGCGGAGACCGCACACGGCCCCCTGCGGCGAATTCACCCACCCGCCAGCACCACCTCGCGGCACGCCGCCGGCGTGCCCCACGCCCCCCGCAGCGGGCGTGCCTTGCGCAGCCAGAGCGCGAGGTCCAGCTCGTCCGTGTAGCCCACCGCGCCGTGGAGCTGGAGCGCCGCCCTCGCCGCCGCGTACACCGCGTCCGCCGTCGCCACCTTCGCCGCCGCCACATCCCTCCGGTCCAGCGTGAGCGCCGCCCCGTACACCAGCGGGCGGGCGAACTCCAGGCCCACCAGGGTGTCCGTGAGGCGGTGCTTGACCGCCTGGAAGGAGCCGATCGGGGTGCCGAACTGGACGCGTTGGGTCACGTACGCGACCGTGCGTTCCAGGAGGGCCAGGCCCACGCCCAGGGACTGCGCCGCCGTCAGGAGGCGGGCGAGCCGCGCCGCCGCACCCGCGTCCACGCCCGACGCCACCACCTCGCCGCCCCCCTCCGGCACCGCCAACCTCCGCACAGGGTCGGACGAGACCCGGACCGGGCCGTGCCCGGGAGCCACCCGCAGCACCCCGTCCGACTCGACCAGCACCACGTCCGCCGCGTCCGCGTCCAGCGCGAAGCGACCGCCGCCGGACAGGACCACCGTCGCCACGGTCTCGCCGCGCACCACACCGGGAAGCAACCGGCCGGGAAACGACCGCCCCGCACCCACCCCGCTCAACAAAGCCGCAGCCGCCGCCGTCTCCACCACCGGTCCCGGCATCGCATGGCGGCCCAACTCCACGTAACCCAAAGCCAGTTCCAGCGGCAGCAGCCCCACGCCCCCGTACGCCTCGTCCGCCGCGAGCGCGAAGAGTCCCGTCTCCGCGAGCCGCGCCCACAGCGTGCGCCCCGGCTCCCGGTCGCCCGCGGCCCACGCACGCGCCGCGGCCGGCGCGTTCCCCGCCGTCAGCAGCGCGTCCAGCGAAGCGGCGAAGGCGCGTTGCTCGTCCGTCAGCAAGAAGCGCATCAGCGGCGGCCCTTCGGAAGGCCGAGCAGCCGCTCGGCGACGATGTCGCGCTGGATCTCGTTCGTCCCGGCGTAAATGGGGCCGGCGAGGGCGAAGAGGTGGCCCTCCGCCCACGCCGTGTCACCGCACTCGCCCTCCTCGCCCAGCAGGTCGAGCGCGGTTTCGTGCAGCGCGATGTCGTACTCGGACCAGAAGACCTTGTTCAGGCTGGACTCCGCCCCCAAGGGCTCGCCCCCGGCGAACCGGGACGCCGCCGCCCACGTGAAGAGTTCGTACGCCCGCGCCCCGATCACCGCGTCCGCGACCCGGTCGCGCAGCGCCCCGCCCGGCGCCCCCGCCGTGCGCCATTGCGCCACGAGCCGGTCCGCCGCCGCGAGGAAGCGGCCGGGGGAGCGGAGGGTGAGCCCGCGTTCGTTGCCGGTCGTGGACATCGCGATCCGCCAGCCCTGCCCCGGTTCGCCGATGACGTCCTCGTCGGGGACGAACACGTCGTCGAGGAAGAGTTCGGCGAAGGCCGGCTTGCCGTCGAGCCGTCCGATCGGCCGCACGGTCACGCCCGGCGCCGTGAGGTCGAACATCAGATACGTCAGCCCCCGGTGCGGCCGGTCCGCCGCCACCTCCGGGTCCGTGCGGAAGATCCCGAACGCGCGGTCCGCGAAGGCGGCCCGGGACGACCAGGTCTTCTGCCCCCGCAGCAGCCAGCCGCCCTCCGTGCGCACCGCGCGCGACCGCAGCGCCGCGAGGTCGGACCCCGCCTCCGGCTCGGACCACGCCTGCGCCCAGACGACCTCGCCGCTCGCCATCGACGGCAGCACCCGGGCGCGCTGTTCGGCGGTGCCGTGGTCGAAGAGCGTGGGCGCCAGCAGGCTGATGCCGTTCTGCGAGACCCGGCCGGGCGCGCCCGCCGCCCAGTACTCCTCCTCGAAGAGGAGCCAGCGCACGAGGTCGGCGCCCCGTCCGCCGTACGCGACCGGCCACGACACCGCCGACCAGCGGTCCGCCGCCAACTCCGCCTCCCACGCGCGGTGTTCGGCGAACCCTTCGCGCGTCTCCAGGGACGGGAGGGGGTCACGGGGCACGTGCGCCGCAAGCCAGTCGCGGGCCTCGCGGCGGAACGCCTCCTGCGCGGCGTCGAGTTCCAGGTCCACAGCGACCCCCATTCTTCCCTAACAAGTGTTTGGTAGGTTAACGTGCCGGGGTGATGAGCAACAGGGAGCCGAACGCACCGGGACCAGCGCAGCCGCCCGTGTACGTACCGGGCCACGGCCTGCTCGCCGGCCGCACCGCCGTGATCACCGCGGCGGCCGGCGCCGGCATCGGCGGTGCGACCGCCCGCCGCTTCCTGGAGGAGGGCGCCCGGGTCCTGGTCAGCGACGCCCACGAACGCCGCCTCGGCGAGTCGCGCGCCGCCCTCGCCGACGAGTTCGGTACGGACGCGGTCACCGCGCAGCCCTGTGACGTCACCGACGAAGCCCAGGTCGGCGCCCTCTTCGCGCGCGCCGCCGAGGAGCACGGCGGGCTGGACGTCGTCGTCAACAACGCCGGCCTCGGCGGCACGGCCACCGTCGTCGACATGACCGACGACCAGTGGAGCCGGGTCCTGGACGTCACCCTGAACGGCACCTTCCGCTGCACCCGCGCCGCCCTGCGCGCCTTCCGCGACACCGGCCGTGGCGGAGTGATCGTCAACAACGCGTCCGTCGTGGGCTGGCGCGCCCAGGCCGGCCAGGCGCACTACGCGGCGGCGAAGGCCGGCGTCATGGCCCTGACGCGCTGCTCCGCGATCGAGGCCGCGGAGCACGGCGTACGGATCAACGCCGTCGCCCCCAGCCTCGCCGTGCATCCGCACCTGGCGAAGGTGACCTCCGCCGAACTGCTGGCGGAGCTGACGGAGCGGGAGGCGTTCGGCCGGTACGCGCAGCCGTGGGAGGTCGCGAACACCATCGTCTTCCTGGCCAGCGACTACGCGTCCTATCTGACGGGCGAGGTGGTCTCGGTCAGCAGCCAGCGCGCCTGACCCGCTCCGACGGGCAGTTCCCCCGAGAGAAGACAATGGAGTCGTGCCGAAGACGAAGAAGACCCAGGTGACGGCCTCGCCGGAGCGCCGTCGCGAACTGCTCCAGCTCGCCGCCGAAGTGTTCGCCGCCCAGGGGTACAACGCGACCACCGTCCGCCGCATCGCGGACGAGGCCGGCATGCTCGCCGGCAGCCTCTACTACCACTTCGACTCCAAGGAGTCGATGTTGGACGAGATCCTCTCCACCTTCCTGGACGAGCTGTGGGAGGGGTACGACGCCGTGCTCGCCGCCGACCTCGGCCCCCGCGAGACCATCGAAGCGCTGGTCACCGAGTCCTTCCGGGAGATCGACCGCCACCGGCCCGCGGTCGCGATCTATCAGAAGGAGTCCCGGGCGCTGGCCGCCCAGCCCCGCTTCCACTACCTCACCGACTCGCAGCAGAAGTTCGAGCAGGCGTGGCTTGGGACGCTGGAGCGCGGCGTGGCGGAGGGGGTCTTCCGCGCCGACCTCGACGTCCGGCTGACGTACCGCTTCGTGCGCGACACGGTGTGGGTCGCCGCGTCCTGGTACCGCCCGGGCGGACTGCACAGCCCCGAGGAGATCGCCCGCCAGTACCTGTCGATGGTCCTGGACGGCATCGCCGTACGCACGTGAACCGCAGGCACATGAACCGCAGGCACACATGAGTACGCACATGAACCGTACGCACATGGATCCGTAGGAGGAGAGTGCGATGGCCGAGGCATACGTCGTCGAAGCGGTCCGCACCCCGGTCGGCAGGCGCCGCGGCGGACTCGCCCGGGTCCACCCCGCCGACCTGGGCGCCCACGTCCTGACCGCGCTCGTCCAACGCTCCGGCATCGACCCGGCCGCCGTCGACGACGTCGTCTTCGGCTGCCTGGACGCCGTCGGCCCGCAGGCCGGCGACATCGCCCGTACGGCGTGGCTGGCGGCCGGGCTGCCGGAGGAGGTGCCGGGCGTGACCGTGGACCGCCAGTGCGGATCGTCCCAGCAGGCCGTCCACTTCGCCGCGCAGGCCGTGCTCTCCGGCACCCAGGACCTGGTGGTAGCGGGCGGCACCCAGAACATGTCGATGATCCCCATCGCGTACGCCTCCCGCCAGGCCGCCGACCCCCTCGGGCTGACCGACGGCCCCTTCGCCGGCAGCGAGGGCTGGCGCGCCCGCTACGGCGACCAGCCCGTGAACCAGTTCCACGGCGCCGAGTTGATCGCCGCGAAGTGGGGGATCAGCCGCCGCGACCAGGAGGAGTACGCGCTCCGCTCCCACGAGCGCGCAGCCCGCGCCGTCGACGAAGGCCGTTTCGAGCGCGAGACCGTGGCGTACGGCGACGTCGTGCGCGACGAAGGCCCGCGCCGCGACACGTCCCTGGAGAAGATGGCCGCCCTGGACCCGGTCGTGCCGGGCGGCACGATCACCGCCGCCTGCTCCTCCCAGGTCTCCGACGGCGCGGCGGCGTTGCTGCTCGCCGGCGAGGCCGCGGTGCGCGAGCACGGCCTGACCCCGCGCGCCCGCATCCACCACCTCTCCGTCCGCGGCGAGGACCCCATCCGGATGCTCTCCGCCCCCATCCCGGCGACCGCCCGCGCCTTGAAGAAGACCGGTCTCTCCCTCGACGACGTCGACCTCGTCGAGATCAACGAGGCGTTCGCCCCGGTCGTCCTCGCCTGGCTCAAGGAGACGGGCGCCGACCCGGCGAAGGTGAACGTCAACGGCGGTGCGATCGCGCTGGGCCACCCCCTCGGCGCCACCGGCGCCCGGCTGATGACGACCCTGCTGCACGAGTTGGAGCGCACGGGCGGCCGGCTCGGCCTCCAGGTGATGTGCGAGGGCGGGGGCCAGGCGAACGTGACGATCATCGAACGGATCTGACGACCCGTGCCCCGGTGGCGCCGAGGGGGGTGGTCGGGGTCGACGCCCACGATGCGCGTCACGGGGCCGGGCACGGTCCCCGTGCGGGCGCGGCCCTTGGAGCGCCCGCCCGGGGACACGGCGTCACAGCGGGACGCTCACCCCTCGGACGTCAGTAGATCTCGATCCGAATGATCTTGTGGACGTGGCCGGGGTTCCACGAACTCCACTTCGCCATGGTGACGCTTTCGAGCGTCGGGTTGCTCAGGTTCCGCTGGAACTGGAGCTTCACCCGGTTGTTGCCGGACTCGACCCAGTTGACGCCGTAGATGGCGACGGCCATCCACCCGCCGTTGGCGAAGCAGAGGGTGCTCTGGCCGTTGTTGTTGTGGATCTCCAGGAAGTCGGTCTGGTTGCAGGGCACGCCGTTGATGAGCGTGGAGAAGTCGTCGCTCGGGGTACTCGCGACGGCGGGTACGGCCATGGCGGCCATCGCGGCCACCGTGGCGACAGCGACTCCGAGAGGCCGACGTATGGACAGCTTCATGCTTGCTCCTTCTTGGATGCGGACACGTGCCCGTACGTCCAGGAGCCCGGCCGCGATGGATCCGGTGCGGTCGTCCCGGGACGCGTTTCCATGGTCGCCACCGCGGTACCGCCGTCGCATCGGCAAACATCGCCTACACCCGGCGATCCACCCGGAGATCCTTCGCGGGAGTTCGCGCGGGTCGGCCCGCGGGTCAGGTCAGCGGCAGGTCGCGCAGCTGGCGGCGGGACGTGATGTGGAGCTTGCGGAAGATGTTGCGCACGTGGGCGTCGATGGTGCGCGGGCTCAGGAACAACTGGGTGCCGACCTCCTTGGAGGTCGCCCCGGTGGCCACCAGCCTCGCGATGTGCAGCTCGTGGGCGGTGAGCGCGTCGGCCGGTCGGGCGGCCCGCTGGTGACACTGCCCACCGGTGGCGCGCAACTCGCGGGCGGCGCGGGCGGCGAACCCCTCCGCACCCATGTCGGACAGCATCTGGTGAGCGGTGCGGAGGTGCTCGCGGGCGTCCTGACGGCGGCGTTCGCGGCGCAGCCACTCGCCGTAGACGAGGTGGGCGCGGGCGAGATGGGCGACCATCCGGCAGCGGCCGAACCGCTCGATCGCCTCGCCGTACGACGCTTCGGCCGCCGGCCCGGTGCTGGTGAGCGCGCGTGAGACGGCCGCAAGCCCGAGGGCCCACTGGGTACCGCTGGCGCGCGCTCGCGAACTCAGCAGTTCCAGGGCGGTGGTGGCGCGGTCCGGCTGGTCGGCGCGGACGGCCGCCTCGATCAGCTCGGGCAGCACCATGCTGCTGTGCACCAGCTCGTCGGACTCGCACGGCGGTACCGCGGCGGCGAGGGCGACGTCGTAGTTTCCCAGGCCGTTGTGCAGCACCGCCAGGGAGTACTGGGCCAGACCACCCCCGCCGTACCCGGTGGCTTCCCGGACGATGACCGCGTGGAGCGTGTCGACCGCGGCCCGCCGGCCGCGCCAGGCCGCCAGCAGGATGTCGCTGCTGGGCAGCGGCGCGGCACCCGTCTCCCGCGTGTACGCGGTGGCCTCGGCTCCCAGCTCGGCGGCCCGGGCGAACTCGCCGGTGAACAAGGACACGGCGGCGAGGCAGTTGAGCGCGGTGGGCAGCGTCGCCAGCGCCCCGGCCTCCCGGGCGAGGCGGACACGGCGAACGGCGAGCGTGTGGAGCGCCTCGTCGTCCCACAGCGCCATCGCGACGCGGCACCCCAGCAGCAGCCAACGGCTGTCGGCGTCGTCTCCTTGTGGCTGGCGGGGGTCGTGACCGCTGTCACCGAGTGAGGTCAGCGCCCGCCTCAGGACGGGTACGGATGCTTCGTATCCGTGGGTGGCTCTGGCCACCAGCCCGTCGAGGAAGAGGTCCACCGCCCGTGTCGGCGTCGACGGTGCCGGCGCGGCCCGGGCGGCTTCGGCCACGTCCAGCACCCCGCGTCTGGACGAACCGGGCATGTGGGAGGACTCCAGGGCTTGCAGGAAGGTCTCGCGGGCCAGCGGGGCGTCCAGCGGGGCGAGTTCCGTCGCGACGTCCAGCAGCATCCCGAGCACGTCGTCGTTCCCCGTCGTGTACAACGCGATCTCGGCACCCAGCAGCTTCACCCGGGCGCGTTCCGCGGCAGGCAGCGGCCCGGTCTTCGCGAGGGTCAGCAGCTCCAGAGCGGCGTCGGGCGCGCCGGCCTTGTGCTTGGCGCCCGCGGCGCACAGCGCACGGCGGGCACGGTCGCCGGGCTCGGGGGTGAGCACGACCGCCCGTTCCAGGAACGCGGCTGCCGCGGCCAGCCCGCCGCGGGCCCGTGCCCGATCGGCCGAGCGCTCCAGGTCCGCGGCGATCGTCTCGTCGGTCCCGGGTGTGGCCTGCGCACGGTGCCAGGCGTGGCGGTCGGGTTCGGCCCGGGCGTCGGTCGCCGCGGCCAGGGCGCGGTGCACGCGGCGGCGGTCGGACGACGTGGCCGCCCGGTAGATCAGCGAACGCATCAGCGGATGGTGGAACCGCACCCAGGTGCCGACCTCCACCAGCCCTGCCGTCTCCGCCGGTGCGGCCGCGTCAGCGCGGATGTCGAGTTGCTCGGCCGCGGCCCACATCAGCGCGGTGTCGCCGAGCGGCTCGGCCGCCGCGACCAGCAGCAGCAACCGTGTTTCGGCCGGTAAGCCGCGCGACCGGCGCTGGAAGCACTCCTCGATCTTGCGCGGCACGCTCAGTTCGTTCGGCAATCCGAATCCTCCCGCGAGCTTCGCCGGCTCCGCGCTCAGGGGCAACTGCGTCAGAACCAGCGGGTTGCCCCCCGCTTCGATGATGACCCGGTCACATATCCGCTCGTCCCAGGGCGCCCTGACCGCCGTGGCGAGCAACTTCCGTGCGTCCGCCTCACCGAGCCCGGCCAGGCCCAGCTTCGGCAGCCCTGCGAACGTATGTACGTCGCAGGGGCCGAGGTCGGGGTCGCGCAGCGCGAACACCAGCCCCAGCCCCAGCGGCTCGGCCTCCACCCGCCGCGCCACGAAGGCAAGTGCCTGCGCGGATGCCGCGTCCAACCACTGGGCGTCATCCACCAGGCACAGCAGCGGCCGTTCCCCGGCTGCCCGGGTCAGCAGCCCCAAGGTGGCCAGCGCCACCAGGAACGGGTCCGGCGGGTCGCCGTCGCGCACCCCGAACGCCACCTCCAAGGCGGCCTGCTGCGGACGGGGCAACGCACCCAGCCGGTCCGACAACGGCGCACACAACTGGTGCAGGCTGGCGAACGCGAACCCCGTCTCGGACTCCACGCCGGCCGCACGCTCCACCCGGAACCCCGATGCGACACCGCGGGCGTGCTCAAGGAGCGCGGTCTTGCCGATGCCGATCTCACCGCACACCACCAGCACGCCACTGCGGCCGGCCCGCGCTCCGGCAACCAGTTCTTCGATCGCCTTGCGCTCTGTGTCTCGGCCCACAAGCATCTCTTGGCTCTCCCCGGGGTGACGGCAGACGGTCGGCCGGACTGGCGGCCCATCTGTCTCCCTCTCCCCGTCCGGCACCCATGAATATGCCGGTCCGCGTTCTCTTGGCCGATTGTCGGCCGAGCGGGTGGACCGCCGTCACCGCCGCGTGCTCCTCCCGGGTCCCGGACGTGACGACCGTCGAAGTGGTGAGCTGTCGACCTCGCCTTTCCTCAGGTGCAAGTTGAGAAAATCAAGGTCTCCTCGTTGCTCCCTTGAAAAACTCAAGCTATAAATGAAGGGCAGGGTGCGCCATCGGGTGCGCCGAGTGCGCGTCGCCGAGTTTCGAGGGAGCCCACGGGTGGAGTGGCAGGAGCTGACGGACCTGACGCAGGGGCGGTCGTTCGTGGTCGAGCGGGTGCGCCTCGCGGACAGTGATGTCGCGATCGAGGGGCGGTTCGAGCCGCCGCAGTTGGCTCAGCTCGACGTGGACGATCAGGTGTTCGTCGCCGCGTTCGTCCGGGCGCACGGCTCCATCAAGGAGATGGAGCGGGTCTTCGGGGTGAGTTACCCGACGGTCAAGTCCCGGCTGAACCGGATCGCGCAGCGCCTCGACTTCGTCGACACCGACCCCGCGCCGACCGCCGGCACCGCTGACGTGGTGGACCGCCTCCAGCGGGGTGAGATCAGTGTGCAGGAGGCGCTGGCGGAGTTGGAGGGTCCGCGGTGATGCCGCAGTTGGTGACGGCGCGCTACCGCCGTGCCGACGGGCGTACGCGACGGCTGTACGTCCCCGTCCTCCCGCTGCTGCTCGTGCTCTCGCCGCTGGTGCTGCTCGCCGTGGTGGGCGGGCTGATCGCCTGCCGCGTCTTCGGCATCCGCCCGGTGGGCGCGCTGGGCGGGGTCGGGCGGCTGCTGTGGGCGCTGCCCGGGGCCCGGTTCGACATGCAGCAGGGCCGGACGGCCGTGCTGATCAAGGTCAGTTGAGGCAGCTGAGAGAGCTGAGACAGAGGGGGAGTACGACATGAGTACGAGCACGGGTGCGAGCGCGGGTACGGTACCGAACGAGCAGCGTCGCCAGATCCTGGAGATGCTGGCCGACGGCAAGATCACCGCTGACGAGGCGGGACGGCTGATCGACGCGCTGGAGCGCCAGCAGCCGACGACGTCGCCGGGCGCCGCGTCCGGCCCGAAGGACCGCCGCCCCAAGTACCTGCGCGTGGTGGTCCACTCGGACGAGCCCGGCGGCGACGGCCCCAGCCGGATCAACGTCCGCATCCCGCTGCAACTGCTGCGCGCCGGAGTCCGGCTCGCGAGCCTGATCCCGCCACAGGCGCTCACCAAGGTCAACGAGCAACTGCACCGGAACGGGATCCCGATCGACCTCGCCGAACTCAAGCCGCAGCACCTTGAGGAACTCGTCGAGCACCTCGACGACATCCACGTCAACGTGGACGACCCCGACTCCACGGTCCAGGTCTTCTGCGAGTGACGCCACCGGGCCCGTGAGCCCGACCCATGGGGATGAGAAGTGACCTCATCCCCATGGGAGTTGCCTCATCTTCAACACCACGCAGACCCGCCCCTCCTACCGTGTCCCCGACTCGCGACGGAAGGCGGCGCTCCGCAACGTCCCGGGAGTGGCCCGGTGTCCGTCGCGTCCATGTCTGGAGGAGCGATGGAAACGCGTCTCTTATCCGGCCCGAGAACCAGGATCGTCGCCGCGCTGGCAGGGCTCGCGACGCTGCTGGGACTACTCGCGGGCCTTTCGGGCCGGGCGTACGCCGAGGAGGCCAACCACCCCGGCCCGCCCGTCTTCACGGCGGTCACGGACACCACCGTCACGTTCAAGTGGGACCCGCCGCCTCGTCCCGACGAGGTGCTGTACTACCGGATCGAACAGGACTTCGGCACGGACATCGGGATCACGACCGGCACCACCTTCACGGCGACGCACCTCAACGTCGAAACGGAGTACCACTTCGCCGTGGTCGCCGTCAGCGGCCCGGGGTCGGGCTGGTCGAGCCGTCACATGCCCGTCCGGACGACGGGCACGGTGCCGCCGATGCCCGCGAAACCGGTCGCCATGGGCGTCTTCGCCGAGGAGGACAGCTATGAACGGGGCTTCCACGTAAAGGAGTTGCACACGGGCGGCTCGGCGGACCGGCTCACCCATCTGACGTACGGGTACGGCACGGTCAGCGGCGGCCAGTGCGGCATCGGAGACCGGTACGCGGCCCTGGAGCGGACCTTCACCGCCGAGCAGAGCGTGTCCGGCCGGGCCGACACCTGGGACCAGCCCCTGCGCGGACACCTCAACCAACTCCGCGAGCTGAAGGCCCGTCATCCGAATCTCAAGCTCCTGTGGTCCTTCGGCGGGCCGGAGCGCGCGGGCGACTGGGCCGGGGCCCGGCAGCGCCCGGGTGCCTTCGCCACCTCCTGCCAGCGGCTGATCGACGACCCGCGCTGGGCCGGTCTCTTCGACGGGATCGACCTGGCGATGGAGTACCCGCCCTGCCAGCTTGCCCCCTGCGACCTCGGCGGCGCGGGCTCGGTGAAGGCCCTGGCGACGCAGCTCCGCACCGTGCTGGGCAAGGACCGCACCCTGACGGTGACCTTCGGCCGCCGCGGCGGCGGCGACAGCGTCTACGGGCAGTCCGACTTCGCCGGGGCGGCGCCCCTGGTGGACTGGTACAACGTGAAGACGTTCGACTACTACACGCCGTTGGATCCGCACTGGGCCCAGAAGACCGCCCCCGCCGCCCCGCTCGACTCCTCCTGGAACGGCCTGGAGTACGGCCGGGACGCCAACTTCGAACTCCGCAACCTGACCGCGAAGGGCGTCCACCCGAACAAGGTCGTCGTCGGCCTCCCCACCCACGCCTGGGGCTGGCAGGGCATCCGCAGCCCCAGCGGGCCGCCGGGCCAGTACCACGCCGACGGCCCGGTGGACGGCCCCTCCCAGCGGGGACTGGACGACTACCGGACGGTCAGCGCCCGCTGCGCCCCGACCGGCGAAATGGGGAAGACGGCCTACGCGGTCTGCGGCAGCCAGTTGTGGACCTACGACACCCCGGCCACGGTCACCGGAAAGGTCGCGTACATGAAGCGGTACGGACTCGGCGGCGGCTTCCTGTCGAACCTCCGCGGCGACACCTCACGAGGCGAGCTCCTCACCGCCCTGACCAACGCCTTCAAGCCCTGAGGCACTGAGGGCCCGCTCCGAACCCCTGCGAACCCCTGCGAACCCTTGTGTCCCTCAAGGGCGCGCACCGCGCCGCTCCCGGGCGTCCGTCCCGGGAGCGGCGTGCCCTGAGGCCCGAGGGGAGATCCCGGTGCCGGGTCCGGTCACTCGGCGCGGGGCTTGCTGAACTCTTCGATCAGCACGGCGTACTGCTCCCCGCCGTGTCCGGCGGCGACCGCCCGGTCGGCCATCGCCTTGATCAACTTCGGTAGTTCGGCGTTGACGCCCACCGCCTCGCTCTCCTCGATCAGATGTGCCATCGACCCGACATGGGTCTCCAGGGACGCCACATCGGCAGGGAAGGAGCCGCTGTCGATCTGCTCGGCTTCGCCCGGCAGCCATGCGGCCACTCCGGTGGCCATCTGCTGTGCGAACGGCGCGAACGTCGCGGCGTCCACACCGGCCGTCCTGAGCAGGGCCGTGCCCTGGAGCCAGGCGTTCAGGACGCTCCACATCATGGCCAGGCCCGCCACGTCGTACAGCGACGCCAGCCCGTGGTCCGCACCGAGGTGGGTGACGGTGCCGAGCGCGTCGAGTGTGGTCTTGTGCGCCTCGAAGTCGGCCTGCGGCCCGCTGTGCAGGATCACCGCGTCAGCGGTTCCGATGGCCGGCGGGATCGCCATGATGGCGCCGTCCAGGTAGCGGGCGCCGCGCTGCTCGGCCCATCGGGCGGCCTCCCGGGCCTGGGTCGAGTCACCCGAGGTCAGGTTCACCAAGGTCACGCCGTCCAGCTCGACGTCGTCCGCCCCGAGCAGACCGCGCATGGCCCGGTAGTCGCTGACGCAGACGATCGTCAGGGGGCCCGCCTTGAGCGCGGCGCCCACCGTCGGCGCCAGCAGGGCACCCTCGGCCACCAACTGGTCGGCCTTGGCGGCCGTGCGGTTCCACACGGTGGTGGGGTGGCCGGCTTTGAGGAACGCGCTGGCCAGCGCCTGGCCCATCCGTCCGAGGCCGATGATCGTCACAGGTGTTTCGGTCGTGTTGTCCATGGCAGCATCGTCAACGTTCATACCGGTGTGAAGGTCAAGCGAGGTTGCGATGCGGATCGGGGAACTGGGGCGCCGGACGGGCGTCAACACCCATCAGTTGCGCTACTACGAGGCCCAGGGCCTGCTGGAGGCGGACCGCGGCACGAACGGCTACCGCGAGTTTGACGAGGACGCCGTGCTGCGGGTCAGACAGATCCGACATCTGCTCGGTGCCGGTCTGTCCTCCGAGGACATCGCGTACGTGCTGCCCTGCGCCGTCGGGGAGGACCCGCAGCTGCCCGGGTGTCCCGAGCTGGTCGCTGCGATGCGGTCACGGCTCCAGCGACTGGACGAGCAGATGGACAGCCTCGCCCAGTCCCGCGACGCTCTCGCCAGCTACATCGACGCGGCCGAGCGCATGGGCGGTGAGAGCTATCCCCCCTTCGACGGCGCCGACCTGGAGCCCGTCTCCACCTGAGCCGTCGGGGACCGTCGGCCCGTCCAGGTGAGTGGGACTCGCCCTCTCATCATTCACTCACCATTTGATGGGCGCGCGCCCATTAAATTGGGGAATCACGTGGTGATCTGTTGATCCATGGCCTTCCCTTGGGGGAGTCTCTATCGCTGTAGGGACCACTCAGGTGCGAGAGAGGGAGAACCGGTCATGCAGATTCTGAAGAGGAAGAACCTCACCGGCGTTGTCGGTCTGATGGCTGCGGCCCTGGCTGCCGGCGTCCTGACGATGCCGGGCCAGGCGCACGCGGCGGAAGCCGCCTACTGGACCGTGGACTGCGACAAGTCGCCTGCGCCGGGCGATCCGGGTGCCCACGACCTGATCGCCATGATCTACAAGACGGGTGACTCAAGTAAGGGCGCCATTTCGTCCTTCAAGGGCAATGGTGAGACCTTGACCATCAGGAACTGGTCGGGGGCCATGATGCGCTTCAAGCTCCAGTGGGCGACCGCGGACGGCAGCCGCATGGAAAGGACTTGGGAGATGAGCCTTGGGACCGGTGGCTCCCAGACCCACACGTTCAATATCCCTGAGGGGCGCAAGGTGTACACCTCTGTCGGAACGCCCGGCGGGAGCACGGCCTACTGTAACGGGATTTCGTAGCGCGATTTTCCGGCCTGCTGAATGAGCGGGCCGGATGCGAGTGAAGCCAGGGCCGCACGGCTGCCCGGAGAGCGACGCGCTTCGGGCCCGTCGGGGGCCCTGGTTTCGCGTGCGGTCGCTTCCCTCAGGGGGAGCTAGCTCCCCTAAGACCGGAGAGGCTGCCCCCGTGCGCCGCCGGCTCGGCGCGGTGAGGATTCCTTCAGGTCTTCGGCGACGAACAGAAGGAGCTCACCAGCATGACCAGGTACCACCAGCGCATCGGCCGCAGGGCACTGCTCGCCACGACGGCGGGCGTCATGGGGGCGGCCCTCGTCGCCGGGGCGGCGTACGCCGCCCCGGTCGCGGACGGGGCGCCGCGGGCCGCCGCTCGGGAGCAGGCCCAGGACCCCGTGGTCCGCGCGCTGGACCGGATCGCCCACCCGCTGCGCTCCACCGAGCCCGGCGGGAAGAGCACCGACCTGCGGGCGCTCGGCGCGATGATCGGCGGTGCCAAGGTCGTCGGCCTGGGGGAGGCCACCCACGGCTCCCACGAGTTCTTCACCATGAAGGAGCGACTCTTCCGCTACCTCGTCCAGGAGAAGGGCTTCCGCGCCTTCTCCCTGGAGTTCAGCTGGCCCGCCGGCCTGCGGATCAACGACTACCTCCAGACCGGCAAGGGCGACGCCCGGCAGGTCGTCAAGGAGACCCTCGGCGGCACCCCCTGGGACCGCGAAGAGTTCGTCGACCTCATCGAGTGGATGCGCGAGCACAACCGCCGCAACCCCACCCGCACCGTGCACTTCGTCGGCAACGACCTCGGCGGCCCGGCCATCACCGACGACTTCTTCGCCCGGATCACCGGCTATGTCGAACAGCACCACCCGACATTGGCACCGCGCATCGACGAGCTCTACACGGGGCTGCGCCCCCTCGACGACGTCTTCGCCTACCTCAACAAGCCGCTCGCCGAGCGCCAAGCCTTCGCCGACCGGGCCCAGCGCGCACTCGACCTGATCAGCGCGGCGGGCGGCAAGGACCGGAACGCCCACGAGTGGGCCGTGCAGAACGCCCGTTCCGTCGCCGACACCACCAGGTTCCTGACCGCCGATCCCAGCGACCCCGCGAAGATGCCCGACTTCCAGCGCATCCGTGACAAGGCCATGGCCGACAACGTCCTGTGGTGGCAGAAGCGCACCGGTCACAAGATGCTGGTCTCCGCGCACAACGACCACCTCGGCCTCATCGCCGGCACCGCCTCGATGTACCCCAAGACCCAGGGGTCCCTCCTCCGCGACGCACTGGGCCGGAACTACCTGCCGATCGGCATGACCTTCGACCGCGGCTCCTTCCTCGCCCAGAAGACCGGCATCGGCGGCGACTGGAAGAAGTTCACCGTCGGCGCCGCGGCTCCCGGCACCAATGAGCACACCCTCGACCGGGTCCGGCACGAGGACTACTACGCCGATCTGCGCGCCGCCGCGCCCAACGCGCGCCGCTGGCTGGACACCGCGCGTCCCACCCGCACCATCGGCACCGGTTTCGACGCCAACTACCCCTTGTACGACCTGGCGCTCGGCCGCTCCTTCGACGTCCTGATCCACCTGCACGACGTCAGGGAGGCCGACCCGCGCAAGCCGTGACCGGGTTGGTTCGGTGGGCCCGTCCGGCCCTGACCCTTGCCCAGGTGGGCCGGACGGGCGGCTTGGGGCCCGCCCCGGAGGTCGGGGGCAGTGACCTCGGGGCGGGCTGGCCCGCGCGGCCGGGGCGATGGCCGGCGGGCGATTGGGGGTGGGGGGAGTTACGGGTCGGGAGTCACGGGTCGGGGGTGGCGAGGTCGAACGAGCAGCGGCCCGGGTGGTTCCCGTACAGGAAGCAGACGTCGTCCCGCCCCGAAGGCGCGCCGTTCGTCCGGGCGCAGTCGGTGAGGGCGGTGATCTGTTCCGGGGCGCGGTCGTCCGTCCAGTGGGTCCACAGGTTCTCGCCGTGCGGGGCCGGCAGCAGGCGGACGAGCGCGGCGTGCGGCCCGTCCTCGTGCGCTTCGAGTTCGCAGGCGAGGCGCGTCTGGATCGCCATGAGCGTTTCGGGCGCGTGGCCCTCGGCGTCCCGGGCGTCGAGCACTAATTCCGGGGGCAGTACGGCGGTGGCGCGGCAGGTGCGGGGCGGGTCGGGGATGTGGGGGGATCCCATGTCAGCTCCGCTGACTGCTGTTGGCGTTGCGCTCGCTGAGGGCCGGCGTGATCCGGTCGTTGTTCGTCGCCCTACGGGTGAGGTCGCGCAGGGCGTCCCACTCGATGCCGCCCCGGGGCGGGCGGAGGGCGTAGTAGTTCCTGAACACCTCCATCACCACGCCGAGTTCCCGGGTCTCGGTGTCGTACGCGAGTTCGCCGACGCTGAGTTCACCAAGGTCACTGCACATGACTGCTCCTCTCTGTAGCCAAACCGCTACCGGGCGCAGTCAGATTGGCCTAAGGTTGGTGCTCCCCTCAACGCGACCGGGCGAGGAGAGCACGTTGGTGAACCGCAAGGAGTTGAATCCTGAAGCATCTGCTCAGGCGGCGTACGGAGCACGGTTACGCAGTCTGCGCGATGGGCGAGGGTTAACTCAGGACGAACTCGCATCCCTTATGGGGTACTCGGGGCGGCACATTTCAGCCGTCGAAACCGGCCGGAGAACGCCAACGCGCCAATTCTCGCTGAGTGCCGACAAGGTCTTCGAACTCGAAGGTGCGGCTGACACGTTCGAACGTGCGTTTAGAGAGATCCGGCATGGTGCGCTGCTGCAAGGCTTCCCGGAGTACCTGGGGTACGAGGGGCGGGCCGTCGAGCTGCGGCTGTATCAAATCGGGATCATCCCTGGGCTGTTGCAGACGCAGGAGTACGCAACCGCCCTCGAAAGCGGCGAAGTGCAGCGAGGTTCCATCTCGGCCGACCAGGCTGAGGAGCGAGTTAGCGTGCTCATGAAGCGACAGGCCGCCCTGGTACGCGACCGGACGCCCATGATGTTCGTCGTCATGGACGAGAGCTGCATCCGCCGACAGGTCGGCAGCCGTGAGGTGATGGACGCCCAGCTCGACCGGCTGATGGCGTTCGCCGAGCAGCCCAATGCGATGCTGCACATCGCGCCGTACGCCATAGGAGAGCGCCGGCCGTTCAACCTCCCGTTGAACCTGCTGACCCTGCCGGACCTCTCCATGGTCGCGTACGCTGAGTCCCAGATGCAGGGGCACATGGAGCGCGAAATCCCCGTCATTCTGCCCCTGTTGGCGGCCTACCATCAGTTGCAGGCCGTCTCGCTGTCGTCGGCAGCGACTGTGGACATGATCAATCAGGTACGGAAGGGCACTCCATGACGACCACGACCGAACTCCGTTGGGTCAAGTCCTCCTACAGCAGCAATGGCGGTGACTGTGTGGAGGTCGCCGTGAACGTCGTCGCTACCGGGGTCGTTCCCGTCCGGGATAGCAAGCAGCCCGGTGGGCCGGTCCTCGTCGTGTCCGCGGACGCCTTCGCCGGTCTCGTCTCGCTCGCGCGGGGCGCCGCGCTGTAAGTCTTCAAAGGAGCTGCACGATGAGCGTCGAACTCGCCACAGCTCAATGGACCAAGTCCTCCTACAGCAGCAACGGCGGCAACTGCCTCGAATGGGCCTCCGCATACGCAGCCACCCACGGCACCGTGCCCGTCCGGGACAGCAAGCGGCCCGAGGGGCCCGCGCTGCTTGTGTCGGCTGATGCGTTCGCCGGGCTGGTGGCCCTCGCGCGAGGCGCCGCGCTGTAGCCCGTAGCTCCACCGCACACAGCGCCACCCGCACTCCCTGAGCCCCGTACGGCACACGTCGTACGGGGCTCAGCGCGTCCCCGACCCGCCCAGCCCGCGCAGCACCGCGTCCGCTTCCCGTACCACTCGCTCCACCAGCTCCGCGCAGCTCGGCAGGTCGTCCAGCACGCCCGCGACCTGGCCCGACGCCATCACACCCACATCCGTCCGGCCGTCGACCATCGCCGCGCGCAGCAGCATCGGGGTGTTCGCGGCCAACAGGACCTGGCCCCACGTCATTTCCTTGCCGTGCTTCATCGCGAGGCCGTCGCGGACCATCGACCGCCACGTCAGCCCGGACAGCTTCCGGAACGCCGCCGCGTGGCGTACCGCCAGCGCCAGGGAGCGGGCGCGGCCGTGCCGTTCAAGGGCCGCGACCAAGTCCGTACGCAGCATCCGGTGCGGCAGGCCGTCCACCGCCCGCGTCACCGTCACGTCGTTCACCGTCGCCGCCAGATAGCGCGCCTTCACCGCGGCCGGGACGGTGGAGTCGGAGGTCAGCAGGAAGCGGGTGCCCATCGCGACGCCCGCCGCGCCCAGCGCGAGCGCGGCCACCAGGCCGCGGCCGTCGTGGAAGCCGCCGGCCGCGACGACGGGGATGTCCACCGCGTCCACGACCTGCGGGACCAGCACGGTCGTGGCGACCGCGCCGGTGTGGCCGCCGCCCTCGCCGCCCTGCACCAGCACCGCGTCCGCGCCCCACGCCGCGACCTTCTCCGCGTGGCGACGCGCGCCCACCGACGGGATCACCACCACGCCAGCGTCCTTGAGTTCGGCGATCAGGTCCCGGGAGGGCGCGAGGGCGAACGAAGCGACGCGTACGCCCTCGTCGACGATGATCCGCACCCGTTCGCGGGCGTCCGCCGCGTCGGCGCGCAGGTTGACGCCGAAGGGGGCGTCCGTGCGGGCGGCGACCTCGCGCACGGCGTGCCGCAACTCGTCCACGGTCATCGTCGCGGAGGCGAGGATGCCGAGGGCGCCCGCGTTCGCCGTCGCGGAGACCAGGCGGGGGCCGGCGACCCAGCCCATGCCGGTCTGCACGATCGGATGGCGCACGCCGGTCAGCCGGGTCAGCGCCGTCTCCAGCACCGCGCCGGTCATCCGGCCTTCACCTCGCGCTCGCGCAGGCCGTCCGGGTCGATCACCTCGCGGATCAGCCGTAGCTCCTCGGGGGTCGGCTCCCGGGTCGGCACCACATCGTCCGCGACCAGCTCGAAACCGGTCGCGGCCCGTACGTCCGCCACCGTCACGCCCGGGTGCACGGACACCAGCCGCATCGCGCGATCAGGCGTCGCGAAGTCGAAGACGCCGAGGTCCGTGACGATGCGGGGGATGCGGTGGAAGCGGGTCGCGCTCGGCCCGGCCGCGGCGGCGCGGTCGTAACCCACTCCGCAGACCACGTCCACCTTTGGGACGAAGACGCGCGTCGAGTGCTTGGGGACCCAGTAACTGACTGGATTGTTGAGGGTGTTGACGGGCGCTCCGCGCATTCCGAGGAGTTGGCGGGAAGGGCGGGCGAAGTCGGGGCCGATGGCGGAGATGTTCTGGTTGCCGTGGCGGTCGAGCTGGCTCGCGCCCATCATCACGTGCCGGCGCCCGCCGGTGACCATCGCGAGGTGGCGGCGGTACGGCAGCCAGCCCTCCACCGACCCGTCGAGCCCCACCAGCATCGCCTCGCCGTCGGTCAGGAGCAGGTCGGGGGAGAAGGTGCGCTTCGCGAGCCGGGCGCCGACGGACGGGATCAGGCCCATGGGGCTGGCCAGCACTTCTCCGTCGCCGCGCCACGCCTCGGCGCAGGCGACGACGCAGTACTCGGCGCGGGTCGCCGTGGTTTTGATGCTCATCGGGCACCCTCCTGCCAGCGGGCGACGGCTGCTTGGTACGCCTTCTCGTCACCGTCGAGGAAGCGCGCGGCGAACTCCTCCCAGGGCGTCGTCGCGTACGTCTTCTGGAACGCCTCGTCGCGCCCGTAGTCGGGGGCGCAGGAGGTGAAGTGCGCGCCGTTCGGGGTCTCCACCACGCCCGTGACCGAGTGGCGGGAGACCAGCAGGGACTGCGGCGGGACGTCCCCGAACGTGTCAACCAGCGCTTCGCAGCAGACGTACGCCGTGTCCGCGGCCTCGCAGAACAGGTCGTCGAAGTACGGGTCGGGGCCCAGGTAGCAGGCATTGCCGAGGCGGTCGGCGCGGTTGAGGTGCACGAAGGCGGCGTCCATGCGCAGCGCGGGCACGGCGACGAACTCCTCCCCGTCCTCGTACGGAGACGTCACCGTCCGCAGCTCCGGATTGAGCCGCAGCACGTCCGAGCCGATGCCGGCGCGTACCGGCAGGAACGGCAGCCGGTTCGCGGCGGCGTGCAGGCCCCACATGAACATCGCCTCGTCGATCTCGGTGACGGGGAAGCCGCCGGCCTGACGGGCGGCGCGGTAGTGCGGTTCGAGGGGGATGGAGTCGAGCGTCACGAAGGCGGTGACCAGGCGGCGGATCCGGCCGGCGGCGGCGAGGAGGCCGATGTCCGGGCCGCCGTACGACACCACGGTGAGATCGGTGATCTCGGACCGGAGCAGTGCTCTCACCAACGCCATCGGCTTGCGGCGCGAGCCCCAGCCGCCGATGCCGATGGTCATTCCGCTGCGCAGCCGCCCGACGACGTCGTCCAGTGACATGACCTTGTCGCTCATGCTCCTTCGCCCCCTTCCGACCGTCCGAAGGCGGCGCGGACCCGGTCTGCCACCCCGCTGACGCTCGCCTCGAAAGTGAAGCCCTGCTCGAAGCGGTAGCTACGGCGCACGTCCACCGGGTCGATGCCGTTGAGCGCCGTCTTCGCGAGCCGCAACAGCGTGCCGTCCTTGCGGGCGATCTCCTGCGCCAGCTCCAGCGCCGCCGCGTCGAGTTCCGCGCGCGGCACCACCCGCCACACCGAGCCGTGGCCGTGCAACTCGTGCGCGCTCACCGTGCGGGAGGTGAAGTACAGCGTGCGCATGAGGTGTTGGGGCACCAGCCGGGAAAGGTGCGTCGCCGCGCCCAGCGCGCCCCGGTCCAACTCCGGCAGGCCGAAGGTCGCGTCGTCCGCGGCGACGATCGCGTCCGCGTTGCCGACGAGGCCGACGCCGCCGCCGAGGCAGTGGCCGGCGACCGCGGCGACGACCGGGACCTCACACTCGTACACCGCGGCGAACGCCTCCGCGCAGCCGCGGTTGACGTCGATCAGCGCGGTGCTGTCCGAGGCGGCCTGGAGTTCCTTGATGTCGACGCCCGCGTTGAAGCCGCGGCCGGCGGCGGCGAGGACGACGCAGCGCACCTCCGGGTCCCGGCCGGCGGCGCGGACCGCGTCGGCGAGGGCGTACCAGTCGCGGGCGGGCAGCGCGTTGACGGGCGGGCGGTCGACGGTGACCGTCCGCACGCCCGGTGCGGTGTCCGTGGCGGAGACCGTGCTCGTGGTGGAGACACCCATGACAGGATCAGCTACCTTTCCACCAAACATTTGTTAGGTGAGGAAGGTAGCAGCGGATGGAGCTGGACGGGAGGGTCGCGGTCGTCACCGGCGGCACGCGGGGCGTCGGCGCGGGCATCGCACGGTCCTTGCTGCGGGCCGGGGCGACGGTCGTGGTCTGCGCCCGGCGCCCGCCCGAAGTCCCGGTCGACGGCGCCGAGTTCGTCCCGCTCGACCTGCGGGACCCCGATGCCGTCGAGGACTTCTTCGCGGACGTCGCCGCGCGGTACGGACGGCTGGACGTGCTGGTCAACAACGCGGGCGGGACGCCGCACCGGGCGCTGGCCGACGCGCCCGTCGCCCGGCACGTACGGGTGCTGGAACTCAACCTCACCGCGCCGCTGACCGCGTCCCTCGCGGCGTACGAGCACCTGCGGGCGGCCCGCGGCTCGATCGTGATGATCGGCAGCGTCAGCGCGGACCGGGCCTCGCCTGGCTCGGCGGCGTACGGCGCGGCGAAGGCGGGGCTGGCGAACCTGGCGCGGTCCATGGCCGTGGAGTGGGCGCCCGAGGTGCGGGTGAACACGGTCGTGCCCGGGATGGTCCGCACGGAGCTTTCTCATGTGCACTACGGCGACGCGGCCGGCGTCACGGCGGTCGGCGCGACCGTGCCCCTGGGGCGGCTCGCCGAGCCGTCCGACGTCGGGGAAGCCACGGTCTTCCTCGCGTCGGCGCGGGCCGCGTACGTCAGCGGGGCGTCGCTGCACGTCCACGGCGGGGGCGAACGTCCGGCGTTCCTCGCCGCGGCCACAACTGACTCCGGGGAGGCTTGAGATGACGGAACTGTGCGAAGGCCGAGTCGTGGCGATCACGGGTGCGGGGCGGGGGCTCGGGCGGGCGCACGCGCTCGCCTTCGCCGCGGAGGGAGCACGGGTCGTCGTCAACGACCTCGGCGCCTCCCTCGACGGTGCGGGCACGTCCCGCGGCCCCGCGGCCGAAGCCGTCGCGGAGATCCGCGCGGCGGGAGGCGAAGCGGTGCCGCACGGCGGCGACATCGCGACGAGCGAGGGCGCTTCTTCGCTGGTCGCGACCGCGCTGGAGACGTACGGCCGACTCGACACCCTCGTCAACAACGCGGGCTTCGTGCGGGACCGGATGCTCGTGAACCTGGACGAGGACGACTGGGACGCGGTCGTCCGCGTGCATCTGAAGGGCCACTTCCTGCCCCTGAAGCACGCGGCGGCGCATTGGCGGGCGGAGTCGAAGGCGGGCCGGGCCCTTGCTGCCCGGGTGATCAACACGACGTCGGGCGCGGGCCTGCTGGGCAGCGTCGGCCAGGGGAACTACTCCGCGGCGAAGGCCGGCATCGTGGGCCTGACGCTCGTCGCCGCGGCGGAGTTGGCGCGCTACGGCGTCCAGGTGAACGCGATCGCCCCGGCGGCGCGGACGCGCATGACGGAGGGCGTCTTCACGGACCTCGCCGCGCTGCCGGAGGACGTCTCCCCGCTGGTGGTGTGGCTCGGCTCGGCGGCGAGCGAGGGGGTGACGGGCCGCGTCTTCGAGTCGGAGGCGGGCCGTTTGACGGTGATGGAGGGCTGGCGTCCGGGCCCGACGGACGAGGCGTCTGTCCGTCGCACGCCGTCGGAGACGGGGGAGGTGGTGCGCGGCTTGCTGGCGGCGTCGGAGGATCCGGGGCGGGTGTACGGGGCGGGATGAGGCTCGCACCGTGCGGGCCGCGGCGCCGCCTGACGGTCTCGCCCTCGATCACGAGCGCATGACGCAGAATGCGTTGCCGTCGGGGTCCTGCATCGTGATCCAGTCGTCGCGCTCGGCCTGAACCGTCGCTCCCAGCGCACGTAGCCGCTCGACCTCAGCGGCTGCATCGGTCGTGCTGAGGTCGAGATGGACCCGGTTCTTGGTCCGCTTCTCCTCCGGTACCCGTTGGAAGAAGATGCGAGGCAGCCTGTCGTCCGCGCCGACGAGCAGGACGGTGGGGTCGTCCTCCGGGTCGTCGACGCCCAGGGAGCGCAGCCGGGCCAACTCCTCCTCGTCGTAGGGCGCGATGGCGTAGTCATCCAGGGCCTGTGCCCAGAATCGGGCGGCCGACGCCGGATGAGGGCTGTCGAAGACGATGTCCTTGATGGATGCCACGTTGATTCCCTTCAGGAACGGCCGCTGGCGAGGTGGGCCGATCCACAGGCGACGAGTATGGCTTGCCGGGCGGCCCCTGGGGCCTCGTCGACAGCCGTCCCACCCTCCGGAGGGATGCGACGACCTCCGCGGACCGCCCCACCACGACGCTGGGGCAGGTGCCCGCACGGCCACGGCGCGGGCGTCAGGTGGTGCGGCCGGCTGCCCGGGAGGTCAGGTCAGGCCAGTGGTGGTGGGCGGGCGGAGCGCGAAGGACTGCTCCGCGTCGTACGCCACGAAGCGCTCCACCTCCTCGAAGCCCAGCCTCGCCGCCAGCCGCATGGACGCGGCGTTCGCCGTCTGCGTCGCCAGGACCAGCGGTTCGCCCGGGTGCGTGGAGTCGAACCAGGCGAGGGCCGCCCCGCACGCCTCCGTGGCGTAACCCCGGCCCCACGCGGACGGCAGGAACAGGTAGCCCAACTCCACGCGGCCCGCGGCCTGAGGGAGGTGGCCCGAGTCGCGGGTGAGGATGACCTGGCCGATCATCGTTCCGGCGAGGTCGACCACGAACAGGCCGGAACGGCGGCCCGGCACCGCGGGCATGTCGCGTTCGAGCGCGTCGCGCGGCTGCGGGCCGCCCAGATAGGTGTTGACCTCGGGGGAGGAGAACAGGTCGACGAACGCCGCCCGGTCCCGCGCCTGCGACTCGCGGAGCACGAGCCGTTCGGTCGTGATCGGGGCGGGCGGCCAGGGGGCGGAGGTGCCGAGGTCGGTCATGCCGGTCAGCCAATCAGCCCGCTCGTGGGCGATCAAGGCGCGAGCCGGGCTCCGGCCTTCGGGTGAACGTCCGGCGAACACACCGCACATGGGGTTGATGCGTGCATGCCCATGCGGGCCATCATGGGCGCATGCGCATCCCCCACCGCATTCACCGACGCATCGCCGCCCTCGGCGCGGCCTTCGCCGCCGCCCTCCTCGTCACCACCGCGACCCCCGCCACCGCGACCCCCGCGTCCGCCGCCGGATTCGGCGAGATCTGCTACTCCGCCCTGCCGCCCGAAGCCCACACCACCCTCCGGCTCATCGAGTCCGACGGACCCTTCCCGTACCCGCAGGACGGGGGAGTGTTCCAGAACCGGGAGGGGCTGCTGCCGCAGCAGCCCGCCGCGTACTACCACGAGTACACCGTCAAGACGCCGGGCGCGAGCAACCGCGGGACCCGGCGCATCGTCACCGGGGAGCAGCACCAGGAGGACTACTACACCCGGGACCACTACGCGTCGTTCGACCTGGTCGACCACGGCTGTTAGCCCTGGCGGTAAAACAGGGACCATGACGACCACGTACGTGATCGACGGCTCGACCATCGCCGGTCTGCCCGACTTCTGGCGGGCGATCGGCGAGGCCGTCAACGGGCCCGGCGGCTACTTCGGCAGCAACTTCGACGCCCTCGCCGACTGCCTCAGCGGCGGCTACGGCACCCCCGACGATGACGACGACGTCGTCTTCGAGTGGCGGGACCACGAGCACTCCCGCACCGCCCTGGGGCATCCGGAGACCACCCGATATCTGGCGCAGAAGCTGCGTCGGGCCCATCCCTCCAACCATCCTGCGATCCGGGAAGAGTTGGCGCACGCCGAGGCGGGCGAAGGACCCACGCTCTTCGACCGGCTGGTGGAGACGATCGAGCGCCGCCACCCGGGCGGGGTGCGCCTGCGCTAGGGAGTGTCTTCACAGTAGCGTCGTCCGCCCTTTGGGCGGGCACCAGGGCACGACGGGCAGACGGGACTTTGAAGACACTCCCTAGCGACAGCGCGGCACCGTCGACTCCAGGCGGCGGCGGGTCGGTTCGTCCGTGACGGTGTCCACCGCTGCGAGGGCCGTTTCGTACGCCGGGCTGTCCGGGGCGCCGTCCGCCAGGAGGCGGACCAGGGCCGGGACGGCGCGCGGGTCCTGGCGGCGGGCCAGGCCGCCCGCGGCCTCCGCGGACGTCGCGGGGGTCGGGTCGTCGAGGCGGGCGGCCAGGGCCTCGCGGACCTCCGGGGTGTCCGCGGGGGACTTCGCGAGCGATGCCGTGGCCCGGTCCCGTACGTCGGCGTCCGCGTCCGTGCTGAGCGTGATCAGCGCGGTGACGCCCTCGCCGGCGTCGCCGGTGACCAGGTGCGCGAGGGACCGGGCGACCTGGAGGCGGACGGCGGGGGACGGGTGGGCCGCGTGCCGAAGGACCTCCGGGAGCGCCGCCGCGTCCGCCCGTACGCCCAGCGCCGCGACGGTCGTCTCGATCAGTACGGGTTCTTTCGCCTCCCGCGCGACCGTGCGCAACTCCTGCACCGCGCGCCCCGCCAGCGCGCCGTCGGGGCCGCCCAACTCGGCCAGGACGTCCGCGCCGAAGGCCCGCCGCAGCGGATCGGTGCTCGCGCACCACGCCTGCGCGGCCTGGAACGTCTCCTCGTCGCCGCGCGCCCACAGCGCCAGCACCTGCTCGGTCCAGTTGTCCTGGGCGCGGTGGCCGCAGCGCAGCGCCCGGTCCGCCAACTGCGCGTAGGGCGTGCGTATCCCGAGCGCGGACTCCAGCAGCGTCACGACCGCGGGGTGCCCGGTCTGGGACTCGCGACCGCCGACCGTCCGCCCGTCCCGCAGGACTTCGACGACGACGGTCACCCCGCCCTCCTCGGTGATGCGACGGGTGACCGTGCCGGACACGTCGTCCCAGGTGTCGAGGAGCGTGGTGCGCACCTCCTGGGCGACGTCGCGTTCCAGCCACGGCCGGGCCTCCGCGAGGGCCGCCGTCAGGGTCGCCCGGTGGGCCGCTGCGCCGTGGTCGAGCAGGGCGCGCACGGTCCGGGGCGAACCCCGGCGCGCGGCGACCACGAGGGGCGGTTCGCCGCCCGGGCCCGGCAGGTCGGGGTCCGCGCCGGCCTCCAACAGGACCCGCGCGGTCGTCGCGTACCCCTGCTGGACCGCCCAGGTCAGCGCGCGGAAGCCCATCGACTCGGCGGTGTCGGGGCGGGCGCCCGCGGCCAACAGCGCCCGGCAGACCTGTGCGTGGCCGCCGACGGCCGCACCGCACAGCGGGAGGTCGCCGCCGTCGTCGCCGCTGGGGCGCTCCGGGTCGGCGCCGGCCGCCAGCAACAGGCGCACGACGTCGAGGTCGTTGTGGAGGGCGGCCACGTACAGCGCGGTCTGGTCGTCCTCGTCGGTGGCGTCGGCCGGCACGCCGGACCGCAGCGCGCGCACCACCGCGTCGGCGTCGCCTTCGTGGACCGCCGCGAACAGCGCCTCCGGTCCCACGCCCACGCTCTCTCCCTCTCGCATGATCCGAGCGTACGGAAGATCGTTCACGTGTCGCATTCGAGAATGGTCCGGCACAGCCCGCAGCGGGCCCGGACCCGGCCGCGGACCGGGACGCGGATGCGCTGGTGACAGGTGGGGCAGGGGAAGGCGACCCGCAGGCCGTCGGGGCCGTGTTCGAAGGCGTACTCAGCGGTGCCTTCGACGGCGCACGCCGGCCGCAGGCTCTCGGGGGACTCGCGCGCGTGGCGCCGGTCCTTGGCGTAGCGGTGGCGGCCGGTCCAGCCGGCCGTGGTCAGCGGCGGCTGCTGGGCGTCGCGCAGCGCGTGCGCGCGGCCCTTGCGGTACGCCGTGTAGCCCTGGGGCGAGGTGAACCACGGCGAGGGGTCCTCGTCGAAGGCGAGCGCGCGTTTGGCGAGGACGTAACCGAACTCCTCGGGGGTGAGGTAGCCGAGCTTCTGGCTCGTCAGGGCGTCCTCGCGGAAGGCGTCCAGCAGCAGCCAGCCGGCGCCGAGGTAGGTGGTCACGGTGTCGGTGAGGATCTCGTTGGCGCCCGTGTCGGGGAAGGACAGGCCGAGGCGGTGCAGCAGGACGTGGGTGACCTCGTGGGCGAGGGCGGCGCCGATGTCCCTGCGGTGGGTGCGGAAGCGGTCGTTCAGTTCGATGAAGTACTCCGGCCCGTCGGTCAGTTCGACGCTCGCCGCGTGCTCCATGGGGCAGAAGCTGACGATCATCCGGGCGTCGGGCAGGCGCAGGTGGCGCACGAGGGCGCGGGCGACGCGCTGGGCGCCGAGGTGCAGGTCGTCGACGTCGGAGAAGGCGACGTCGGCGGGGAGGACGCTGAGCGCGTACGCCTGGAGGGCGTCGGGCGGCAGGGTGCGGTGCAGGGCGGTGATGGCGGCGCGGACGGTGCGGAGGTGGGGGAAGCCGTGGGCGACGGCGCCGGCGGTGCCGGCGACGTTGGCGGTGCGGATGGCTTCGGCGGCGCCGGCGGCTGCGGTGGCGCTCGCCGTTCCGGCCGCGCTCACGGTCGTCACACGGCTCGCGGTGGCCGCCGGGCTCGTCGTTTCGGCCGCGCTCACGGCCGTGGCCGGGCTCGCCGCTGTGGTCGTGCGGATGGTTTCGGCCGTACCCGCGCCCCCGGCCCTGCCGACGGCTCCGGCCGCTGCGGCGGCGCTCCCGTGCCCGGCGGTCCCCCTGTCGTTCGCCACCACGTCCCGTACCCCCTGTACGACGGTCGGCCCGCAATCCACTGTACGGGGACGGCGTCCGTCGGCACGTCGAGCCCGTCCGCCGGGCCGGGCGCCGGTCCGAGCCATGGCTGAAAACCGCGCCTTGTGGCGCCCGTGGCGGACTCTCCATAATCCGGATCACGTCTTGTCGGGCCCATGACAGATTCATCACCCCTCTTCTGTCATGGTCACGTCAGTCGGACACCGACCCCCCACGAAGGGCAGAGCCTTGAAGCTCCTCAGCATGTTCAAGAGAGTCGTCGCCGCCGGCGCCGTCGTGCTCGCCGCCGTCAGCCTCCAGCCCACCGCCGCCTTCGCCGCCCCGCCGCCGGTCGTCGGCGGCACGCGCGCCGCGCAGGGCGAGTTCCCCTTCATGGTGCGGCTCTCGATGGGTTGTGGCGGCTCCCTGCTGACCCAGCAGATCGTGCTCACCGCCGCGCACTGCGTCAGCGGCTCCGGCAACAACACCAGCATCACCGCCACCGCCGGTGTCGTGGACCTCCAGAGCAGCAGCGCCATCAAGGTCCGCTCGACCAAGGTCCTCCAGGCCCCGGGCTACAACGGCACCGGCAAGGACTGGGCGCTGATCAAGCTCGCCCAGCCGATCAACCTGCCGACGCTGAAGATCGCCGAGACCGCGCAGTACAACACCGGCAACTTCACCGTCGCCGGCTGGGGCGCGGCCCGCGAGGGCGGGGCGCAGCAGCGCTACCTGCTGAAGGCCACGGTGCCCTTCGTCTCCGACGCCACCTGCCGCCAGGCGTACCCGGGTCTGGTCGCCAACGAGGAGATCTGCGCCGGACTGCCGCAGGGCGGCGTCGACACCTGCCAGGGCGACTCCGGCGGCCCCATGTTCCGCCGGGACAACGCCAACGCCTGGGTCCAGGTCGGCATAGTGAGCTGGGGCCAGGGCTGCGCCCGGCCCAACTACCCGGGCGTGTACGCCGAGGTCTCCAACTTCGCCGCCCAGATCAAGTCGGCCGCGGCGAGCCTGTAGCAGCGACGCGCACCACCTGCGGGCAGGCGCGTGGACCTCGGGTCCACGGCCTGCCCCTCGCTGCCAGCCGGATAGGTCGTCGCCCGAGCGCCCGCCCGCCACAAGCCCTGTGGGGCCTGCACGACTTGAAAGCCTTGAAAGCCTTGGAAGTCCGCAAGCCTGAAAGCCTTGGAAGTCCGGCGGGTCCGGTGCGGGCGTGGCCGGAAAGTCCCGCCGCTGTCCGGCGAGTTCGAGGAGACCCCGCGTGCACCACGACCCGACCGCCGGTACGGCTTCCACCTCAAGCAGCCCCCGGCGCCGTACCGTCGTCGCCTCGGCCGCGTTCGCCGCCGCCACCGGGCTCGTCGCCGCCCCCGGCAGCGCCCGGGCCGCCGCTCCCTACGCCCCGTACTCCCGCACGGCCAACACCACCGTGCTGCGCTCGCGCCAGCTGGACGTGCTCGTCGACAGCCGTTTCCCGCGGATCGTGTCGTACACCGACCGCGGCACCGGCGCCGTCCTGCACGGCCTGGACGAGCCCGTCACGTCCCTGACGATCGACTCCGTGGCCCGCACCCCCGGCTCCGTCACCGCCCGGGCCCGCGCCGACCGGATCGCGTACACCCTCTTCTTCGGACCGACCGAGATCGACGTGGAGATACGGGTCGAGGGCTGGCAGGTCCACTGGCGCGTGACGCGCCTCGCCGACACCCCCGAGCTGCGCGTGGGCACCCTCCAGGCCCATCCGCTGCTCGCCGTCCGCAGCGACCAGCCCGGCGCCGCCCTGTACGCCGCGCGCATCCACCTCGACAAGGCGGGCAGCGGCGACACCCTCGTCGCCCTCACTCCCGGGACCCCGACGGAGCCGGCCCCGACGGGCTGCGCGTACGCCGTCGTCGCCCACGACCGGCTCGGTGGCGCCGTCGAGACGAACGCCGTCTACGACAAGCCGACCTCCGCCGCCGGCACGACCTGGGAGAACGGCCGGCTGTGGCGGCAGACCGTGGAGCGCGACGGCCACCGCACCGCCCGGCTCGGCCCCGGCCAGTGGACGCACCGCGCGGCCGGCGCCGAGATCGCGGACGTCGAACCCCTCCCGTACGCCACGGTGATCGTCACCCGCGACCGCAACGGCGACGGCGTCGTGGACTGGCAGGACGCGGCGATCGCGTTCCGGGACGTGATGGTCGAACCGCTCGGCGCCGACGAGCAGCACCTCAGGGTCGTCCCCCACATCCCCTTCAACTTCGCGTCCCAGGCAACCAATCCCTTCCTCGCCACCCTCGACGAGGTCAAGCGGATCTCACTGGCGACCGACGGGCTGCGCCAGTACACCCTGCTGAAGGGCTACCAGTCCGAGGGCCACGACTCCGCCCACCCCGACTACGCGGGCAACCACAACAAGCGCGCCGGCGGGCTCGCCGACCTCAACGCGCTGGTGCGCGAAGGCCGCGCCTGGGGCAGCGACTTCGGCGTGCACGTCAACGTCACCGAGTCGTACCCCGTCGCCAACGCCTTCTCCGAGACCCTCGTCGACAAGACGAACGAACAATGGGACTGGCTCGACCAGTCGTACCGCATCGACCAGCGCCGCGACCTGACCTCCGGGGACGTCGTCCGCCGCTTCGCCGATCTGCGCGCCGAGACCGACCCCGCGCTGAACATGCTGTACATCGACGTCTTCCGGGAGTCCGGCTGGACCTCGGACCGGCTCCAGCGCGCCCTGCGCGACCAGGGCTGGCTGATCACCACGGAGTGGGGCCACGGCCTGGAGCGCTCCGCGCTGTGGGCGCACTGGGCGACCGAGACCGACTACGGCCCCGACACCTCCCGCGGCATCAACTCGAAGCTGATCCGCTTCATCCGCAACCACCAGAAGGACGTCTTCGCGGACAAGTGGCCCACCCTGCTGGGCATCCCGCGCACCGGGAACTACGAAGGCTGGGTCGGCAAGGTCGACTGGACCGTCTTCCACCGGCAGATCTGGACCGATTCGCTTCCTGCGAAGTACCTCCAGGCCCGCCCGATCAAGCGGTGGACGGACCACGAGATCACCTTCTTCGGCCCCGAGGCGACCGCCGTGTCCGACGCCGACGGCACGCGTCGGATCGTGACCGACGGCCGTACGGTCTACGACGGCGGCACCTATCTGCTGCCGTGGGAGCCGCGGGACGCCACCGACCCGGCGAAGCTGTACCACTACAACCCGGCCGGCGGGACGACGACCTGGCGGCTGCCGCGCGGCTGGGCCGGCCGCAGCCGACCGGCGCTGTACCGCCTCACCGACCAGGGCCGGGTGCACGTGCGCGACCTGCGGGTACGGGCCGGGGGAGAGGTCACGATCGACGCCGAGCCCGGACAGCCCTACGTCGTCCACCGCACCCGCGTGCCGGCTCCGCGCCCGCCGCGCTTCGGCCAGGGCACCGCGCTGAGGGACCCCGGCTTCCACTCCGGCACCCTCGACGCGTGGGCCGTCACCGGGGCCGCGGCCGTCGCCGTCACCCCGCACGGCGACCGTGAACTCACTTTGCCGCCCGGCCCCGCCGCCGCGGTCGCCCAGCGGCTGACCCGGCTCGCGCCCGGCACGTACGCCGCGTCCGTCCAGGTCGAGGTGGGGGAGCGGGCCGGCCAGCGCCGGCGGGCGAGCCTGGAGGTCCGTACCGCCGACGGCATCACCGCCGCGAACTGGACGGACGTCTCCACCGCGACGAACCACGTCGCCGCCGACCGCAAGCACGGCACCCGCTTCCAACGGATGTTCACCCGCTTCACCGTCCCCGAGGGCGGCGGCCCCGTCACCCTCACCCTGCGCGCCGACGCCGGCGACGCGCGCGTCCGCTTCGACAACGTCCGGGTCGTGGCCGCGGCCCCCGCCACGTCACGGCCCGGCGCGGTGGCCTACGAGGACTTCGAGCACGTCCCCCAGGGCTGGGGCGTCTTCGTCAAGGGCGACGCCGGCGGCGCCACCGACCCCCGCACCCACATCGCCCAGCGTCACGCCCCGTACACCCAGCGAGGCTGGAACGGCAAAGTGATCGACGACGTCCTCGACATCGGGGACGGCACCGAATCCCTGAAGTCCCGCGGCGAGAACCAGGGCCTGGTGTACCGCACCGTGCAGCACACCGTCCGCTTCGTCCCGGGCCGCCGCTACCGGGTCTCCTTCCGGTACGAGAACGAGAAGGCCGAGCAGTACGCCTGGGTGACCGGCGTCGACGACCGCGAGCTGACCCGGGCCGCGCTGCCGGTGGCGACCGCGCCGACGACGTACGCGTACGACTTCACCGCTCCCGAGGGCGGCGACGGCGCCGAGACGTGGGTGGGCCTGCGCAAGACGGGGACGGACGGGAAGGCCGAGTTCGTCCTCGACGGCTTCGAGGTGCGGGAGGCGGACTGACCCGTGTCCCACGAGCTGAGCTGCCCCGCCCCGCCCACCGCCCCCGACGTAAGCTCGGTGACCATGACCACCAGGGACATCGACGAAAGCGTCACCGCGGAGCTGGACCGCCTCCGGGGCAGCATCGACAACATCGACGCCGCCGTCGTCCACATGCTCGCCGAACGCTTCAAGTGCACCCAGCAGGTCGGCCGCCTCAAGGCCCAGCACCAACTGCCGCCCGCGGACCCCGCCCGCGAGGCCCGCCAGATCGCCCGCCTGCGCGAACTCGCCGAGAGCGCGAAGCTCGACCCCGCGTTCGCCGAGAAGCTGCTGAACTTCGTCATCGCGGAGGTGATCCGCCACCACGAGCAACTGGCGAGCGACCCGGAGGCGGCGGCGGAGACCGCTCGGGACGACTCGGGGGCGCCTTCCTGACCGTTGGGGGAGATCCGGGAGAGCCCGCCCGGATCCGCGAGCGCCGCGTACCGACCCGCACCGGCCGGCGCAGCAGGCGCACGCTCCGTACGCCCACCGTCACCCGCACGATCCCGTGCGCTCAGAGCGCAACCCCCACCCGGTGTGCGATCCGACCCCCATCAGGCAGCATGGCCTCCATGCCCGTACTCACGCGTGACGAAGCGCAGACCCGAGCCCAGCTCCTCGACGTCCACCGCTACACGATCGGCCTCGACCTGACCACGGGGACCGAAGGAGCCGAAGGCACCGGAGCAGCCGCCGCGGACACCGGGTCGGGGGCGGCGGACGCGCCGGGAGCCGAGACGTTCGGCTCGCGGACCGTCATACACTTCACCGCCCGCGCGGCCGGGGACACCTTCGTCGAAGTGAAACCGGCCGAACTGCTGTCGATCACCCTCGACGGCACCCCCCTCGACGTCGCCGCGCTCGACGACAACCGCTATCCGCTCACCGGACTGACCGCCGGGGAGCACGAGCTGGTCGTCGAAGCCCGCATGCGGTACTCCCGCACCGGCGAGGGCATGCACCGCTTCACCGACCCCGTGGACGGTGAGACGTACGTCTACACCCAGCTCTTCCTGGACGACGTCGAACGCGTCTTCCCCTCCTTCAACCAGCCCGACCTCAAGGCCGTCTTCGAGGTCGCCGTCACCGCGCCCCGGGACTGGACCGTCCTCGGCAACGGGATCGCCACCGACGACGGCGACGGCACCTGGAGCCTCGCTCCCACCCCGCCGCTCGCCACCTACTTCGTCGCCGTGGCCGCCGGCCCCTTCCACTCGGTGCGCACCGAGCACGCCGGGCTCCCCTTCGGACTGCACTGCCGGCGCTCCCTCGCGCACCACCTCGACGAGGACGCGGACGAGCTGTTCGAGATCACCCGGCAGTGCTTCGACCGCTACCACGAGAAGTTCGAGGAGCCGTACCCCTTCGACTCGTACGACCAGGCGTTCGTGCCCGAGTTCAACGCGGGCGCGATGGAGAACCCCGGACTCGTGGTCTTCCGCGACGAGTTCGTCTTCCGCTCCGCCGTCACCGAGACCGAGCGCCAGACCCGCGCCATGGTCGTCTCGCACGAGATGGCGCACATGTGGTTCGGCGACCTGGTCACCCTCGCCTGGTGGGACGACATCTGGCTGAACGAGTCCTTCGCCGAGTACATGGGCTACCAGGTGCTGAGCGAGGCCACCCGCTTCACCGACACCTGGGTCGACTTCGCCGCCAACCGCAAGAGCTGGGGCTACGACGCCGACCAGCGCCCCTCCACGCACCCGGTGGCCCCCGCCACCGACGCCGTGCCCGACACCGCGTCCGCGCTGCTGAACTTCGACGGCATCTCGTACGCCAAGGGCGCGTCCGCGCTGCGCCAGCTCGTGACCTGGCTCGGCGAGAAGGACTTCCTCGCCGGCATCAACATCCACTTCGCCCGGCACAAGTTCGGCAACGCCACCCTCGCCGACTTCATCGACTCCCTCGCCCAGGCCACCGACCGCGACGTGCACGCCTGGGCCGAGTCCTGGCTGCGCACCGACGGCGTGGACACCCTGCGCCCGGTCCTCACCGACGGCGGCGGGAGCTGGTCGCTGGAGGTGGCGCGGCAGGGCAGCCGGCCGCACCGGATCTCCGTCGCCGCGTACGACACCGACCCGGTC
This sequence comes from Streptomyces sp. NPDC048057, assembly GCF_040653095.1. Classification (NCBI taxonomy): domain Bacteria; kingdom Bacillati; phylum Actinomycetota; class Actinomycetes; order Kitasatosporales; family Streptomycetaceae; genus Streptomyces; species Streptomyces sp. NPDC048057. Next base: position 88,721 of record NZ_JBEZNF010000005.1, read on the forward strand.
GACCCCGACCGGCTGGTGCCGCGCGGCCGGTTCGAGGTGGACGTGCCGTCGGTCGGCGCCGCCGCCGAGCCCCAGCCGGGCCGCCGCCCCTCCCTCGTCGTCCTCAACGAGAACGACACGACGTACGCCAAGGTCCGCTTCGACACTTCGTCCTGGGACACGGTCGTACGGTCCCTGTCCTGCGTGCCCGACCCGCTGACCCGCGCCGTGGTGTGGAACGCGGCGCGCGACATGGTCCGCGACGGGGAGCTGGCGCCCACCGCGTACCTGGAACTCGCCCGCGCCCACCTGCCGCGGGAGTCCGACCTCGCGGTCGTGCAGGGCGTGCTGGCCTTCGCCAACCACCAGATCGCGGAGCGCTACCTGCCCGAGGAGGAACGGTCCGCCGCGCTCGGCACGATCCGTGCGGTCTGCCGCGACATCCTGCGCCGCACCGAGGACGGCAGCGACAGCAGCCTGCGGCTGATCGCGGTCCGCCAGGTGATCGACGCGACGTCCCAGCCCGAGACCATCCAGGAGTGGCTGAACGACGGCAGCGTCACCGGTGGACCCGAACTCGACCCCGAGCTGCGCTGGCGCATCCTGTACCGGCTCGCGGTCCTCGGCGCGGTCGACGAAGCCGCGATCACGGCCGAACTCGACCGCGACCCCAGCGCCACCGGGCAGGAGGGCGCGGCCCGCTGTCGCGCCGCGCTGCCCACGGCCGGCGCGAAGGCGGCGGCCTGGGAGGCCCTGTTCGCCTCCGACGACCTCTCGAACTACCTGTTCAACGCCACCGCGCAGGGGTTCTGGCAGTCCGAGCAGGCCGAGCTGGTGCGCCCGTACCTGACGCGCTACTTCACCGACGCCGCCGCGCTCGGCGCCCGCCGGGGCCCCGCGATCGCCACGGCGGCCGGGCGCTGGGCGTTCCCGCTGCACGCGGTGGACCACGAGGTGCTGGAGCAGGGCGAACGGGCCCTCGAAGACCCGGCGTTGGTGCCGGCGCTGCGGCGCCAGCTCGTCGACCAGCTCTCGGACCTGCGCCGCGCGCTGGCGGTGCGTGCCCAGCCCACGCCCTGAGCGCCCGCTGAAGGCGTTTCGCGCCGCGGCCCGGACGACGATCCTCCGTCGTCCGGGCCGCGGCCTTTTCGCGCAGGCGCACCGGGCCATCACGGGCTCCGCCCAACACCCGCCGGCCTCGGCGTCGTTGTGCAGCGTGGTGTCCCGGGTCCCGGGCACTTCACCGCCCACGACCCGCGAAGGAGCGCCGCGCGATGGCCGTGCCCTCTTCGAACGCCGCCGCGGCCGGTGGGGCCGAGGGCCCCGGCGCGCTGCGGCCCCTCGTCGACGTCGTCCTGGCGGCGCTGCACGAAGGCGCCGTGACCCGTGACGGGCCGTTTCCCGCCGGCGGCCCCCAGAAGGTCGGATCCGAGGTGCGGCACGCGCTCGGCGACCCCTTCCCCCAGCGGGGCACGGGCGCCGAGGAGGCGCTGCGCAGCCTGGTGCGGGTGACGGCGCACGGCGCCGCCGACCCCGCGCACCCGCTGTGCACCGCCCATCTGCACACCTCGCCGCTGGCGGTCGCCGTCGCCGCCGACCTCGCGGCCAGCGCGCTGAACCCGTCGATGGACTCCTGGGACCAGGCGCCGGCCGCCGCCGAGTTGGAGGCCGCGATCACCGCGGCCCTCGCCGCCGAGGTCTACCCGGGCGTACCGGGTGTCCAGGGAGCGCCGCACCCCGACGCCCTGGTCACCACCGGCGGCACCGAGTCCAACCACCTCGGCCTGCTGCTGGCCCGCGAGCGGCACGGCGCGGTCCAGGTCGTCTGCGGAGCCGCCGCGCACCACTCCGTACGACGCGCGGCCTGGCTGCTGGGGCTGCCCGAGCCCGTCGCCGTACCGGGGCCCGGGGACGTGCTCGACCCGGCCGCGCTGGACGGCGCGCTCACCGACGTACCGCCCCCGCACCTCGTCGTCGCCACCGCCGGCACCACGGACACCGGGCGCATCGACCCGCTGCCGCAGATCGCCGACGTGTGCGCACGGCACGGCACGGAGCTGCACGTGGACGCCGCGTACGGCGGGCCGCTGCTGTTCAGCCCCCGGCACCGGACCCGGCTCACCGGGCTGGACCGGGCCGACTCGGTCGCCATCGACCTGCACAAACTGGGCTGGCAGCCGGTCGCCGCCGGCCTGTTCGCGGTACGGGACCGGGCCAGGCTCGCGCCGCTGGCCACCACCGCCGACTACCTGAACGCGGACGACGACACGGCAGCCGGCTTCCCCGACCTCCTCGGCCGCTCCCTGCGCACCACGCGCCGCCCCGACGTGCTGAAGGTCGCCGTCACCCTCCGGGCCCTCGGCCGCACCGGGCTCGCCGCGCTCGTGGACCGCACCGTGGACCTCGCGGAGCAGTTCGCGCGCCTGGTGGCGGGGCGGCCGGGGCTGGAGCTGTGGGAGCCGCCGACGCTCACCACCGTGCTCTTCCGGCCGGCCGGCGCCACGGACGAGGAGGTCGCCGCCGCCCGGCGCACCCTGCTGGTCGCGGGGGCGGCCGTGCTCGGGCGGGCGCGCGCGGACGGCCGGCTCTGGCTGAAGGCGACCCTGCTGAACCCCCGTACGACCACCAGCGACCTGAACGACCTGATCGCCCTCGTGGAAGGCAGCACCCGACGATGAACGACACGCCAGCACCGCCAACCGACCGGACGCGACCCGCGGAACGACCCCTGGACCTGGTGGGGATCGGGATCGGGCCGGCCAATCTCTCGCTCGCGGCGCTGGCCGACGGGCTCAACCGGCCGCGGCCCGGCGTCGCGTGCGGTGCGGGGGGCGAGGCCGAGGGCGTGGAGGTGGCCTTCTACGAGCAGCGCCCCCGCTTCAGCTGGCACGCCGGGCTCCTCATCGACGGCGCCACCCTCCAAGTGCCCTTCCTCGCCGACCTCGTCAGCCTCGTCGACCCCGCCAGCCCCTGGAGCTTCCTCAACTACCTGCGCTCGTGCGAGCGGCTGTTCCCCTTCTACTTCGCCGAGCGCCTCCACATCCACCGCGCCGAGTACGACGCGTACTGCCGCTGGGTCAGCGAGCACCTGCCCGACCTGCACTTCGGGCACCAGGTCGACGCGGTGCGGTGGAATCCGGAACGGGACCTGTTCGAGGTCGACTTCACCCAGGTGGGCGCCGACGGCGAGGTGGAGGCCCTGGGCCGCACCCACGCCCGGAACGTGGTGCTGGGCGTCGGCACCGAGCCGTACGTCCCCGATCCGCTGCGGCCCCTCGTGGACGCGCCCGCCGCCCCCGTGTTCCACTCGGCCGACTACCTCGACCACCGCGAACGGATCCTCGCCGCCGACCACGTCACGGTCATCGGCTCCGGACAGTCCGGCGCGGAGGTATTCCTCGACCTGCTCAGGGCGCGCCCGGCGGGCCGCGAGCGGATCCACTGGCTGGCGCGGACCGAGGCGTTCGCGCCGATGGAGTACTCCAAGCTGGGACTTGAGCACTTCACCCCGGACTACGTCCGCTACTTCCACGCCCTGCCGCAGGAGACCCGCGACGGGCTCGTCCCGCGCCAGTGGCAGCTCCACAAGGGCATCGACGCCGACACGATCGCCGCGATCCACGAGGAGCTGTACCGCCGGTCGCTGCACGGCGGTTGGCCGGACGCGGTCCTCACGCCGGGGGTGCAGGTGCGCACGGCGGGGCGGGTCGCGACGACCCGGGTGGAACTCCACCTGGAACACGTCCAGCAGGGCGCCCGCTCCCGGCTGACGACGGACGCGGTGGTGCTCGCCACCGGCTACCGGGAGCGTCCCGTCGGCCGGATGCTCGCCGGACTCGACCCGTACGTCCGGCACGACTCCGCGAACCGGCCGCGCATCGACGAGGAGCACCGGCTGGTCCTGGACCCGTCGGTGACGGGCTCGGTGTACGTGCAGAACGCGGAGACGCACACGCACGGCGTGGGGGCGCCCGACCTGGGGCTCGCGGCCTGGCGCAGCGCGAGCATCCTGAACTCGCTGACGGGGCGCGAGCCGTATCCGCTGCCGCGCCGCACCTCCTTCACCACCTTCGGGCTTGAGCGGCGCGAGGCACCGAAGATCCCGGGGCAGGGGAAGCGACTGACGCCGCTGGTGCGGGGGTGGTGAGCGCGCGCGGCGTCAACCGCTGAGGGTCGGTGGGCTCGGAGCGGGGCGGTGTGGTGGGGTCGCGGGTGGTTTGGCAGGGCGGTGTGGTGGGGTCGCGGGTGGCGCGCGGTTGACCTGGGCGGATGGGACGATCCGGGAGGTTGTCCACAGGGGAGGCGGTGTGTCGGCGACGGATGCGAGAGTGTCAGTACGTCAGCAGCGGCGCCGCCGCGGTCCGTACGAGGGAGTCCGTCATGAGCACTGAAGTCCCGCCCCACTCCGCCGCCGAGCAGGCCGGCCCGTCCGCCGCGCCCGCCGCCCCCTTCGGCACGCCCGAGGCGCCCCGGGTCGCCGTGCGCGGCGAGGCCAGCCTGGAGGTCGATCCGGAGATCGCCCGCATCGCGATCACGGTGAAGGCCCGCGGCAGCGACCGCCGCAGCGCCCTGGAGGACCTGACGCGCCGCAATCTCGCCGCCCTGGAGCTGATCAGGTCGTACGGGGACGCGGTGGAGAAGTTGGAGACGGGCGCCTTCTCCATCACCCCCGAGCTGTCCCGGCACGGCAGGGGCGAGCGCGTGCGGACGTACCACGGCCGGGTCCACCTCACCGCCGTGCTCGCCGACTTCACCGCCCTCGGCGAGCTGACGACCCGCCTCGCCGATCTGGACCTCACCAGCGTCGACGGCCCGTGGTGGGGCCTGCGCCCCGACTCGCCGGCGCACGGCGAGGCCCGCCGGGAGGCCGTCCTCGAAGCCGTCAAGCGCGCCCGGGAGTACGCGGGCGCGCTGGGCGCCAGCCTGGCCGCCCTGGTGGAGCTCGCCGACCTGGGCGCGGAGGCCCCCATGGCGTACGCGGCGCCGGCCCCCGCCGGCATGGCCAGGGCGTACGGCGGCGCGAGCGTCGAGGCCGCCCCGGCCCTCGATCTGGAACCCCACCGACAGACGGTTTACGCCCAGGTGAACGCCCGCTTCACGATCACCCCACCCCAGTTGTGACCCCCGCTGCGAACGCTCAAAGGAGCACCCCTGTGCACAGTCCGCGAATTGTCAATACCCTTTAACGCAAAGGTTGTTGAGTCGTCACGTGGAGCCCATTCGCTACCCATCGGTACGGCATAGGCTCAGACCATGCGCCGAGCAAAAATCGTCTGTACGTTGGGCCCTGCCACCGATTCCTACGACCAGATCAAGGCCCTGGTCGAGGCCGGGATGGACGTGGCCCGCCTCAATCTCAGTCACGGCTCCTACGCCGAACACGAGGAGCGCTACCAGCGCGTGCGCAAGGCGTCCGACGAGAGCGGACGCAGCGTGGGGATCCTCGCCGACCTCCAGGGTCCGAAGATCCGGCTCGGTCGCTTCCGTGAGGGCCCGGTCCTCCTCGAACGCGGCGACGAGTTCACCATCACCGTCGAGCCCGCGGACGGTGACCGCCACCTCTGCGGCACGACCTACGCCGGCCTCGCCTCCGACGTCACCCCCGGCGAGCGCATCCTCGTGGACGACGGCAAGGTGGCCCTCGAAGTGGTCGCGGTCGATGGCCCCCGGGTGCGCACCACCGTTGTCGAAGGCGGCATGGTCTCGGACAACAAGGGGCTGAACCTCCCGGGCGTCGCGGTCTCCGTGCCCGCGCTCTCGGAGAAGGACATCGAGGACCTGCGCTGGGCGCTGCGCACCGGGGCCGACGTCATCGCGCTGTCGTTCGTCCGCAGCGGGCGGGACATCGAGGACGTTCACCGGGTGATGGACGAGGAGGGCCGCCGCCTCCCGGTGATCGCCAAGGTCGAGAAGCCCCAGGCCGTGGAGAACATCGAGGAGATCGTGGCCGCGTTCGACGGCATCATGGTCGCCCGCGGTGACCTCGGGGTGGAAATGCCGCTGGAGCAGGTGCCGATCGTCCAGAAGCGCGCGATCAAGCTGGCGAAGCGCAATGCCAAGCCGGTCATCGTCGCCACCCAGATGCTGGACTCGATGATCGAGAACTCCCGGCCCACCCGCGCCGAGGCGTCCGACGTGGCCAACGCGGTCATCGACGGCACCGACGCGGTGATGCTCTCCGGGGAGACCAGCGTCGGCAAGTACGCCGTGGAGACGGTCCGGACGATGAGCCGGATCGTCACGGCGGCCGAGGAGGACGTCCTCGCCAAGGGGCTGCCCCCGCTGACCGAGCAGAGCAAGCCGCGCACCCAGGGCGGTGCGGTCGCGCGGGCGGCGGCCGAGATGGGCGACTTCCTGGGCGCCAAGTTCCTGGTCGCCTTCACCCAGTCCGGAGACACCGTCCGACGGCTGTCGCGCTACCGCTCGCCGATCCCGCTGCTGGCCTTCACCCCGGACGCGGCCACCCGCTCCCAGCTCAATCTGACCTGGGGCGTGGAGACCTTCCTCGGCCCGCACGTCGACTCCACCGACGCGATGGTGGCGCAGGTCGACGAGGAGCTGTTGAAGATCGGTCGCTGCGAGCGCGGGGACGTCGTGGTGATCACGGCCGGCTCGCCGCCCGGAGTGTCCGGATCCACCAACTTGGTGCGGGTGCACCACATCGGCGACGCCGAACTCGACGCCTGAGCGCGATGAGGCCCCTCCGGGAACTCCACGGAGGGGCCTCACACGCCAGACCTTGAAAAGAAAGGGAAAGTACCCCGGGTGGGATTCGAACCCACGCTATATGGTGTTTGAGACCATTGCCTCTACCGCTGGGCTACCGGGGCATCCTTAGAAACGAAGGGTCAAGAGCACCCTTCGTGTCCTAACCATACAGGAGCTGGGTAATCTCTTGGAGAGCACCCTGCCTTGGAATGAGGAGTCCCGTGACCGCCCCCGACCAGCCACATCCCGTCCCGGACGACGACACCGCACACGTTCCGCCGCTGACGACGCGCGTCGTGATCGCCGAGGACGAGGCCCTGATCCGGCTCGACCTCAAGGAGATGCTGGAAGAAGAGGGGTACACGGTCGTCGGCGAGGCCGGCGACGGTCAGAAGGCCGTTGAACTCGCCCGGGAACACCGTCCCGACCTGGTCATCCTCGATGTGAAGATGCCGATCCTGGACGGCATCTCCGCCGCCGAGAAGATCGCCGGGGAGTCCATCGCCCCCGTCCTGATGCTGACCGCCTTCTCCCAGCGAGACCTGGTCGAGCGGGCGCGGGACGCCGGCGCCATGGCGTACCTCGTCAAGCCGTTCAGCAAGAGCGACGTGGTGCCCGCCATCGAGATGGCGGTCTCCCGCTTCGCCGAGCTGCGGGCGCTGGAGCAGGAGGTCGCCGACCTCTCCCAGCGGCTGGAGACCCGCAAGCTCGTCGACCGCGCCAAGAGCGTGCTCCAGACGGAGTACGGACTGACCGAGCCGGCCGCCTTCCGCTGGATCCAGAAGACCTCCATGGACCGCCGGCTCTCCATGCGGCAGGTCGCCGAGGCCGTCATCGCGGACTCGGAGGAGAAGAAGGCCGCGAAGGGCCAGTAGCCGCCGCAGCCCGTACGCACGGGGCCCGCATCCCTGTCGGGGTGCGGGCCCGTCGCGTACTCCCGTTGGCCCTAGTCCTCGCCGAGGTACGCCTTGCGGACGGACTCGTCGTGCAGCAGCTCCTCGCCGCTGCCCGAGAGCACCACCCGGCCCACCTCCATCACGTGCCCCTGGTCCGCGAGCGAGAGCGCGGCCTGCGCGTTCTGCTCGACCAGGAGGATCGTCGTCCCCTGCGCCCTCAGCTCGGCGATCGTCGACATGATCTTCTGCATCATGATCGGCGACAGCCCCATCGAGGGCTCGTCGAGCATCAGCAGCATCGGCTGGGACATCAGCGCCCGGCCCATGGCGAGCATCTGTTGCTCGCCGCCGGACAGGGTGCCGGCGGCCTGCTTGCTGCGCTCTCCCAGGATCGGGAAGAGCTCGTAGGCCCGCTGGATGTCCTGCTCGATGCCCGCCTTGTCCTTCCGCAGGAAGGCGCCGAGTTGGAGGTTCTCGACGATCGACAGCCGGGGGAAGATGTGCCGGCCCTCGGGGGAGTGGGCCAACCCCAGCGCGACGATCTTGTGCGCGGGAACGCCGTTCAGTGGCTTGCCGTTGAAGACGATCCGCCCCGAGGTGGGCTTCAGCAGCCCGGACAGGGTGCGCAGCGTCGTCGTCTTGCCCGCGCCGTTCGTCCCGATCAGGGTCACCACCTGACCGGCCTCGACGCTGAAGGAGATGCCCTTCACGGCCTCGATCTTGCCGTAGGCGACCCGGAGGTCCTCGACCTCTAGCAGTGCGCTCACGGGGTCTCTCCTTCCGGCCGGCTGGCGGTGCCGGTGTCACTGTCCTGCGGGCTGGCGTCCTCGGGGCCGCCGGTGCGGTCCGCGGCCGAAGCGACGGCCTCGGCCGCCTCGACCTCCGCCACCTCCTCGGCACCGGGCGCGCCCTCGAAGGGCGTGCCCAGATAGGCGGCGACGACCCGCTCGTCGCCCTGGACGTCCTCCGCGGTGCCCTCCACGAGCTTCTCGCCCTGCACCAGACAGGCCACCCGGTCGCAGAGGTTGAAGATGAAGCGCATGTCGTGCTCGATGACGAGCACGGCGATGCCCTGGTCCCGGATCGCATTGATCAGGACCTCCGCCGCCCGGGTCTCCTGCGGGTTCATGCCCGCGGTCGGCTCGTCGAGCAGCAGCAGCCCCGGGTCGCTCGCCAGCGCCCGGGCGATCTCCAGCTTGCGCTGCTCGCCGTAGGGGAGGTTGCGGGCCAGGTGGTCCGCCTTCGCCTCCAGCCCGGTGAACCGCAGCAACTCCATGGCCCGCTCGCGCGATTCGGCCTCGGCCTTGCGGAAACCGGGGCCGCGCAGCAGCGCCGACCACAGGCCCTCCTTGGTCCGGGTGTGCCGTCCGACCAGGACGTTCTCCAGGACCGTCATGTTGGCGAAGAGCCGGATGTTCTGGAACGTACGGGCCACGCCGGCCTGGGTGACCAGGTGCGGCTTGGGCGGCAGCACCGCTCCCTTGTACTGGACCCGTCCCTCCGTGGGGACGTACAGCCCGGTCAGACAGTTGAAGAACGTCGTCTTCCCGGCGCCGTTCGGGCCGATGAGACCGACGATCTCACCGGCGCTGACCGTCAGGTCGACCGAGCGCACGGCGGTGAGGCCGCCGAAGCGCATCGTCACCCCGGTGGCGTCGAGCACGGTCCGGGCCGCGACCGGGCTCGCGGTGGTGGTGCTGGTCGTCATGGCGTTCACGCCCCCGCCTTGGTGAGGCCGACCCCGGACTCCGGAAGTCCCTTGTCCGGTCCGTCGGTCTGGTCGCTCTCGTGGTACTCCAACTGCGCCCGCCGGTCGGCGACGAGGCCCTCCGGACGGAAGCGCATCAGCAGGATCAGCGCGAGGCCGAAGCCGAGGAGCTGGTAGTCCTGGAGGAACTGGAGCTTCGACGGGATCATGTACAGCAGCGCCGCGCCGATCAGCGGACCGCTGACCGTGCCCATGCCGCCGAGGATCACCGCGGCCAGCAGGAACGCCGAGTTGGGCGGCACCGGCCCGGCGAACTGGTACATCTCCGGGACGACGGTGTGCTGGACGTGCGCCTGCACGGTGCCGGCGAGCCCGGCGAGACAGGCGCCGAGGGCGAAGGCGATCAGCTTCACCCTGAATCCGTTGATGCCCATGGCCGTCGCCGCGGTCTCGTCCTCGCGGATCGCGACCCAGGCGCGACCGATCCGGGAGTCGCCCGCCCGGTTGAAGACCAGGACGACGATGATCGTCACCAGCAGCATCAGCAGGTAGTAGTTGGCGTAACTGCCGAGTTCGATGCCGAAGACGTTGTGCGACTCCCCGAAGTCGAAGCCGAAGAACTTCAGGTCGGGGATGTTGGGGATGCCGTTCGGACCGTTGGTGACCTGGGGGCCGGACTCGCCGTCCAGGTTCTGCATGACGATCCGGAAGATCTCCCCGAAGCCCAGGGTCACGATGGCGAGGTAGTCCCCGCGCAGCCGCAGCGTGGGCGCGCCGATGATCACGCCGAAGATCAGCGAGACCGCGGCGCCGGTCAGGGCCGCCGCCCAGAACGGGAACTGCACGTCCAACACGGAGGCCGTGGAGCCGGAGACCAGGGCCGCGGTGTACGCGCCGACGCCGAGGAAGGCGACGTAACCGAGGTCGAGCAGTCCGGCGAGGCCGACGACGATGTTCAGCCCCAGGGCCACGGTGGCGAAGATCAGGATCTGGACCGCGATCAGGGTGTACGTGTCGGTGTTCTGGGTGAAGGGGAAGACCGCCGCCGCGGCGAACGCGGCGACCACGGTGACCTGGCGGTACTTGGCGGTCAGCGCCGACACCCGGGCGATCAGCCCGGCCTTGCCGAGCGCTGCCACCGCGAAGCCGACCAGGACGAGGTAGCCGGTGAAGAGTTCGGCGTACTCGGTGTCGATGCCGTACGTCACCACGTACAGGCCGAGCGCGAACACCCCGATGATGATCAGGATCTCGGCCCAGGAGGGCAGTTCGCGGGGACGACCGGCCTTGCGGGTGTCGTCCGGCAGGAGGAAGGCCGCCAGCGGTAGGGCCGAGGCGACCAGCGCCACGTAGCCGCCCGGCTCCAGGTTGACCAGGCCGCCGAGGTCGACGGCGATGGCGACCACGGTGTACCCGGTGGTGCCGAAGGCGCCGAGGGCGAAGAACTGCAGGGCCCGGGACGAGCCGGCGGGCACCAGCCAGCCGAGGCCCTTGAGGCCGAGGGCCGCCAGGGCGAACACGGTGACCAGCACTCCGCCGACCAGGCTCAGCACCTGGAGGCCGCCCGGGTATCCGTAGACGGTCAGGTCACCGGGGAACTCGTCGGTGTACGTCCAGGCCAGGAAGGTGCTCGCGAAGGTCGCGAGGCCACCGGCCGCAACGAGCCGACGCAGCAGGGCGGTTCGCGAGCCGCTGCCTTCGGGGGTGGCGCCGGCGGTCTGGGAAGTGGCTTGGTTCTCGGTGGTCATCGCTATCACGCCCGATCCGCGACGCGCTCGCCGAGCAGACCCTGGGGTCGCACGAGGAGCACAAGGATGAGTAGGACGAAGGCCCAGACGTCGGACCAGGCGCCACCGCCCAGCTGCTGCATGCCGGGGATCTCCTCGATGTACGCGATGGACAGCGCCTCCGCGACTCCGAGGACCACTCCGCCGACCATGGCTCCGTAGATGTTGCCGATGCCGCCGAGCACCGCGGCCGTGAAGGCCTTGAGCCCGAGGATGAAGCCCATCTCGAAGTGGATCTGCCCCTTGTCGAGGCCGTATCCGACCGCCGCGACCGCGGCGAAGGCGGCGCCGATGGCGAAGGCCATCACGATGATGCGGTCGGTGTTGACGCCCATGAGCTTGGCGGTGTCGGGGTCCTGCGCCGTCGCCTGCATGGCGCGTCCGCTGCGGCTCTTCGAGACGAAGAGGCCGAGGGCCAGCATGCACAGCGGGGCGATGATCAGGACGAAGGCGTCCGCGCGCTGGATCGCCAGGTGGTCCGTGATCTGGAAGGAGCTGCCGGTGAACTCGGGGAAGCTCCGGGCCTTCTTGGCGTCGGGGTACCAGGCCCAGATCACCTGCTGGAGGGTGATGGACAGACCGATGGCGGTGATGAGCGGAGCCAGTCGGGGAGCGCCTCGGAGGGGCCGATAGGCGAACCGTTCCGCCGCGGCTGCGACGGCGACCGCCGCGATCGCGCCGCCTATGATCATGAGCGGTATCGCCACGACCAGCGAGGTCCCGTCAGGGAGTGCGATGTAGGCGGTGAGGGCGCCGAAGCCCCCGATCATGAAGATCTCGCCGTGGGCGAAGTTGATGAGCTGGACGATGCCGTAAACCATGGTGTACCCGATGGCGATGAGACCGTAGAGGGCACCCAGGGAAAGGCCGTTCGCCAGCTGTTGCGGCAGTTCGTTCACCGCAGAGCCTCCGATGAGCGTGTCGGATATGAGTCCGCGCGAGGGCGCTGTGGCGCCCTCGCGCGGCTGGTTCATGTGCTGCGGGGCTGGGGGCCTGAGACCGGAGCGGGTCAGTCGTTGAACGTGTCGCTCTTGATCGACTGCCAGGTGCCGTTCTTCACCGTGTAGACGGTGAGCTGCTTGTTCGTGGTGTCGCCGAAGTCGTCGAAGGACACCTTGCCGGTCACGCCGTCGAAGGCGACCTTGGACATGGCCTCGGTGACCTTGGCGCGGGCGTCCTTCGGGAGCTTGCCGTCGTTCTCCTCGACGACCTTCTTGACCGCCTGGATGATCGCCCAGGTGGCGTCGTAGGAGTAGCCGCCGTAGGCGGAGTACGGGTCCTTGTAGTTGCCCGCCTTGTACTTCTCGACGAACTCCTTGGCGGTCGGCAGCTGCTCGACCGGGTAGCCGACGGAGGTGGCGAGGTCACCTTCGTTCGACTGGCCGGACGCCTTGATGAACGCGGGGTCGTAGAGCGCGTCGCCGCCCATGGTGGGGATGTTCGCGCCGGCCTTCTTGACCTGGTCGGCCACCAGCCCGCCCTCGGGGTACTGACCGCCGTAGAAGACCGAGTCCGCCCCGGACGCCTTCACCTTGTCGGCGGTGGCCGCGAAGTCCGTGGTCTTCACCGTGACCTTGTCCTCGCCGGCGATGGTGCCGCCCAGCTTCTTGAACTCGTCGGCGAAGATCGCCGCGAGGCCGGCGCCGTAGGTCTGCTTGTCGTCGACGACGAAGACCTTGCGCTTCTTGGCGTCGTTGTAGAGGTACGTGGCGGCGAACTTGCCCTGGATCACGTCCGTGGTGGCGGTGCGGAAGTACGTCTTGAACGGCCGCTTCTTCTCGCCGGAGCCCCACTTGTCGCCCTGGGACAGCGCGGGGTTGGTGTTGGACGGCGAGACCTGGACCAGGTCGGCCCGGGCGAACACGCCCTGCATGGACTGGGCGACGTTGGAGTTCAGCGGGCCGACGACGCCGAGCACGTCCTCGTTTCCGACCAGTTTGGTGGCGTTCGTCTGCCCGGAGGCGGGCAGCGCCTGGTCGTCGTACGCCTCCTGCTTGAACTGCACGCCGGGGACTTCGTTCTTCTCGTTCGCGATCTTGATCGCGAGGTCCACCGAGTTCTTGATGCCCTGGCCGAGCGCCGACTGGGCACCTGTCAGCGGGCCGTCCATGCCGATGACCACGGTGGTCTTGTCACCGCCGCTGTCGCCCTTCTTGTCGTCGTCGCGCGATCCGCAAGCTGTGAGGGTGAGTGCTCCCGTGGTGACCACGGCGGTGAGTATGAGCAAGGAACGGTTTCGCACGATGTGTCCTCTCCCTGGCACGGCCCTCCCCCTAGAGGTGCCGTTAGATCGCCGGGCCGCCAGATGTGCGCCGTGCTCCTCATGCGCCCGGCGGCGCGGTGACTGGCGGTGACTCTAAGGGGAGGTGGTTGAGCGGGGCACTAGTGAAGTCAGGATGTGACGCTCTTGTTATGACCAGGCCAGATATCGGTGCGCTGAGTGTGGGCACATCGGGCAATCCCCCGCCGGGTCCCCTGCTCACATGGTGAGAACGCCCTGTTCCGCTAAGGCCCTTGAGGTGATCATGCTGCTGTCAGGGCGCCTATCACATCTTTCGCCCTCCCATGATCATCGATGCCGCTCAGCGGGGTGCTCCGGCCCGTTTTTACGACCCGAGAGTGACTACTCAGCGTGAGATTATCGGCAGCCTGTGACATATCACGTGGCATGACGGGTGAGTTCGGGCGGCTAACTGGAACGTGATCGTCCAATGCCGTTCGGGGGGTGCGGGGTTGGCGGGTGCGGCGGGGCGGCCGAGGTGCCCGGGGGGTGCCGGGGCAGTGGTCTGGACCGTGACCAGCGAATCGGGGTGAGGCCCGGGGGTGCGGGCGGTGAACTCACCCGTACGAGTGAAGTGTTGGCCCCTGCGGCGATGCCCCGTGGTGCCGTTGGTGCCCGTGGTTCCGGAAGCGGCTGCGGAGCCGTCCGGCCGTGCGGCAGATGGATCACGGAGAGTACGGGCACGGCCACGGTCACGTGTGCGGTGGCCCGCGTCGGGAGCCGGTCGACCACGACGACGGCGCCGCGGCGAGGTCGTACCCCGCCGCGGCGCCGTGAGGGTCGTGCCGTGACCGCCCGACGAATCGGGCGCGTGCGCCGTCAGGTGCCTTCGGTGCCGGCGTCGAAGCCTCGGGCGGCCACCGACATCTGGGTCGTGTCGTCCGGCTTGACGTCCCGCAACATGCAGGTCAACCGGGCCGTGCAGACCCGCTTGTCCTGCTCGTCGGTGATCACGATCTCGTACGTCGCCGTCGACCGCCCGCGGTGCAGCGGCGTCGCCACGCCCGTGACGAGCCCGGACCGAGCGCCGCGGTGGTGCGTGCAGTTGAGGTCCACGCCCACGGCGATCTTGGCGCTGCGCCCGTGCAGCATCGAGCCGATCGACCCCAGCGTCTCCGCGAGCACGGCGGACGCGCCGCCGTGCAGCAGCCCGTACGGCTGGGTGTTCCCCTCGACCGGCATCGTGCCGACGACCCGCTCGGCCGACGCCTCCAGGACCTCCACGCCCATCCGCTGGCCCAGGTGCCCCGCGGAGAACAGCGCCGGCAGGTCCACCCCCAGCGCGGCGTACTCGTCGATGATGTCCTGAGGGAACTTGGTCGTGCGCTGCTCGCCCATGGGCCCGGCTCCGATCTCGGTCGTCCAGTGCGGATGAGTGCTCCGTGCACCGTCTTATCAGATGCCTGAGCGAACGCTTAGCGGCTGGGGTGCATTCCCCGGCGCCCCGGCATCCGTACCCGGGCGCGGATGCCGGACGGGACTTTGAAGACACGACCTCTAAGGCCGGGCCGGCTCCAGTCGGATCACCACCGACTTGCTCGCGGGGGTGTTGCTCGTGTCCGCCGTCGCGTCCAGCGGCACCAGGACGTTCGTCTCCGGGTAGTACGCCGCGGCACATCCGCGCGCCGTCGGGTAGTGCACCACCCGGAAGCCGGGCGCCCGCCGCTCCACGCCGTCCCGCCACTCGCCGACCAGGTCCGCGTACGCCCCGTCCGCCATCCCCAACTCCTCGGCGTCGAGGGGGTTGACCAGGACCACGCGGCGACCGTCCCGGATGCCCCGGTAGCGGTCGTCGA
Organism: Streptomyces sp. NPDC048057; assembly: GCF_040653095.1. NCBI lineage: Bacteria > Bacillati > Actinomycetota > Actinomycetes > Kitasatosporales > Streptomycetaceae > Streptomyces > Streptomyces sp. NPDC048057. Next base: position 103,876 of record NZ_JBEZNF010000005.1, read on the forward strand.
GCCCGTACACCGTGGTGTTGTACTGGTCGTGCGAGCGCAGGGTCTGGAGCAGCAGCCGCCCCTCGGGCACCCGCGGGAACTCCACGGGGGCGGCCGTGAAGTTCGCCTTGCCCGTCGCCGTCGGGAAGCGGCGCAGGTCCCGCGGCGCGTGCGGGAGCGTGAAGCCGCCGGGGCGCGCCACCTTGGCGTTGAAGTCCTCGAAGCCGGGCACCACGCGCGCGATGCGGTCGCGGATCGTGCCGTAGTCCCGCTCGAACTCCTCCCAGGGCGTCGCCGAACCGGGGCCCAGCACCGCGCGCGCGAGCCGTGCCACGATCGCCGGCTCCGACAACAGGTGCGGGCTCGCGGGCGGGAGGTTGCCGCGGGAGGAGTGCACCATGCCCATGGAGTCCTCGACGGTCACGAACTGCCGGCCGGCCGCCTGGACGTCCCGGTCGGAACGGCCGAGCGTCGGCAGGATGAGCGCCCGCGTCCCGGTGACCGCGTGGGAGCGGTTCAGCTTGGTCGACACGTGCACGGTCAGCCGCGCCCGCTGCACCGCCGCCTCGGTCACCTCCGTGTCGGGGGTGGCCGCGACGAAGTTCCCGCCCATGGCGAAGAACACCTTGGCCTCGCCGTCGCGCAGCGCCCGGATGGACCGTACGACGTCCAGGCCGTGGTGGCGCGGGGGAGCGAAGCCGAACTCCTTCTCCAGGGCGTCGAGGAAGCCGGGCGCGGGGCGCTCGAAGATGCCCATGGTGCGGTCGCCCTGCACGTTCGAATGGCCGCGCACGGGGCAGACGCCGGCGCCGGGGCGGCCGATGTTCCCGCGGAGCAGGAGGAAGTTCACCACTTCGCGGATGGTGGCCACCGCGTGCTTGTGCTGGGTCAGGCCCATCGCCCAACACACGATGGTCCGCCGGGACGCCAGGACCATCGCCAGCGCCTGCTCGATGACCTCCCGGTCCAGCCCGGTGGCCGCCAGGGTCTCGTCCCAGTCGGCGGCCCTGGCCGCCGCGGCGAACTCCTCGTACCCGTGGGTGTGTTCGCGGACGAACTCCTCGTCCACGGCGCCGTCCGTCTCCAGCACCAGCTTGTTCAGCAGCCGGAAGAGTGCCTGGTCGCCGCCGATGCGGATCTGGAGGAACAGGTCGTTCAGCGCGGTGCCCTTCAGCAGGCCGCGCGGCGTCTGGGGGTTCTTGAACCGTTCGAGACCGGCTTCGGGCAGCGGGTTCACCGAGATGATCCGGGCGCCCGACGCCTTCGCCTTCTCCAGGGCCGAGAGCATCCGCGGGTGGTTCGTCCCCGGGTTCTGCCCGGCGACGATGATCAGGTCCGCCTGGTGCACGTCCTCCAGGGACACGCTTCCCTTGCCCACCCCGAGCGTCTCGGACAGGGCCGAGCCGGACGACTCGTGGCACATGTTCGAACAGTCGGGGAGGTTGTTCGTGCCGAACTCGCGCGCGAAGAGCTGGAGCAGGAACGCGGCCTCGTTGCTCGTACGGCCCGAGGTGTAGAAGAGGGCTTCGTCGGGGGAGGTGAGGGCGGTCAGCTCCTCCGCGATGATCGCGAAGGCGCGCTCCCAGCTCACCGGCTCGTACCGGTCGCCGCCCTCGGGCAGGTACACGGGCTCGGTGATGCGGCCCTGCTGACCCAGCCAGTAACCACTGCGGGCGGCGAGGTCGGCGACGGGGTGCGCCGCGAAGAACTCGGGGGTCACCCGCCGCCGGGTCGCCTCCTCGGCGACCGCCTTCGCCCCGTTCTCGCAGAATTCGGCGTGATGGCGCTTGTCAGGCTCGGGCCAGGCGCAGCCGGGGCAGTCGAAGCCGTCCTTCTGATTGACCTTGAGCAGGGCCCTGGTGGCGCGGCCCACGCCCATCTGCTGCTGGGCGATCTTGAGGGTGTGCCCGATGGCCGGGATGCCCGCGGCGGCGTGCTCGGGCGCGGTGATGCGCGGGGCGTCCTGGATCGGGTCGTCCGCGGGCGGCTTGCTGGCCATCGTGCTCCCCTTCGATATCCCCGGCGAGTGCCCGGTCACCCGGTGCCACCACCGCTTCACCTACTGCCGTCCATCGTGTCACGGACCACTGACAGCGGCCCCGTGACCGGGTGCGGACGCGGTTGTCGAAGGGGCCGGCGGACCGGTGCGCACACGGCGAGGGGCGGTCCGGCGGGCGGGTGCGGACGCGGCGATGGCGGCGTTGTCAGTGGTACGTGGCAGGATCGTCTCCGTGGCTGAGACAGCATCGAAGAAGACCCGTGTAGAGAAGCCCGACGACCTCGGTGGTCGTGCGGCGCGCCCCCGCCTGCTGCTCATGGACGGGCACTCCTTGGCGTACCGGGCGTTCTTCGCGCTGCCCGCGGAGAACTTCACCACCGCGAGCGGCCAGACGACCAATGCCATCTACGGCTTCGCGTCGATGCTGGCGAACACCCTGCGCGACGAGGCGCCCACGCACTTCGCCGTGGCGTTCGACGTGTCCCGCAAGACCTGGCGGTCCAAGGACTTCCCGGAGTACAAGGCCAACCGCTCCTCGACCCCCGACGAGTTCAAGGGCCAGGTCGAGCTGATCGGCGAGCTCCTCGACACGATGAACGCGGTGCGGTTCGCGGTGGAGGGATTCGAGGCGGACGACATCATCGCCACCCTCGCCACCGCGGCCGAGGCCGAGGGCTTCGAGGTCCTGATCGTCACCGGCGACCGGGACTCCTTCCAGCTCGTCAGCGAGCACACCACCGTCCTGTACCCCACCAAGGGCGTCTCGGAGCTGACCCGCTTCACCCCGGCGAAGGTCGAGGAGAAGTACGGACTGACCCCGCAGCAGTACCCGGACTTCGCGGCCCTGCGCGGCGACCCGTCGGACAACCTCCCCGGCATCCCCGGCGTCGGCGAGAAGACGGCCACGAAGTGGATCAACCAGTTCGGTTCCTTCGACGAGCTGGTCGCCCGCGCCGACGAGGTCAAGGGCAAGGTCGGCCAGTCGCTCCGCGACCACCTGGACGCGGTCAAGCTCAACCGCCACCTCACCGAGCTGGTGCGCGACGTCGAACTGCCCAAGGGCGTCGTCGAGCTGGAGCGCGCCCCCTATGACCGGGCCGCGCTCCAGGGCTTCCTGGAGGTCCTGGAGATCCGGAACCCGAGCCTGCGCGAGCGCCTGCTCGCCGTCGACCCCGGCGCCGCCGAGGACGAGGCCCCGGCGCCCGAGGCCGGCGTGGAGCTGGACGGCACCGTCCTCGCCGCCGGCGAGCTGGCACCCTGGCTCGCCGAGCACGGCGCCCAGCCGCTCGGCCTGGCCACGGTCGCGAGCTGGGCCCTCGGCGTGGGCAGCGTCAGCGAGGTCGCCCTGGCCGCGGCCGACGGCAAGGCGGCCTGGTTCGACCCGACCCGGCTCGACGAGGCCGACGAGCGGGCCTTCACCGCATGGCTCGCCGCCCCGGACCGCCCCAAGGTGCTGCACAGTGCCAAGGAGTCCCTCCGGGTCTTCCCCGAGCACGGCTGGCAGCTCGCGGGCGTCACCATGGACACCGCCCTCGCCGCCTATCTGGTCAAGCCCGGCCGTCGCTCCTTCGCCCTGGACACCCTGGCGATCGAGTACCTGGGCCGGGAGCTGACCCCCGCCGCTGCCGACGGCCAGCTCGCCTTCGGCACCGACGAGCACGCCGAAGCGGACGCGCTGATGGCCCAGGCCCGCGCCGTCCTCGACCTCGGCGACGCCTTCGCGACCAAGCTCACCGAGGTCGGCGCGGCCGACCTGCTCCACGACATGGAGCTGCCGGTCTCCCTCCTCCTCGCCCGCATGGAGCGGTACGGCATCGCCGCCGACCGCGCCCATCTGGAGACGATGGAGCAGCTGTTCGCCGGCGCCGTGCAGCAGGCCGTCAAGGAAGCCCACGCGACGGTGGGCCACGAGTTCAACCTCGGCTCGCCCAAGCAGCTCCAGGAGGTCTTCTTCGGCGAGCTGAACCTTCCCAAGACGAAGAAGACGAAGACGGGCTACACCACCGACGCCGACGCGCTCGCCTGGCTCGCCACCCAGACCGAGCACGAGCTGCCCGTCATCATGCTGCGCCACCGCGAGCAGGCCCGGCTGCGCTCCACCGTCGAGGGCCTGATCAAGACGATCGCAGCCGACGGGCGCATCCACACCACCTTCAGCCAGACGGTCGCGGCCACCGGCCGGCTCTCCTCCACCGATCCGAACCTGCAGAACGTCCCCGTGCGCACCGACGAGGGCCGGGCCATCCGCCGCGGCTTCGTCGTCGGCGAGGGCTTCGAGTCCCTGATGACGGCGGACTACAGCCAGATCGAACTGCGCGTGATGGCCCACCTCTCCCAGGACGAGGGCCTGATCCAGGCGTTCACCTCGGGCGAGGACCTGCACAACACCGTCGCCTCCCAGGTCTTCGGCGTCGAGACGTCCGCCGTGGACGCCGAGATGCGCCGCAAGATCAAGGCGATGTCGTACGGCCTGGCGTACGGCCTGTCCGCCTTCGGGCTCTCCCAGCAGCTGAACATCGAGGCGGCCGAGGCCCGCGCCCTGATGGACACCTACTTCGAGCGCTTCGGCGGCGTCCGCGACTACCTCCACCACGTGGTGGACGAAGCCCGCGCCACCGGCTACACGGCGACGCTGTTCGGCCGCCGCCGCTACCTCCCCGACCTGAACAGCGACAACCGCCAGCGCCGGGAAGCCGCCGAGCGCATGGCGCTGAACGCCCCCATCCAGGGCACTGCCGCCGACATCGTCAAGATCGCGATGCTCCGGGTGGACGCCGCGATGCAGGAGGCCGGGCACTCCTCGCGGTTGCTCCTCCAGGTGCACGACGAAATCGTGTTGGAGATCGCCCCCGGCGAGCGCGCCGACGTCGAGGCGCTGGTGCGCCGGGAGATGTCGTCCGCGGCTTCGCTGAGCGCGCCGCTGGACGTGTCCGTCGGCGTCGGGTCGGACTGGGAGTCCGCGGCCCACTGACGTGTACGCCCAGCGGACCCCCGCACGCCGCTTGCCGCTGCCACCCGTTGCCCGGGAGGCCCGGTAGCGGAGTGAGGGGGTCCGCTGGGCTAACGAGAGGTGCCGAATCGGTGAAAACCGGTCACGCACTGGTGTTCTGGCGGGCGAGGGTGCCGTAGTGTCGCCTGAGTTGACGCATTGGTGAGCGTCGGATGACCGCCCGGGGAGGGAAACAGACGTATGGCAGCGCACTTCGGCCGTCGGCTGCGCAGGGGAGCGACCACCACCGCCGTCGCGGCGGCAGCCGTGGCGGCACTCTCGGCCTCACAGGCGCCAGGTGTCACACACGCCATCTCAGGTGACAGCCAGGGGTCCCAGGACGAGGCATCGGGCGCAACGCCCCCACCCGGCACACCGGCCACGGGCGACTCCCCTTACTACACGGACCTCCCACCCCTGGACTCGCCCAACAAGCAGGGCACTTCGCCCAGCGGCGGTACCAAGGGGTCGGCCGAGGCGGGCATACCGGCCACCGTGCTCGACGCCTACAAGCGCGCGGAGCGGACCATCGCCTCCTCCGACCCGGGGTGCAGGGTTCCGTGGCAACTGCTCGCGGCCATCGGCAAGGTGGAGTCCGGACAGGCGCGCGGCGGCCGGGTCGACGCGAACGGCACCACGCTGTCGCCCATCCTCGGCCCCGTCCTCAACGGTGTGGGCTTCGCCAACATCCTGGACACCGACAACGGCGCGTACGACGGGGACACCACCCACGACCGCGCGGTCGGACCCATGCAGTTCATCCCCTCCACCTGGGCCTCCTGGGGACAGGACGCCAACGGGGACGGGCGCAAGGACCCCAACAACATCTATGACGCGGCCCTCGCCGCCGGCCGCTACCTCTGCGCCAACGACCGCGACTTGACCCAGGCGCAGGACCTGGAGCGGGCCATCCTCAGCTACAACCGCTCGCGCGAGTACCTGACGACGGTGCTGTCCTGGTTCGACTACTACAAGCGCGGCACCCACACCGTGCCCGACGGCTCCGGCGTGCTGCCCGGCTCCAGCACCCCCGACAGCGGCTCGAACTCCACTGCCACCCCGCCGGTCGGGGCCACGCCCCCCACCACCCCCACGCCGCCTCCGACGAGCGGCCCGCGGGACAAGCCGGAGGGCCCCGCAAAGGAGCCGGTGACCAAGCCGCCCAAGCCGACGCCGCCCCCGAGCAAGCCCCCGCAGCTCCCGACCCCGCCGAAGCAGCCGGCCAAGCCCGTCCAGGTCGCCTCGATCGTCAACGCGGGCACGGGCGAACTCTCCGCGATGACCGTTCGCGACTTCACCGAGCGGGTCACCGTGCGCGTCATGAGCAACGCCGGCCGCGCCATGGCCGGGCAGAACGTGCGCTTCGAGATCGTCGGCGCGACGGACGCCGCCTTCGCGGACGGAACGAAGTCCGTTGTCCGCCCCACGGGCGCGAACGGCTCAGCCACCGCCCCCGTGCTGAAGTCCGGTGACAAGACGGGCACCTTCACGGTGCGCGCCCGCGTCGTCGGCAGCACGGTGGCGCCCGTCGACTTCACCGCCGAGGTCACCGCCCGCGAGGCGGACAAGATCGAATGGGCGAACGCCAAGGAGATGACAGCGGCCCCCGGCGCCGGCTTCGAGCACCTGCTGGAGGCCAAGGCCACCCACGGCGGCGCCGCCATCTCCGGCGTCGCGGTCAAGGCGGAACTGTTCGAGGTCGGCGCCGACGGCGAGCAGACCCCGAGCAAGGCCGGCCCCTACTTCAAGGGCGCCGACGACAGGCCGGTCCACGTCCTCGCCGACCTCACGACCGACGCCGACGGCGTGGTGAAGCTCCCGCAGCTCCTCACCGACGACCAGACGGGCACCTTCGTGCTCCGGCTGACCGCCGCGGGCGGCAAGACCCTGACCATCGAACTCAAGGTCGTCGCCCCGGCCGCCTGACGCCCCGGCCACCGCTCGTTCCCACCGCCCCCTTCGCCACCCAGCGAAGGGGGCGGTGGGGCGTGTTCTCTTCTCACGGCTCGATTGCTACGGTGCCCCCGCTCTGACGCTGCGTCAGATGGAGTCGATCCCCGGGAGGCCCAGCATGCGCGCCCTCGTCGCAGCCGCCGTCGGGCTGGCCGCCGCCTTCGCCCTCGTCCTGACCGCCACCACGATCGGCGCGCCACCGGGGGAGACCTCCCCCAAGCCGCTGCTGACCACCGTCCCCGGCCCCAAGAAGTAAGGGGGCAGCAGTGCACCGCCGCGCGAGCCTCGTGCTCCTCGCCCTCGCCGTCTTCTTCGCCGCGCTCTCCCCGCTGCTGCGCTGGTACGCCTTCCCCCGGCTCGCGAAGGTCCCGCCCAGCCAGTACCAGGAGATGGTGCTGGAGGCCCGGCCCGCGACCCTCCTGGACTACGGCACCCTCCAGGCGAAGGAGGTCGAGAAGGTCACCATCGTCCAGACCCTCAAGGGCAACGTCGAGGAGTCCGAGAAGATCGAACGCGCCGCCGGCCGCGACGTCGTCGTCTGGGACGCCCTCTCCTACATCCAGGGCCCCGACGGCAAGATGGTCTCCCAGATCCCCGAGCGCTACATCTTCGACGCCCACAGCCAGGCCCCGGTCCACGCCACCGGCGAATCCGTCGACGGCGACCCCGTCCGCCGAGAAGGCATCGAGTACAAGTGGCCCTTCCTTACCGAGAAGCGGGACTACGAGTACTTCGACGCCCAGACCCGCACCTCCGCCCCCATCCACTACAAGGGCACCCGGACCTACCGCGGCCTCGACGTCTACTACTTCGAACAGACCATCCCCTGGACCAAGGTCCCCTTCCCGAAGAAGATGCCCATCCCCGGCGTCGACGCGACCACGCTGGAGAAGCAGACGGGCACCACGCGGTGGTACACCACCAAGCGCATGTTCTGGGTGGACCCGGTCACCGGCGCCCCCGTGAACGGCGAGGAGATCCACACCGAGGAACTCCGCGGCGGCACCCTCCTCGGAGGCCGCGACAAGGTCACTGCCTTCGCCGGCCATGTGAAGATGCGCCCCGACTACGTCACCGACACCGTCGAACTGGTCAAGTCCCAACGCCTCCTGGTCCTCCTGATGACCTCCTATCTGCCCTGGGGCTTCCTCGTCCTGGCCGCCGGACTCCTGGTGCTGTCCCTCGCCCTGGAAGCCCGCAACCGTCGCCCCCGTGCCCCCGAGCCCGAGCCCGAACCGCACCCGGTCCCCGTCTGACCCCGGCCGTCGTCCGCGCCCACCGGACCGCTCAACCGCGCTGCCTGTCCTGACGGGCCTTGGTGTGCCGGGTCGGCTCCGCCGACGCCGGATCCTCCGGCCAGGGATGCTTCGGATAGCGACCGCGCAACTCCGCCCGCACCGCGCGGTACCCGTCCCGCCAGAACGACGCCAGGTCAGCCGTCACCGCCACCGGCCTCCCCGCGGGGGAGAGCAGATGCACCAGCACCGGCACCCCGGCGACCCGCGGCGTCTGCTGCAACCCGAACAGCTCCTGCAACTTCACCGCCAGCACCGGCTGCTCCCCGCCGTACTCCACGCGTATGCGCGAGCCGCTGGGGACTTCGATGCGCTCGGGCGCCAACTCCTCCAACCGGGCAGCCTCACCGCTCGCCCACGGCAACAGCCGCTGCATGCACTCACCCGCCCGCATCCGCCCCAGGTCACCCCGGCGCCGAGCCCGCGACAACTCCGGCTCCAACCACTCCTCCACGCGCCCCAACAGGGCCGAGTCCGACACCTCGGGCCACGGCTCGCCCACGGTCCGGTGCAGGAACGCCAACCGCTCCCGCAGCCTCTCGTCCTCCCGCGTCCACCCCAACAACCCCAGGCCCTCACGGCGCAGCCCGTCCAACAGCGCCTCCCGCACAGCCTGTGGTCGAGGCTCCTTGAGCGTCCGCACCGACATCTCAACCGCGCCCAGCCGCTGCACCTGTCGCGCCGTGACGTCGCCGTCCTCCCAGCGCACCTCCTCGACGGTCTCCCACAGATGCCCGGCGCCCGCCCGGGCCGTGTCCTCGTCGATGACCGCCGCGAGCCGCACCCGCGCGGAAGCGGCCGACGCAGGACGATCCGCCACGGCCACCGCGAGCCATCCCGCGCCCCGCAGCACGGAGCCGCCCGTGACCTCCGCGCCCGTGCCGGACGCCATCAAGAACGCGCCCTCCCCACGGGCCCTCGCCACCCGCTCCGGAAACGCCAGGGCGGTGACCAAGCCGGCGGCGGCATCATCAGAAAGGGGCTGAGGGGAGGTAAGAGTCCCGGAGGAAGCTCCATGACCCGAGGCGACCCCGTGGCCTGAAGACGGCCTTCCGGAGCCGGGGCCACCCCTTCCCCTTCCTTCGGAGCCGGAGCCGGAGCCGGAGCCTCGGCTGGGGGTGGCTGCTTCGGTTACTCCGTCAGAGGACAGCGACGACTCCAACCGTCGGGCCTCCGTACGCCAGCGCGCCGCATATGCGTCGCCACCCCGACACGCGGCCCGCCAAGCCGCGGCCAGGTCGTCCCCGTACTCCCGCGGCGGCTCCTCGCTCAGCAGCGCCACCACCTCGGCCGCCCTGCGGGCCCCCACCTCCGACGCCCCGTCGAGTAGCGCCCTGGCCAGCCGCGGATGCAACCCGAGCCGGGCCATCACCGCACCCCGCGCCGTGGCCCGCCCCTGATCGTCCACCGCTCCGATCGCCCGCAGCACAGACCCCGCCGCCGCCATCGCCCCACCGGGCGGTGCGTCCAACAGGGCCAGCCCCGCCGCCGACGGATCACCCCAGGAGGAGGCCCGCAGGGCGAAGGAGGCCAGGTCCGCAACGCGGATCTCCGGCGACGGGAACCGAGGGCGCCGAGCGTCGTCGGCCTCCGCCCAGCACCGGTACACCGTGCCCGGAGCCTCCCGCCCCGCGCGGCCGAGCCGCTGGGTGGCACCCGCCGTCGACACCGGAACCGTCGTCAGGGAACCGAGCCCGCGCGCATGATCCATCCGCGGTTCACGCGCCAGCCCCGAATCGACCACCACCCGCACACCCGGAACGGTCAGGCTGGACTCCGCCACCGACGTCGTCAGCACCACCCGACGCCGCTCGCCGCCACCCCGCAACACCGCGTCCTGCACTGCCGCCGGCGCCCGTCCGTGGAGCAGCAACACCTCAGCGTCGACCCCGTCCAGCATTCCCGCAGTCCGCGCGATCTCGCCCGTACCCGGAAGGAAGCACAGCACGTCGCCCTCGTGCCGAGCGAGCGCCAGCCGCACGGTCGCCGCGACGTGCCGCAGAAGCGCGGGATCCACCCGGGTCCCATGAGCGGGACGGATCCCCGAAGGGGGAGGGGCGTAGTGGACGTGGGACTCGAACCCCACGCCGTGACTGGCGACCACCGGCGCTGGCGCTGAACCGTCCGCGGACGTCAGCAGCCGCGCCCACGCCTCCGCGTCGCTCGTGGCCGAGGCCGCCACCAACTGCAACTCCGGGCGCAACGCGGCCCGCACGTCCACGAGGAAGGCCAGCGCGGTGTCCGCGTCGAGATGGCGCTCATGGCACTCGTCCAGCAGGACCACGTCCACACCCGGAAGCTCGGCGTCGCGCTGGAGCCGCTGGAGCAGCACCCCGGTCGTGACCACCTCGACACGGGTGCCCGCACCCACGCGACGGTCACCGCGCACCGTGTACCCGACGGCCTCGCCCACGTCCTGCCCCAACAGCCAGGCCATGCGGCGGGCCGCGGCCCGCACCGCCATCCGCCGCGGCTCGGCGACGACCAATCTGCGCGCAGCCCCGCCACCGACCAGCCCGGCGAGCGCCAGCGGCACCATCGTGGTCTTCCCCGTACCCGGCGGCGCGTGCAGCACCGCCGTGCCGTGCTCGTCGAGCGCGGCCAGCAGCGCGGGCAGTACGTGCCGCACCGGGAGGCTGTCGAGTGCGTCGGTTCTGATCATGCGCTCAGTGTCATCCGTCCCCGCGAGCCGTGCGCAGAGTTACCCACAGCCCCCGTGGGCTCAGCTGTTCATATGACTAATTTGGCTGTTGACTGACGAGCTGCGAAGGCACAGGGGCCCGTGGCACACCGTCCGCACCCGTGCCCTGTCGGGGGCGTCAGTCACGGACGCAGACGAAGATCGCCGTGCCGGGGATCAGGTGGCCCCGCAGCGGAGACCAGCCACCCCACTCCTGGCTGTTCCACGCGGGCCACTCCGGCTCTACCAGGTCCACGACCCGGAAGCCGCTCCTCACCACGTCGCGGACCCGGTCGCCGAGCGTTCGATGGTGCTCCACGTACACCGCGCGCCCCTCCTCGTCCTGCTCGACGTAGGGGGTCCGGTCGAAGTACGAGGCACTGACGCTCAGACCCTCCGGCCCCGGCTCATCCGGAAACGCCCAGCGAATGGGGTGCGTGACTGAGAAGACCCAGCGCCCGCCCGGCCGCAGTACCCGGCGCACCTCGGAGAACACCTTCACCGGATCGGCCACGAAGGGGACGGCTCCGTACGCGGAGCACGCGAGGTCGAAGGAGTCGTCCTGGAAGGGCAGCGCCCCCGCGTCCGCCTCCACCAGGGGCAGTCCGCCGCCGATCCGCAACGCGTGCTGGAGCTGACGGTGCGAGATGTCGAGTGCCACGGGGCGCGCGCCCTGGGCAGCCAGCCACCGGGAGCACTGGGCGGCGCCGGCGCCGATCTCCAGGACGTCCAGGTCCTTCAGCGACTCCCGCGGGCCGAGCAGCTCCGCGTCGGCCTCGTCGAGCCCTTCGGGGCCCCAGAGGAAGCGGTCGTCCCCGAGGAAGGCGCCGTGCTCGCTCTGGTACTCGTCGGCGTTCCCGTCCCACCAGACCCGACTCGCGCGACTGCTCTCCGTGTCGGAGGTGTCACGCCGGGTGGCCTCGGGTTCGGGGGCGCGGGGGCTCTGGAGGTGCGTTGCCGCGGGGGAGTCCGTGGGACGTTTGGCGTCTTGGCTCATGTTCACCGTCGTTGTAGTTTGCGTTCAGCGTGACCAATGGCGCCCATTGTGGCCTCCGCAAACCTTAGTTGTGCCGGGTATGAGGCGATCCGCCCTCGGTGTGCGCCTTCGCGCATTGACCGCCTCCGGCTGCCCCCGTATGCTACAAGTTGCGCTGCGGGCCTGCGTGCCTCAGACAGAGCAGGCCGCGCTCGCATCTGTGATGTATGTCCCCTCGGTTCACGAGGCGCCTCCAGACGGAGTCGTCTTCGGAGCTCGCAAGGCTCCGGGGCGTTCGACTGGGTCGGTGCTTCCACGGCTGTCCGGCTTCTTGCAGCTGCGATACGGGCTCTCGGCGTAGCAGTACCTACGACTTCAATGTCCGTACCGGAGCCCTTTCCCACATGACGAGCAGCACCGAGACCACCGCCACCACCCCGCAGGTTGCGGTCAACGACATCGGTAACGAGGAAGCTTTCCTCGCCGCGATCGACGAGACGATCAAGTACTTCAACGACGGCGACATCGTCGACGGCGTCATCGTGAAGGTCGACCGGGACGAGGTCCTGCTCGACATCGGTTACAAGACCGAAGGTGTCATCCCGAGCCGCGAGCTCTCGATCAAGCACGACGTCGACCCGAACGAGGTCGTCAAGGTCGGCGACGAGATCGAGGCCCTGGTTCTCCAGAAGGAGGACAAGGAAGGCCGCCTGATCCTCTCGAAGAAGCGCGCCCAGTACGAGCGTGCCTGGGGCACCATCGAGAAGATCAAGGAAGAGGACGGCATCGTCACCGGTACCGTCATCGAGGTCGTCAAGGGTGGTCTCATCCTCGACATCGGCCTCCGTGGCTTCCTCCCGGCCTCCCTGGTCGAGATGCGCCGGGTCCGCGACCTCCAGCCGTACGTTGGCAAGGAGCTCGAGGCCAAGATCATCGAGCTGGACAAGAACCGCAACAACGTGGTCCTGTCCCGCCGTGCCTGGCTGGAGCAGACCCAGTCCGAGGTCCGCCAGACCTTCCTCACCACCCTCCAGAAGGGCCAGGTGCGGTCCGGTGTGGTGTCCTCGATCGTCAACTTCGGTGCCTTCGTGGACCTGGGTGGCGTCGACGGTCTGGTCCACGTCTCGGAGCTGTCCTGGAAGCACATCGACCACCCGTCCGAGGTCGTCGAGGTCGGCCAGGAGGTCACGGTCGAGGTCCTGGACGTCGACATGGACCGCGAGCGCGTCTCCCTGTCGCTGAAGGCGACCCAGGAAGACCCGTGGCAGCAGTTCGCCCGCACCCACCAGATCGGCCAGGTCGTTCCGGGCAAGGTCACCAAGCTGGTTCCGTTCGGTGCGTTCGTCCGCGTCGACGAGGGCATCGAGGGTCTGGTCCACATCTCCGAGCTGGCCGAGCGCCACGTGGAGATCCCGGAGCAGGTCGTCCAGGTCAACGACGAGATCTTCGTCAAGGTCATCGACATCGACCTGGAGCGTCGCCGGATCTCGCTGTCGCTGAAGCAGGCGAACGAGTCCTTCGGCGCCGACCCGGCCTCGGTCGAGTTCGACCCGACCCTGTACGGCATGGCCGCGTCCTACGACGACCAGGGCAACTACATCTACCCCGAGGGCTTCGACCCGGAGACCAACGACTGGCTGCCGGGCTTCGAGACCCAGCGCGAGGCGTGGGAGACCCAGTACGCCGAGGCGCAGCAGCGCTTCGAGCAGCACCAGGCCCAGGTCATCAAGTCCCGCGAGGCGGACGAGGCCGCTGCTGCCGAGGGTGGCGCCGCCGCTCCGGCCGCCGCGCCGACCGGTGGTTCCTACTCCTCGGAGTCGGACGACAACTCCGGCGCCCTGGCGTCGGACGAGGCGCTGGCCGCCCTGCGCGAGAAGCTGGCCGGCGGCCAGAGCTGATGCTCTGACCGGCCGTACCACGGCTGAGTGATGAGGCCCGTTCCCCTCTGGGGGAGCGGGCCTCATTCGTGTTCGTTGCGTGGGAAGGGAATGCCGGTGCGTCACCACACGTTCTCTCCTAGGAACCCGAGGAGGAGCGGTAGCCGTGCTTGATCCACAGGATTTGTACGAATGGGAGCCGAAGGGCCTCGCCGTCGTCGATGTGGCGCTGGCGCAGGAGTCGGCCGGCCTGGTGATGCTGTACCACTTCGGCGGATACATCGACGCGGGTGAGACCGGCGAGCAGATCGTCGACCACCTGCTGGCCACCCTGCCGCACCAGGTGGTGGCCCGCTTCGACCACGACCGGTTGGTGGACTACCGGGCCCGCCGCCCCCTGCTGACCTTCCGGCGCGACCGCTGGACTTCCTACGAGACGCCCGCCATCGAGGTCCGGCTCGTCCAGGACGCTACGGGTGCGCCCTTCCTGTTGCTTTCCGGCCCCGAGCCGGACGTCGAGTGGGACCGCTTCTCCGCTGCCGTCGCGCAGATCGTCAAGCGCCTCGGCGTCCGTCTCGCGGTCAACTTCCACGGCATCCCCATGGGCGTGCCGCACACCCGCCCCGTCGGCCTGACCCCGCACGGGAACCGCACGGACCTGATGCCGGGGCACCGCAGCCCCTTCGACGAGGCCCAGGTCCCGGGCAGTGCCGAATCGTTGATCGAGTACCGCCTGATGAAGGCCGGGCACGACGTCCTCGGGGTCGCCGCCCACGTTCCGCACTACGTCGCCCGCTCGGCGTATCCGGACGCCGCCCTGACGGCCCTGGAGGCGATCACTGCCGCCACCGGACTGGTCCTGCCAGGCGTGGCGCACGCCCTGCGCACCGAAGCCCACCGCACGCAGAACGAGATCGAGCGCCAGATCGGCGAGGGCGACGACGAACTGGTGGCGCTGGTCCAGGGCCTTGAGCACCAGTACGACGCCATGGCGGGCTCCGAAACGCGGGGCAATCTGGTCGCCGAGCCGGTGGACCTGCCGTCCGCCGACGAGATCGGGCGCGAGTTCGAGCGCTTCCTGGCGGAACGGGAGGGCGACTCCTGACGGGACCTCCGCTGCGGGGGCCTGGCGGCGGGAGCTAAGCTGCCGCTCATGCTGTCCGTAGGGCTGACCGGTGGAATCGGCGCCGGCAAGAGCGAGGTCTCCCGACTCCTGGAGTCGTACGGGGCGGTGCTCGTCGACGCCGACAAGATCGCCCGCGAGGTCGTCGAGCCCGGTACGCCGGGGCTCGCGGCCGTGGTCGAAGAGTTCGGCGCCGACATCCTGACTTCGGACGGCGCCTTGGACCGCCCGAAGCTGGGATCCATCGTCTTCGCCGATCCCGAGCGGCTGGCGGCGCTCAATGCGATCGTCCACCCCCTGGTGGGGGCGCGGTCCCGGGAGCTGTCGGAAGCAGCCGGTGAGAGCGACGTCGTCGTCCATGACGTACCGCTGCTCACCGAGAACGGCCTCGCATCCCTCTACGACCTGGTCGTCGTCGTGGACGCGGCGCCGCAGACCCAGCTCGACCGCCTGGTGAACCTCCGCGGCATGGCCGAGTCCGAGGCCCGCGCTCGGATGGCCGCCCAGGCCACTCGGGAACAGCGGCGGGCCATCGCCGACCTGGTCATCGACAACGACGGTCCCCTGGCGGGCCTGGAGCCCCAAGTCCGTTCGCTGTGGGCGGAGCTGGCGCGGCGGGCGGCGGCACGCACCGTGTGACCGGCCGCCTGCCGTCCATCCCAAGGGCGACATCCGGCAGCGCGGCGTCAGTAATGCGTCAAGCAGCGCGGTCGGGCTCGGGCGAGCACTAGCATCGACGTGGTGCAGATCGTCTTCGCCGTCTTCACGGTCCTCGCCGGGCTGGTCGCCGCCCTCGCCGGCGGATACGGGCTGCACCAGGCCCGTCGCATCCACAGGGCCGGCCACGGTGCCATGGCGTTGGTGAAGCCCCCGCCGCCCGGCGCGGAGCGCGCGCTCCTGGAGTACGAGACGCGGGACGGGCGCGTGATGGAGATCCCCTCGCCCGCACCCCTCCGGCCAGGCGGCAGCGTACGGCTCTGGTACGACCCCGCTGACCCCCGTGACGTCGTCGTCGACGGACACGAGAGGACCTGGCTGGACTGGGGGTTCGTGGCCGTGGGGCTGGCGCTCACGGTCGTCGGGGCGGCTCTCGCCGTACTCGCCGGAGCGTCTGACGGTTGATGCCACCGCGCTGCTGAGGCCGCCGTTCCGGGCCCGCTGGAATAGAGCTGCCGGGGCCGGTGTTGGAACCGTGCGCCAAGGGGAAGGATGCGAGCGTGCCCACAAGTGATCCGCACACGCATGTCATCGACTACCGGGCGGCGGAGCAACTGCTCGCCGCGCGGGACCCGCGTGGCGCCGTGAAGCTGTTGGACTCCGTCATCGCGGCCCACCCTGAGAACACCGCCGCACGCCTGTTGAGAGCCCGGGCGTTCTTCGCCGCGGCACAATTGCGCCCCGCCGAGCTGGAGTTCGAGCTGGTACTGGAGCGCGAGCCGGACAACGCCTTCGCACACTTCGCCCTCGCCCGCACCTTCGAGCGCGCCGGCAAGCCGGAGCAGGCGAAGCGGCACTTCCGTCTGGCTGCGGCGCTCGACCCCAAGCCCGAGTACGTGAAGGCCGCGCGTTTCGACGACGGTCGCTGATCCCGCTGGGCCTGTACGTCTTTCATGGAGGCGGGTCCTAAGGGCGCGGTGGCGGCCGGTCGTCGGGTCCGCGAGCCGGCCGGTGCTCGTCGACCGGTTCGTACGGCGGGACGTCGGGGCCGGGTTGGTAGTGCGGGCCCTGACGGATGTGGCGAATGACCACGACCAGGTCCACGACGACGATCAGCAGGAGTGCGCCGCAGAAGGCGGCCCAGCCGGGGTGTGAGGTCAGGCTGAAGATCGCCGTGCCGCCGGCGGCCCAGACGAGCCCCCAGATTCCCAGCCAGAACCGCATCCGCAGGGGACTGCGTGCGGTCGTCGGTTCACTGCCGGTGCGCATGGGCATCCATCTCCCCCTCCAGCATGCCGCACGTTCCGGGCGCACGACGGACCGGAGACGCGGCCCCGGTGGGCACCGAAGCAAAGCGCGGATCGTTCACCAGACAGGCGAGGGAGGGAAGCGACGTGACCGTGGCGAACGTGCACCTGCCGGAAGGCGAGGACTTGGCGGAGGCGCTGCTGGACCTGGCGGTGCCGCACGAGGACATCGGGGAACTGCTGGCACTGCGCCGACGTGTGACTGCGGATCCCGGACTGCGACGCATGCTGGAGGAGGGTGCGCGCAGCCTGGTGGAGAGCATCGGAAGAATCGATTCGGCCGATGGTCTGCCCCGCCCCGAGCTGCCGGAGCAGGGCTCTGCGTCCGGCACCACCGTGGGTCGGGGGCACGGTCCGGTGTCGTCCGATGCCGTCGCCCGCTGCTTCCCCGTCTACGTCTTCGTGGCCGTACTGCCGTACGTCCGCGACCATCACCGGGCGCGTTCGGTGCCCGAGGAGGTGTCGCGGCGCACCCTCGCGGACCTCGGCCGTCAGATGGCGGTCCACCGCCGAGCGCAGGGCACGGGCGGGCTGGTGGCCCCGCAGTGGCTGCGGCTGCACTTCACGGGGCTGTTGTACGAGTTGGGCCGGCTCCAGTTCGAGCGGGGCAAGCTGGGGAAGCCGTTGGGGAGCGCCGTCGCGGCGGCGGGATTGCCCCTCGGGCCCGGCGACGACGTGTTGGGGCTGCACATCCCCGACTACCTGGGGCCGCTGGCCCCCGGTGCGTGCGACCGGTCCCTGGCCAGGGCGCGGCAGTTCTTCGCCTGCTCCTTCCCCGAGACGACGTACCGAGTCGCCGAGTGCCACTCCTGGCTGCTCGACCCGCAGCTCGTCGAGTACCTGCCGCAGGAGTCGAACGTCCGCCGCTTCCAAGAGCGCTTCCACGTCGTCCACACGGACGACGAGCCCAGCGACGAGGTCCCGGTCGGCTTCGTCTTCGGCCACATGGACCTCGTTCCCGCCGAACTGCCCCGCCGAACAAGTCTGGAGCGGGCGATCGGTGACCATCTACGGGCGGGAAGGCACTGGCACAGCGGTCACGGCTGGTTCGAGCTGGAGTCGTCCTGGGGGTGCGGGGCGATGGGCGGTTTGGCGAGAACTCGCCATGAGGGAACGGACGTTGGGTGGTGACCGTTTCCTAGGCATGACGAAACGAATTCACACGGGACACCAGGGGACAGGGCCGGGCGCCAGGACGCCCGATGGTTGCTCGGTCGAGCTGTACGAGCGGATGAAGGCCGGAGCCGAGCCGGACATCATCGCCTCGGCCGTGCCCGAGCGCGCCTCCATTTTGGAACTGGGCTCCGGCGCCGGCCGGGTGACCCATCCTTTGATCGAGCGGGGCTTCGCGGTGACGGCCGTGGACGAGTCGCCCGAGATGCTGGAGCGGATCCACGGCGCCCGGCGCACGGTCCACTCGTCCATCGAGGGACTGGAGCTGGAGGAGGAGTTCGACGTCGTGATGCTGGCGTCGTTCCTCGTGCACACCAGCGATCCGGAGAACCGCCAGGCGCTGCTGCGGGCCTGTCGTTCGCACGTCAAGGACGACGGCTGTGTGCTCATCCAACGCGAGGGCGCAGACTGGCACGTCAACGTACCGAGGGAACGGGTCGATCCCGCGGGGTACACGGTGCGGATCGTCTCCTCGGAGCCGGTCGGAGGGGGAGTCCATTCCGTGTACGCCGAGTACCTGTTCCCCGACGCCACCTGGACGCAGACCTTCCTGTCACGGCCCCTGCCCGAAGACGCCTTCCGGGAGGCTCTGGCGGACGCGGGCCTGGAACTGGACGCCGTGCTCACGGAGGACGGTACGTGGGTCAGGGCGCGTCCCAAGGCGACCTCGGCAGCCTGACCCGCTCGCCGGCACCCGTCCTTGGGCCGTGGACGTCGTCACTCCGGGGCGGCCGGTCGCGCCACTCCGTAGCGATGCTGCGTAGCGCCGCGGTGTAGCTGTATGTACCCGCAGCGTGCGCGGCCTCGCCGGCTGGGGTGGGCCTCGCCCTGCGCTCGTGACCGGGCATACGGTGGTAGGGAGCGTCCAGCTCGGACAGAAGGGGGTGTCCCCATGGTCGAAGAGCTGGTGGTGGCCGGTCTGGCCGCCGCGTCCGGCATCGCGGTGTACATGGCGGCCGCGGGCAAGGTGGTCAAGCAGTTCGAGCGAGGCGTGGTCCTTCGGCTCGGCCGACTCCACGGAGGCGTCCGCGGCCCGGGATTCACCATGATCCTTCCGGGGGCCGACCGACTCCACAAGGTCAACATGCAGGTCGTGACCATGCCCGTGCCCGCTCAGGAGGGCATCACCCGGGACAACGTCACGGTGCGTGTCGACGCGGTCGTCTACTTCCGGGTCGTCGAGGCGGTGAACGCCATCATCGAGGTGGAGGACTATCGCTTCGCGGTCTCCCAGATGGCCCAGACCTCGCTGCGGTCCATCATCGGCAAGAGCGATCTCGACGATCTGCTCTCGAACCGGGAGAAGCTGAACCAGGGGCTGGAGCTGATGATCGACAGCCCCGCCATGGGCTGGGGCGTTCAGATCGACCGGGTGGAGATCAAGGACGTGTCGCTGCCCGAAGCCATGAAGCGTTCGATGGCGCGGCAGGCGGAGGCCGACCGGGAGCGGCGAGCCCGGGTGATCAATGCTGATGCTGAGCTCCAGGCGTCCAAGAAGCTGGCCGAGGCGGCCAGCGCGATGTCGAAGGAGCCTGCGGCGTTGCAGTTGCGGCTGCTCCAGACCGTCGTCGCGGTTGCCGCCGAGAAGAACTCGACCTTGGTGTTGCCCTTCCCCGTGGAGCTGTTGCGCTTCCTCGAACGGGCCCAGCAGGGGCCGCTGCCCCCGCCCCCGCCGCACCGTGCCGAGGAACCCGTGGCCGAACCCCCGGCGGCGGTCGAGCCTCCGCACGCCGACGCACCCTCCGCACCGCCCGTGGGAACGGAGCGAACCCCGGGCACTGCCCAGGACGCTCCGCCGTCAAGCAAGCCGGCCGTGCCGCCTCGGGAAGACCTGCCCCAGGCGGACCTTCCTCAGGGCAGCGTGCCACCCCTGGTGGACACTTCGGGGCTCGCGGACGCCGCGAGGGCCGAGCTCGAAATCCTACGGCGGCTCCGGTCGACACCGCCCGTCGGCTGAGCCCGGGCGTCGGGTCACGGCCCGTTGTCACACCCCGCCCGTATGGTCGTAGATCCCAGCACTTCGGTGCACGACACGACAGTCCGACGAGGACGGGAGGTGACGCATGACGTCGACGTCTCCATGGCCCCCGCTGCACGGCTGCGCCGCCGTCTTCCTCCCGGCGGCCCTGCCGCGCGAAGGCAGGGTCGCCTTCTGGTCGCCCGACGGAGAGCTCCCACAGGGTGACACCGAGCTGATCACCGTCGTCCGGTGCGGAGAAGCGGAGCCCGACCGCCGTACGGTGCCCGCCGTGCTGCTCTCCATCACCGATGCCGTCCCGCTGCTGGTAAGGGCCAGGAGCCGTCCCGGCGCGCACCCGGCCGCGGCCTGCTGGGGCGCCGCAGCCCTGCACGCCCTGCATCTGGTGGCCCGCGGCCGACTGCTGCCCGGACTGACCCCCACCGATCACGACGCCTGGCGCGCGGGCCCGCTGGACGCCTCCGACATCGCCCAGTTGCGGGCCATTGCCGCGGCCATGCCCCCCGAGGCGTACGCCGTCCCCGTGGCGGGCGAGGAGGACCTCCGCGTGCCCGAGCCCGAGGCCCTGGTCCGAGCCTTCTTCGACGCCGTCGCCGACACCCTGCCGCGTACGCCCGCTGCCGCCCCCGCTGCCGGCGCCCCCTTCGCGGCCACCGCGCCCCAGCACCTGCCCGGGGCGCGGGAGTGGACGGCGGAGGCCGCAGCGGGCATGGACGCCGGGGTGCGGGTGTCCCTGCGGCTCGACCTGTCCGCGTTCGAGCTCTTCGACAGCACCGACGGCGCGACCGAAGACGGGTCCGTGGAAGACACCGGTGGTGACGGCACCGGTGGGCGGGGCGCGACCGTGCGCACCGCGGGAGCCGCGCTCGTCCAGGTGCACAGCCTCGCGGATCCCACCCTGGTCATTGACGCGGCCCGCTTGTGGGCGGGGGACGGGGACGCGGAGTTCGGCCCCCGTGCCAAGGTCGACGCGGTCCTCGCGCTGCGCCGTGCGGCACGCGTCTGGCCACCGCTGGCCGTCCTGCTGGAGCGGGACGTGCCGGACGTACTGCCGCTCGCCGAGGACGATTTGTACGACCTGTTGGGCCCCGGGGCCGCTCGCCTCGCCGCCGCCGGCGTGGCCGTGCACTGGCCCAGGGAGCTGGCGCGCAGCCTCACCGCCACCACCGTCATCCGACCGGCCCCGGGGTCCGCGACCGACGGGACACCGTTCTTCGACAGCGCCGAGCTGCTCGCCTTCTCCTGGCGACTCGCGCTCGACGGCGACCCCCTGACCGACCAGGAGATGGACGCCCTGGCGGAGTCGCACCGGGCGATCGTGCGCCTGCGGGACCGCTGGGTGGTCGTCGACCCCGACCTCGTGCGCAAGGCCCGCAAGCGCGAGTTGGGCCTGCTCCAGCCCGTCGACGCGCTCGCCGCGGCGCTGACCGGCACGGCCGAGGTCGACGGCGAGACGGTGGACGTGGTGCCGACGGGCACCCTCGCCGCGCTGCGGGACCGCCTGGTGCACCAGGCGGAGCCCCCGCCACAGCCCCCGGGGCTCATCGCCACCCTGCGCGACTACCAACTCCGCGGCCTGGCCTGGCTGGACCTGATGACCTCCCTCGGGCTCGGTGGCTGCCTCGCCGACGACATGGGCCTCGGCAAGACCGTCACCGTGATCGCCCTCCATCTGCACCGCGACCGCACCGCACCCACCCTGGTGGTCTGCCCCGCCTCCCTCCTCGGGAACTGGCAGCGCGAGATCGCCCGCTTCGCGCCCGGAGTGCCCGTCACCCGCTTCCACGGCGCGGACAGGACGCTGCCCGTGACGGGCGGCGGCTTCGTCCTCACGACGTACGGCACGATGCGCTCCAGCGCGGAGAAGCTCGCGGCGCACACCTGGGGCATGGTCGTCGCGGACGAGGCGCAGCACGTCAAGAACCCGTACTCCGCGACCGCGAGGGCCCTGCGGACGATCCCGACGCCCGCGCGCGTGGCCCTGACCGGCACCCCCGTGGAGAACAACCTCTCGGAGCTGTGGGCCCTGCTGGACTGGACGACCCCGGGGCTCCTCGGCCCGCTGAAGGCGTTCCGTTCACGGCACGCCCGCCCGGTGGAGCTCGGGGAGGACGCGGAGGCGGTGGAGCGGCTGGCCCGTCTTGTCCGGCCGTTCCTGCTGCGGCGCAAGAAGTCCGACCCCGGCATCGTGCCCGAGCTGCCCCCCAAGACGGAGTCCGACCACCCCGTCGCCCTCACCCGGGAACAGGCGTCACTGTACGAAGCCGTCGTGCGGGAGTCCATGGCGGTGATCGGCTCCGCCCAGGGCATCGCCCGCCGGGGGCTGGTGATGAAGCTGCTGACCGACCTCAAGCAGATCTGCAACCACCCGGCGCAGTTCCTCAAAGAGCGCGGCGCCGGACGCGGTGCTGGCGCGTCCCGTCCCGCGGGCACGCCCGTGCGGTTGACGGGCCGCTCCGGGAAGCTCGCCCTCTTCGACGAACTGTTGGAGACCATCCTCGCCGAGGACGGCTCCGTCCTGGTCTTCACCCAGTACGTCACCATGGCCCGGCTGTTGACCGACCACCTCACCTCCCGGGGGATCCCCTCCCAACTGCTCCACGGAGGCACCCCGGTCGCCGAGCGCGAGCGCATGGTGGACCGGTTCCAGTCCGGGGAGACGCCCGTCTTCGTGCTCTCCCTCAAGGCCGCGGGCACCGGCCTGAACCTCACCCGCGCCGGCCACGTCATCCACTTCGACCGCTGGTGGAACCCGGCCGTCGAAGAACAGGCCACGGACCGTGCGTACCGCATCGGACAGACCCAGCCGGTGCAGGTGCACCGGCTGATCGCGGAGGGCACCGTGGAGGACAAGATCGCCGAGATGCTGGCGGGCAAGCGCGCCCTTGCGGACGCGGTCCTGGGATCCGGAGAGGCCGCGCTCACCGAGCTGACCGACCGTGAGCTGGCTGATCTCGTGTCCTTGAGGAGGTCGGCATGACGCCGTCGACCACCCGGCGCCACAGCCCGCCGGCGCGCAACCGCCGCGCGGGCGCCCCCGCCGTGCGCCATGACGACCGTCGGCGCACGTTCTCCGCGCCCGAGCCCCGGTCGGGGGCGCAGTCCACGACGAGTTGGTGGGGCGATGCCTGGATCGAGGCGCTGGAAGAGGGTGCACTGGACCCCGCCAGACTGGCCAGGGGACGGGCGTACGCGGGCCGGGGGCTGGTCGACGCGATCACCGTCACGCCGGGCCGCATCACCGCCTACGTCCACGGCAGCAGACCCCGTCCGTACCGTACGCAGATCCGGTTGCGGACCCTCACGGACGACGAGTGGGACACGCTTCTGTCCGTGGCCGTGGACCGCCCCGACCACATTGCCGCGCTGCTCGACAAGGACGTGCCCCGGGCGCTGGCCACCGCGGCCGATCTGCTGCCCGCGGCGGGGGACCTGATTCCGGACTGCTCCTGCCCGGACGACGGCCTGCCGTGCAAGCACGCCGCCGCGCTCTGCTATCAGGTCGCACGGCTGCTGGACGACGACCCCTTCGTCCTCTTCCTGGCCCGCGGCATGGGGGAGCGCGAGATGTTGGCCGCCCTGTCGCAGCGCAACGCGGTGCGGTCGGCGGCCGAGCGGGCCTCGCCGGTCGGTGGAGTGCGGATGCCGACGCTGACCGCCCGGGAGGCCCTGGCGCCGCGGCGGCTGGCGCCGCTTCCGCCGCCGTTCCCCGTGCCGGACCATCCCGGGCGGCCACCGGCGTACCCCGAGGCGGCGGGCGCACCGGACCCTCTCGCGCTCGATCTGCTCGCCACCGAGGCGGCGGCCCGTGCCCACGCGCTGCTGACCACCGGGGCCGACCCGACGGCGCCGCTCACCGTCTGGCAGGACGCGGTGCGGCTGGCCGCCGCCCACCCAGGTTCCGGGCTCACCGCGTCCACCCGGGCGCTGTACCGAGACCTGGCCGCCGCCACTGGGCGTACGCCCATCGCGTTGGCCCGTGCCGTGGCAGCTTGGCGGCAGGGCGGGCTGGTCGCCCTCGGCGTGCTGGAGGAGCCGTGGGACCCGCCCGCCGGCCCCTTCGACCGCGCCGGCCCCGCCCTCGTCGCGGCGGACTTCACCGGCTTCCGGCCCCGACGCAACTGGCTGTCGACCCGGACGCTTCAGATCCGCTTCGGTCGGGACGGCCTCTGGTACGGGTACGAGTCCGAGCCCGACCAGGAGGACTGGTGGCCGCGCGGCACGCCGGACGCCGATCCGGTGGGCGTCGTCACAGCGATGTCGCCCACGCCCGCAGCCGGGTGAAGTCCTGCTCCCGCAGCCCCTTTCCCGGGTGGATGCGGAGCAGGAGCGCGGGCGCGTCGTGGTGTTCCGCGACGTGGGCCGCGTCGCGGTCCGTCACCATGTCGTCCACCCATGCGAAGGGGCGTCCGGCCGCCCACTCCAGGACGGGTCTCGTCTTCCAGCACAGCCCGGAGGAGTCGGCCTGGTCGGGACCGGGCACGGCGAGCAGTTCGGGCCACTCGATCACCGGCAGGTCGATCGGCAGCCCGACCTCCGGAGCGATCATGGAGTTGGCCTCGTGCATCCACGCCGTCGCCCAGGCCAGTTCGAAGGGCAGTCCGGTGAGCCGGCTGCCGTGCGAGGCGTTCAGGTGCACGCGCAGCCCGCGCCGGTGCCGCCGGGTCCCGGGCACCTGACGCGACAACCACACCTGTGGGCGCAGCCGGTGGGTGGTGTAGCCACGCAGCCGGGGCAGGCGCGCCGCGAAGGGATTGAGGGGGCCGTCCACGTCGAGCAGCAGCAGCGGACGATCTGTCATGTGAACGCACTCTCCCATCACCCGGTCCGTGACCCGGACGGGCCGCGGAACGCCATCGACGGGCACCCGTCGCTGAGGTGCGCATCGCCGTGGGAAGCGGCCACGTTCGCCGGGGCGCCGGCGGTGGGGGCGTTGGTGCGGACGGGCTGCCGGTCTGGATCGTCGCCCGTGACCAGGGCGTTCGGCAAGCGTTCGGTGCCGACCTGAACGCCGCCGGAAGCCTCGCCTGGCGAGTAGTCGCCAAGCCATCGACACCAAGTCCTCGACGATGATGGACTAGTGAGACTCGAAGCGATCACCTGGGAACGGCTGACCGAGACCATCGCCGACAGGGTCACGGCTTTGGTGGCCGAGGACGGCAGTCCCTGGTTGCGCATCGGGATCGACGGGGCCCCCGCCGCGCAGGGCGGGGACTTCGCCGGTCGGATCGCGGAGGTGCTGCCGCTGCGCGGGCGGCGTCCTCTCGTCGTCGGGACCGGCGGCTTTCTGCGCCCCGCCTCGCTGCGGTACGAGTTCGGGCGTGACGACCCTGACGCGTACTACAGCGGCTGGTTCGACACGGGCGCGCTGTGGCGGGAGGTCTTCGGGCCCCTGGAGGCGGGCGGCACAGGGTGGGTGCTGCCCGACCTCTGGGATCCCGAGACCGACCGGGCGACCCGTAGCCCCCGGGTGGAGCTGCCGCGCGGCGGAGTGCTGTTGCTGCACGGTCCCTTCCTGCTCGGGCACTGGTTCCCGTTCGACCTGACGGTGCACCTCGGGTTGTCACGGGCCGCACTGCGCCGACGCACACATGAAGACGAGCGCTGGACGCTGCCGGCGTTCCAGCGGTACGAGGAGGAGGTGAGCCCTGAAGAGAGCGCAGACGTGGTGGTGAAGGCGGACGATCCGCGTCATCCGGCGTGGGGCGGCATGGACTGAGCGGTATCGGAGCACGCGGTGATGGGACAGACGGCGTCGGAGGGCGTGGTGCCGGACGGGACGGTACTGGTGGGGCCGGTCTCGGACGATGCGGCGCTGGTGGGTCCGATGCCGGAGGACACGGTGTCGGTGGGCCTGGTGTCGGGCGACAGTGGGGGCCGTCCGCCGGGCAGGGTCACCGCCTCCGTGCCGGCCCGGCAGCCAGCCGAGGCCGCGGTCACCGTGTCCGCTCCGGACAGCCATGCGGCCAGGAAGCCACCGGTGAAGGCGTCGCCGGCGCCCGTCGAGTCCAGGGCCTCGACCGCGCGGGCCGGGACTCGGGCGGTGACGGCTCCCGCAGTGGCGACCAGCGCCCCACCCTCGCCGAGGGTGACCACGACCAGGGGGACCCTGCGGCTCAGTGCGGCGGCGGACGCGGCCACATCGGGCAGCCCGGCCAGGAGTCGAGCCTCGTCGGCGTTGGGGACGAGGAGGTGCACCGAGTCGAGTTCCGCCAGGACTTCGGCCACTCCACGCTGTCGGATGAAGCCGGCGGAGGCCGGATCCATGCTCACCGTGATCCCGCGCGCCCGGGCCGACTCCCGGGCGAGTCGGGCCAGTTGTCGACTGGAGTCGGAGAACAGGAGGTAGCCGGAGAGATGGACGTGGCCGACGCCGTCCAGCAGGGTCGGTGACCAGTCGGTCGGGCCGAAGCGCTGGAGCGCCCCGCTGTCCGTGAGGAACGTCCGCTCGGCGGTGGCGTCGACCAAGGAGACGACAGTGGTGGTCGATGCGTTGTCGTCCACGACGAGCACGGGACGTACACCAGTGGCCCGCAGGTGGGCACAGTGCCACTGCTCCTCGGCCTGCCCTACCCGGCCGAACAACCGGACCTCGTGCACGGGGCTTTTGCGGGCCGCCCAACAGGCGACGTTCGCCGCAGCTCCGCCGGGGATGATTCGGATCCGGGCCGCGGTGTCGGTGCCGTGCTCCAGCGGCGCGGAGTGCCGGGCGATGACGTCGGTGGCGACCTCCCCGATGACGAGGAGAGCGGCTGGCTCGCTGGGCGGAGGCGGGCCCTCGTGGCCGGACTCGGAGCTGTTCTCGTGCTGGTTCTCGTGCCTGGTCTGGGGCTTGGCTTTGGTCCTGCCATCGCCCGCGCGCTTGTGCTCGCCCTCGTGCCCTGCGTCGTGCTCGTGGCCGTGGGTCATAGTGCCGCCGCGATGAGGGCTGCGAGTCGTACGTTGCCCCGGACCGCGGCCACGTTCGCCTCCAGGGACGCGCCACGGGTGCGGCGGGTGAGGAAGTCCAGGAGGAAGGGGGTGACGGCTTGTCCCACGATGCCGCGCTCCGTGCACTCGTCCAGTGCTTCACGGAGCACCCGGTCGTGCAGGTCGGGGTCCAACTGGTCCGACTCCGGTACAGGGTTGGCGATCACCAGGGCCGACCGCGGGTCACCCAGGGCGTCCCGCGCGCGGATCACGGCGGCGGCCTCTTCGGGAGAGTGGACCGTCCAGTCCACGGGCTCGCCGGAGGAGGACAGATAGAAGCCGGGGAAGCGGTCCGTGCCGTAGCCGACGACGCCCACTCCCAGGGTCTCCAGCCGTTGCAGCGTCGCGGGGACGTCCAGGACGGACTTCACCCCCGCGCAGACCACCGCGATCCCGGTCTGCGCCAGGACCCGCAGGTCCGCCGACTCGTCCTGGGAGTGCGTCCACTCGCGGTGCACGCCGCCCAGCCCGCCCGTGGCGAAGACCCGGATCCCGGCGCGGGCGGCGAGGAAGGCCGTGGCCGAGACCGTGGTCGCGCCGCTCGCACCGGTGGCGACGGCCGGCGCCAGATCGCGCTGGCCGAGCTTGCGCACGCCGATCTCCAGGGCGATCCGTTCCAACTCGTCCTCGGCCAGGCCGATGTGCACCCGGCCGTCGAGCAGGGCGACGGTGGCGGGAACCGCCCCCGCCGAGCGCACCAGCCCCTCCAACTCCGCCGCGACGACGAGATTGCGCGGGCGGGGCAACCCGTGCGCGATGATCGTGGACTCCAGGGCCACCACGGGGCGGCCGGCGGACAGTGCTTCGCGTACTTCCTCGGAAACCTCGGTCAGCAGCATGTCCCATCCCTGGCACGGGGACGGGCCCGGCAAACCCGCCGTCAGCTGAGCGCCCTGCGCACGGCGAGCGCGCCCAGGGGCAGCAGGAGGAGTGCACCGATCACGTTCAGCCAGCCGTAGCCGGCCTGGGCCAGGACGACGCCGGCGAGGGCGCCGAAGACGCCGGCGGACGCGTTCATCGCCAGGTCCGACAGCCCCTGGACCGCGGCCCCGGCGGACGGCGGCACGGAGTCCGTGAGCAGGGCGGAGCCCGACACCACGCCCGCCGACCACCCCAGCCCCAGGAAGACGAGGCCGGCCGCGATCTGGCCGTGGCTGCCTCCCGCGGTTCCCGCCAGCAGCGCCGCCGTGCCGAGCAGCCCGACCGTGAGGCCGATCACCGAGAGCCTGCCGAAACGATCCGCCAGCCAGCCCATCACCGGGGACAACGCGTACATGCCCGCGATGTGGCCGCTGATGACCAGGCCGATCAACTCGATGGAAGCACCGTCGTGCTTGAGGGCGATCGGGGTCATCGACATGATCGCCACCATCGCGGTGTGCGACACGGCGATCGTGACGAGGGCTAGTTGCGCCATCGGCGACTCCCGGACGACGCGGATCGCGGAGCGCACCGAACCGGCCTCGGGTGACGGCGCCTCGTGGGCGAGCGCGCGGGCCGTCAACAGCGGGTCGGGGCGCAGCAGCAGATGTAGCGCCACGGCGGCGAGGAGGAACACCCCGGCCGCCCAGACGAAGGGGCCGGCGGCGACCGGCATGCCGAGGCCGGAGGCGGTCCGTCCCACGGGGGCCGCGATGTTCGGCCCGAGAACCGCGCCGATCGTGGTCGCCCACACCACCAGGGAAATCGCCTGGCCGCGGCGTTCGGGCAGGGCGAGGTCGGCCGCGGCGAACCGGGCCTGGAGGTTCGCCGAGGTCGCGCCGCCGAACGCGGTCAGACCGAGCAGGAGCACCGGGAAGCTGTCGAGCACGGCACCGAGCACGACCACGCCGGCGCCCACCGCCCCGATGAGGTACGCGAGGACCAGCCCGGCCCGCCGCCCGCGGGCCGACATCAGAGAGGCCAGCGGCACCGACAGCAGCGCCGGCCCGACGACCGACGCGGTGGAGGCCAGGCCGGAGAGCGCGTCCGTACCGCTGATGTCCCGGGCCAGTACCGCGCCCAGCGCGACACCAGTTGCGATGCCGAGCCCGCCGAGGACCTGGCTGATGACCAGGGCGATGGTGACCCGCCGGCGCAGCGCGGGCAGTTCCTCCTCGGACACCGCCACGGGCGCTGACGTCGGGGCGGCCTCGGAGACGGGGGCGGGCCGGCCCTTCGCTGCTCCGTCGGGCGCCGGGGGCGGAAGGGCGTCCTGCGGACCGTCGGCACGTCGCGGATCCGCGGACTCGGCCGTGGATATCTCAGGTACGTCGGGATGGAGGCTCACTGCCGCAGTCTGCCAGCTCGCGCTGCGACGCGAAATGGCACCCAGGGCTCTCACCTGGGGTTCTCATCCCGTCTCAGTGACCCTCTCATCTCCGCGAGGGCTTCTTTCCTGGGCGCTCCCGACCGGCTCCTCATCCGGCGAGCGCCTGTTCAGAACAAGGGCTGCGGGAGGACGCCTTCCAGGGCCAGCAGCTTCCGCTTCGTCTCCAGGCCGCCGCCGAAGCCGCCCAGCTTCCCATCGGTCTCCACCACGCGGTGACAGGCCACGACCACCGGCAGCGGATTCGAGCCCATCGCCGCGCCCACGGCCTGGGCGGCGCCGGGCTGGCCGACCCGGGCCGCGAGGTCCCCGTACCCCACGACCGCCCCGTACGGGACCTCCGCGTCCAGCTTTTGCAGCACCTCGCGGTGGAAACCGCCCGAGAGCGACCAGTCCAGCGGCAGTGTGAACCGGGTGAGCCCACCGGCGAAGTACTCCTCCAGCTGACGTATCGCCTCGGCGAGCCGACCGGGCTCCTCGGCGGTGACGTGGACGGGGGTGGCGCCGAGGCGGCCGGCCAACCGGCGCAGGGCGGACTCCCGCACCCGCTCGTCGGCGTGGAACACCACGCTCACCAGGCCCCGGTCCGTCGCCGCCAGCAGCAGCGGCCCGATGTCCGATTCGACGACGGTCCACTCGAAGGTGCTCATGCGACCACCGTACGACCGGCCACTGACAACGCCGACGCCCGCGCGACGTCCGCGCGGACCAGTGCTGGTCAGAGCACCATCAGCGCTGCCCGCGCCCGACCAGCGCAAGAACCAACGCGGGACGGCACCACACGGACAGGAAACGATCCAATCCACACAGAACGCACCACCTACGACGGTCTTGGGCGATAAATCGCACCCGTGTGTTCTCCCGAGGTTCCGGGGGTCCTACGCTCAGCCCCTGAACACACGTTCCATCGGGGGATGGCGAGATCGCACGAATGCGGGACCGCTCAGGAGATCGGAGCTTGAGGAGCGAGGACGCACGGCATGCAGGGAACGATCGACGGGTTCAGCTACGGGATCGTCACGCCTCTCGTGGCCTTCGCGATGGCCTGTCTCGGCGGAGCCCTAGGACTGCGCTGCACCACCAGGTCGGTCCGCAACAGGCAGACCTTCAAAGCCGGCTGGTTGGTGCTCGGCGCGACCTCCATCGGGTCCGGCATCTGGACCATGCACTTCATCGCCATGATGGGCTTCACCGTCGACGAGGTCCCGATCACCTACGACCCGGTGATCACCTTCGCCAGCCTCGGCATCGCCATCGTCATGGTCGGCATCGGGATCTTCATCGTCGGGTATCGCGGCGCGACCACGATGGCGCTGGTCACCGGCGGCATGATCACCGGGCTCGGGGTCGCCTCCATGCACTACCTCGGCATGGCCGGGATGCGGCTGCCGGGGACGATCGCGTACGACACCGTCACGGTCGTGCTGTCCGTCGTCATCGCCGTGGTCGCGGCCACCGCCGCCCTGTGGGCCGCGGTGTCCATCCACGGCTTCCTGGCCAGCCTCGGCGCCAGCATGGTGATGGGCGTGGCGGTGACGGGCATGCACTACACGGGCATGGCGGCGGTCAGCGTCCACCTCCACGGCGGCTCCGGATCCGCCACCGGGGAGTCGGCCGCGTCCCTGCTCCTGCCGCTGCTCGTCGGACCGCTGATCTTCCTGCTGGTCGCCGGGGTCGTCGTGATGTTCGATCCGCTGCTGGTGATGGGCGAGCCGGAGCGGCACAAGCGCCGGGACGTCCCCACCCCGGCCCGCGGCGGCCAGTGGGGCTCCCGCGGCGCCCGCCCGGCGGACGCCGTGGACTCCGTCGACCCGCTGTTCGGGGGGCAGGCCGCCGGCTGGGGTCCGGTCGACCCCGCCACCCGCCGCGAGCCGCCCCGCCCCGACGGCTGGTAGCGCGCCCCGCCGCGGCGCCCCCGCCCCGGCCTCCGGCACTGCCGTTCGCCCTGCTCAGCGCCGCTACCGGTCCCCGTCCGACCCTCGTTGTCAGTGGGGGGTCGTACCGTGGGACCCATGCGGCCCGTTTCCGATATCGAACGTACGGTGGCGCCTTTCGAGGTCGTCAGTCCCTTCAAGCCCAGCGGCGACCAGCCCACGGCCATCGCCGACCTGGAGCGGCGCATCCGTGCCGGCGAGAGGGACGTCGTCCTGCTCGGTGCCACCGGCACCGGCAAATCCGCCACCACGGCGTGGATGATCGAGAAGCTGCAGCGTCCCACCCTGGTGATGGCGCCGAACAAGACCCTCGCCGCCCAGCTGGCGAACGAGTTCCGCGAGCTCCTGCCGAACAACGCCGTCGAGTACTTCGTCTCGTACTACGACTACTACCAGCCCGAGGCGTACGTCCCGCAGTCGGACACCTACATCGAGAAGGACTCCTCGATCAACGAGGAGGTCGAGCGGCTGCGCCACTCCGCGACGAACTCGCTCCTCACCCGGCGCGACGTGGTCGTCGTCGCCTCCGTCTCCTGCATCTACGGCCTCGGCACCCCGCAGGAGTACGTGGACCGCATGGTCCAGCTCAAGGTGGGCCAGGAGGTCGACCGCGACCAGCTGCTGCGACGCTTCGTCGACATCCAGTACACGCGCAACGACACCGCGTTCACCCGCGGCACCTTCCGGGTCCGTGGGGACACCATCGAGATCTTCCCGGTGTACGAAGAGCTCGCGGTCCGCATCGAGATGTTCGGCGACGAGATCGAGGCCCTCTCCACGTTGCACCCGCTCACCGGCGAGATCCTCAGCGAGGACCAGTCGCTCTACGTCTTCCCGGCCAGTCACTACGTGGCCGGCCCCGAACGCCTGGAGAAGGCGGTCAACGGCATCGAGGCGGAGCTGGAGCAGCGGCTGGCCGAGTTGGACAAGCAGGGCAAGCTCCTGGAGGCCCAGCGGCTGCGGATGCGCACCACGTACGACATCGAGATGATGCGGCAGATCGGCTCCTGCTCCGGCATCGAGAACTACTCGATGCACTTCGACGACCGCGAGCCCGGCTCCCCGCCCAACACCCTCCTCGACTACTTCCCCGAGGACTTCCTGCTGGTCATCGACGAGTCGCACGTCACCGTGCCGCAGATCGGCGCGATGTACGAGGGCGACGCCTCCCGCAAGCGGACGCTGGTGGACCACGGCTTCCGGCTGCCGTCCGCGCTCGACAACCGCCCCCTGAAGTGGGAGGAGTTCACCGAGCGGATCGGGCAGACGGTCTATCTGTCGGCCACCCCCGGCGCCTACGAACTCTCCCGCGGCGACGGCTTCGTGGAGCAGATCATCCGGCCCACCGGCCTGGTCGACCCCGAGGTCGTGGTCAAGCCCACCGAGGGACAGATCGACGACCTGGTGCACGAGATCAGGCTGCGCACCGAGCGCGACGAGCGGGTGCTCGTCACCACCCTCACCAAGAAGATGGCCGAGGACCTCACGGACTACTTCCTGGAGCTCGGCATCCAGGTGCGCTATCTGCACAGCGACGTCGACACCCTGCGCCGGGTCGAGCTGCTGCGCGAGCTGCGCGCCGGTGAGTACGACGTCCTCGTCGGCATCAACCTGCTGCGGGAGGGCCTGGACCTGCCCGAAGTGTCCCTGGTCGCCATCCTCGACGCCGACAAGGAGGGCTTCCTGCGCTCCGGCACCTCCCTCATCCAGACGATCGGCCGCGCGGCGCGCAACGTCTCCGGCCAGGTCCACATGTACGCGGACAAGATCACGCCGGCGATGGAGAAGGCCATCGACGAGACCAACCGCCGCCGTGAGAAGCAGATCGCGTACAACACCGAGCGGGGCATCGACCCCCAGCCGCTGCGCAAGAAGATCAACGACATCGTCGCGACCATCGCGCGTGAGGAGATCGACACCGAGGAGCTGCTGGGCACGGAGTACCGCAGGCCCAAGGAGGGCAAGGGTGCCAAGGCCCCGGTGCCCGCGCTGCGCAGCGCTGCGGGCAAGGGGGCGGCGGGCGCCAAGGGTGGCGTCGTCGCCACGGACCGACCCGCGGCCGAACTGTCCGCGATCATCGAGGAGATGACCGAGCGGATGCGCGCCGCCGCGGCGGACCTCCAGTTCGAGGTGGCCGCCCGGTTGCGCGACGAGGTCGGCGAGTTGAAGAAGGAGTTGCGGCAGATGAAGGAGGCAGGGCTCGCCTGACGCCGGGGCTCCTTTCTGTGTTGCAAGAACGACACAAATCCCGGACAGTCGTGCCGCACGCTTGACGTGGGTGCGTAGGGTGCAGGACAGCCGCTCATCTGGGCGGTAGCACTTCAAGGAAGAAGGGGACAGCGCGTGACGGTCAACATGACCAAGGGTCAGGCCATCAGCCTGCAGAAGAGCGACGGGGGCGCCCTCACCGCAGTGCGGATGGGGCTCGGGTGGCAGGCGGCGGCCCGCCGCGGTCTGTTCGGCTCGCGCACGAAGGAGATCGACCTCGACGCTTCGGCGGTGCTCTTCGCCGACAAGCAGCCGGTCGACGTGGTCTTCTTCCGCCACCTCGTGAGCGACGACGGCTCCGTCCGCCACACCGGCGACAACCTCGTCGGTGGTGCCGGCTCGGGCGGCGACGACGAGGCCGTCCTCGTGGACCTGTCGCGGGTGCCCGTCCACATCGACCAGATCGTCTTCACGGTGAACTCCTTCACCGGCCAGACGTTCCAGGAGGTCAAGAACGCCTTCTGCCGCATCGTGGACGAGAGCAACGGCCAGGAACTCGCCCGCTACACCCTCGACGGCGGCGGCAACTACACCGCGCAGATCATGGCGAAGGTGCACCGCGTGGGCACCGGCTGGAAGATGACGGCTCTGGGCAACCCGGCCAACGGCCGCACCTTCCAGGACCTGATGCCCGCGATCCTGCCGCACCTGTGAGGAACGGTCGCCGGCAGGCACCGTAGGACGTAGGACGAGGACGCAGCTCCCGGAGGCAGATCGGCCGCCGGGAGCTGCACCGCTTGCCGCCGCGGTGCACGGCGCCGGCACCGCGCCGACCCACCACTTCGACGATCGACAGCACCGAAGACCGAACAGCATCGAGGGGACGAGGCGATGACGGCCGAGCTGGTCCGTGGGCAGAACCATCCGCTGCCCGACAGCCGTCTGGAGGTCCGGGTGTCCGCCGGCCACGCGGTCGTGGCCTGCGCCACCTGCACCGACGAGGGGGACGCCACCCGGGACGAGTGGCTCGTGCACCCCGGATCGCCCCGATTGCCCGGCCTGGAGGTGCCCACCGGCGCCACCGAAGCCCCGCGCTACACCGTCGACCTGGACGCGGTCGACGCGGCCGTCCACCGCATCCACCTGGTGATCGCCCTCCCCGAGAGCGCTGGTGGACCGGCCCACTTCGGCGCCACGGCCGCCCCGTTCCTCGCCGTCACCGGCCGGGACGGCGCGGAGGTCGCCAGCTTCACCATCACGGAACTGGGCGCGGAGACGGCCGTCGAAGCCCTGGAGCTGTACCGGCGCCAGGGCGTCTGGAAGGTGCGCGCCGTCGGTCAGGGGTACGCGGGCGGGCTCGGCCGCCTCCTCGCCGACCAGGGGCTCGACCGCGCCCTGGAGCGGGCCGCCGAGGTGCAGGCCGCGGTCGCCCGGCCGACGCCCCGCGCCGAGCCGGCCCCGCTCCGTACGCGCAGCGCGTCGGAGGGCACGTACGCCCCGGGCACCCCGGCCAGCACCGGCAGCAACACCGGCGCCCGCCAGGGAGGCCAGACGCCGACCCCCGGAGGGCCGGACGCGACCGTTGCGGACGGTTTCCCGGGCGCCGCTGCGGCGCAGCCCGCGCCCCAGCCGTCGGCCGACACCGCCCAGCAGGAGGCGTCTGCGGGCTCCGGGGGCCGGATCGACTACTCGCACCCCCGCCGCCGCTCCGTACCACCCCCGCCGCCGCCGACCGCGCCCGCCCCACAGCCTGGCGAGCCCGCCCGCCCGGTCGCGGGCGACGCGACCGGCTGGTCCATGGAGGAGCGCCTCTACAACCAGATCTGGGGGATGTTCGAGGACCTGGCGCGCAGCGTCGCCGCCTACCGCAGCGCCGTGGAGTTCGCCGAGTCCCGGATGGACCAGGAGCTGGACCGGGCGCTGTCCGACCCGCGCAACAGGATCGGCGGCGCCGGCGACGCGGCCCGGGACGCGGCCCGCACCAAGTGCGAGCAGCTCACGGCCCAGGCCCGCCAGGCGCTCGACCGCGACCTCGCACAGCTGTCCGCGGAGTCGGACGTCGTCGAGCCCGCCCTGCCGGCCGCCTTCGCCCGCTGGGACAACCCCGTCTGGCACGCCTACCGGGTGCCCATGGAGACGCCGATGGCGCTGCGCCTCGGCGACCTCCAGCTGCCCGAGTCTCCCGAGCTGCGCATCCCGTTCCTGATCAGGCTGCCGCTGGAGCGCGGGCTGTGGGTGGACAGCGGGCGCGCCGGGTCCGAGGCGGCGATCATGCTGGACGACGCCCAGCTACGGAAGCTCGCCATGGACTGCGCCGTGGCGCACGCGGCCCGGCTGGTGGCGGTCCATCCCCCCGGGGACTTCGCGGTCCACGTCATCGACCCGGCCGGCACGGGGGCGCCCTCGCTGGCGCCGCTGGTCGGGTCCGGCGTGCTGGCCGCCCCGCCGGCCACCGGCGCGCAGGGCGTCAGCCAGACCCTCGCGAAGCTCACCCAGCGGGTCGACCTGGTGACCATGGCCGTACGGGGCGGGGCGCCCGACGCGCTCCCGCCCGACCTGGACACGGCGGAGCAGCTGCTGATCGTCAACGACTTCCCGCACGGCTTCGACGACCGGGCCGTCACCCAGCTGCGCTACCTCGCCGACGAGGGCCCGCAGGTGGGCGTGCACCTGATGATGGTGGCGGACCGGGAGGACGCCAGTGCGTACGGGCCGGTCCTGGATCCCCTGTGGCGCTCGTTGCTGCGCGTCACCCCGGTCCCGGACGACCATCTGGCGGACCCGTGGGTGAGGCATTCGTGGACGTACCAGCCCCCGGCGGTCCCGCCGGGGAGCGCGATCCTGCGCCAGGTGCTGGACCAGGTCTCCGAAGCGCGACGGTCCTGGGAGACCTGAGCAGGGGTTTTTAAGATTTGTTTGCCAACTGTTTTACCTGGGGTGGAGAACTCCTGTACGCTCCAATGAGCGGAGGGGAGTACTCCCGGTCTGCGGCGTACTCGTCAGTACGGACTGAAAGTCCCGGGGCGCCGGCCTGTGGTGGCGAAGCCACTCGGGTGGAGGAGACCTCCGGCAGCGACGACGCTGAACCATAGCCGTACGACGCCGGAGGCGCAGTGGACGTTTCATTGTCTTTGTGGGTTCTGACCATCCTCGGTCTGTCCGCCCTGATCGCGGTCGACTTCTTCATCGGGCGCAAGCCCCATGACGTGTCGATCAAGGAAGCCGGAATCTGGACCATCGTCTGGATCGTGCTGGCGGTGCTCTTCGGCATCGGCCTGGCGATCTGGGGCACCAGCCAGGCGTCCGGAGAGTTCTTCGCCGGCTTCATCACCGAGAAGTCGCTCAGCGTCGACAACCTCTTCGTCTTCGTCCTGATCATGGCGAAGTTCTCGGTGCCCTCCCACCTCCAGCAGCGCGTGCTGCTGATCGGTGTGCTGATCGCGCTGGTCCTGCGGGCCATCTTCATCGCCGCGGGCGCCGCGATCATCTCCAGCTTCTCCTGGGTCTTCTACATCTTCGGCGCGTTCCTGATCTACACCGCCTGGAAGCTCATCCAGGAGGCGCGCGCCGACGAAGAGGAAGAGGACATCGAGGACAACCGCCTCCTCAAGTCCGTCCAGAAGAAGTTCGGCGTCGCGGACCAGTACCACGGCACCAAGCTCTTCATCCAGCAGAACGGCAAGCGCATCCTGACCCCGCTGATGGTGGTCATGCTCGCCATCGGCACCACCGACGTGCTGTTCGCGCTGGACTCGATCCCGGCGATCTTCGGCCTGACCCAGGACCCGTACATCGTCTTCACGGCCAACGCGTTCGCCCTGATGGGTCTGCGCCAGCTGTACTTCCTCATCGGCGGACTGCTGAAGAAGCTGGTCCACCTCAGCTACGGCCTCTCGGTGATTCTCGGCTTCATCGGCGTCAAGCTGGTGCTGCACGCGCTCCACGAGAGCGGAGTGAGCGTCCCGGAGATCTCCATCGCGTTCTCGCTCTCGGTCATCTGCGGCGTGCTGGTCATCACCACGATCACCAGCCTCATCGCCTCGAAGAAGCAGTCCGAGCGGGAAGCCGCCGCCGCGGTCGCCGGCTCCGGCGACGACGGCTCGGACGGCTCCGGCAAGTCCGAGAAGGACAGCGTCGACGCGTAACGCTCGACACCGGCTCGCCCCCACCGGGCGACCGAACCGCACAGGTGGGTGCGGCGGCTTCACGGCCGTCGCCCCCACCTGTCGCACGTTCCGCCGTCACGCGCCGGCTCAGGGCGCGGTGAGCGCCTCCGTCGGCGACAGCCGCGCTGCCCGTACGGCCGGATACAGCCCCGCCAGCGCGCCGATGGCCAGCGTCGCCC
The DNA here is from genome assembly GCF_040653095.1 of Streptomyces sp. NPDC048057. Lineage (NCBI taxonomy): Bacteria > Bacillati > Actinomycetota > Actinomycetes > Kitasatosporales > Streptomycetaceae > Streptomyces > Streptomyces sp. NPDC048057. The sequence continues at coordinate 141,626 of NZ_JBEZNF010000005.1, forward strand.
CGACCCCGCCGACGACCGCCCACACCGGGACGACCGACGGCCAGCCCTGATACACGGCGTACCCGCTGGTCACCGCAGCACCCAGCACCGCCCCGCCGATCCCGCCGAGTGCGGAGAGCAGCAGGGACTCGGCGAGGAACTGGTGGCGGACCTGCCCCCGCGTGGCCCCCAGCGAGCGCCGCAGCCCGACCTCGGCCCGACGCTCCAGCACCGAGATGACCATGGTGTTGGCCACCCCGACCCCGCCGACCAGCAGGGCGACCGCGCCCAGGCCCAGCAGCAGGCCCGTGAACGCCTCGCCCGCCGCCTGCTGTGCGGCCAGCGCGTCGGACGGCCGGGACACGTCGACCTCGTTCGGCGCCTTCGGGTTCGCCGTCGTGCCCAGCACCGTGCGCACGTCCTCCACGGACGCCTCGTCGGACCGGGTGTACAGCACCGTGGCATGGCCGTCGAACCCCAGCTCCGACGCCGCCGCCGGCCAGCCCACCAGCGCCGCCGTGTCCAGCTCGGGGGCGAGCGGAGCCGGTTCGAGCACCCCGACGACGGTGAACAGGCGGTTCCCGATCAGTACCTGGGTGCCCGGTTCGATCCGTCCGATGCCCAGCCGCTGCGCCGCTGACGCCCCGAGGACGGTCGCGGGGTAACGGCCCGTGGACGCGTTCAGCCACACCCCGCTGCGCAGCTCGGCGGCGACCGTCTTCAGCAGATCGGTCCGGGCGGCGTACGCGGCCAGGCCGTTCGTCTCCACCTTGGGGATCTTCCCGCTGCGATAGACCGCGGTGTCCGGGACCTTGCCGATCGCCGACACCGCGCTCACCGGCCCGATCCGGTCCACCATCGACTCCGCCTCCAGCGGCAGCTGGGCGCTCTCGCCGGTGAAGGTGGAGCCCGGCGAGACCGTCAGCACGTTGGTGCCCAGGGCGCGCAGCGTACGGTCCAGCTCGGCGCGCGAGGACGACGAGACGCCCACCACCGCCACCATCGCGGCGATGCCGATGGCGATGCCCAGCGCGGACAGGAAGGCGCGCAGCGGACGCGTCCGCAGCCCCACCGCGCCGACCCGGAGCACGTCGGGCAGCCCCATCCGGGCCGGCCGCAGCGCGCGGGCGGCCGTGCGTTCCCGGCGCCGTTGCCTCATCCGTCGTCCCTTCGGCTTCTTCCCGGGGCGTTCCTGCGCCGACGGCGCCAACACGTCGGAGGTCATCGGCGTGCCTCCGTCGCCCCGGCGCCGGCCCACACGTCCGCCACCACCCGCCCGTCGCGCATCCGCACCTGCCGCGGCAGGGACGCCGCGATCTCCCGGTCGTGGGTGATGACCAGTACGGTCGTACCGCCCGCGTGCAGCCCCCGCAGCAGCCGCATCACCCCCTCGCCGGACGCGGAGTCCAGCGCTCCGGTCGGTTCGTCCGCGAGCAGCAGCGGCGGGTCCCCGGCGACCGCGCGGGCGATCGCCACCCGCTGCTTCTCGCCCCCGGACAGCTCGTTCGGCTCGTGGTCCATCCGATGGCCGAGCCCGACCCGCTCCAGCGCGGCAGCCGCCCGCCGGCGCCGCTCGCCGCGGCGAAGCCCGCAGTACAGGAGGCCGTCGGCCACGTTGTCCAGGGCCGTGGTGCCGGCCGCCAGGTGGAACTGCTGGAAGACGAAGCCGATCCGGCTCGCCCGCAGCGCCGAGAGCCCGGAATCCGAGAGCGCGGCCACGTCGTACCCGTCGATCCGCACCTCGCCCCGCGTCGGACGGTCCAGCGTGCCCAGCACGTGCAGCATGGTGGACTTGCCGGAGCCGGACGGGCCGACGATCCCGACCAGCTCGCCCGCGGCGACGTCCAGGGACACCCCGCCGAGCGCGGCCACCCCGCCCGGGTACACCTTGGTCACCTCCGTCAGTGAGATCACTCGGGCATCCCCACGCTCGTGCCCTCGGCGATGCCCGGCCCGGAGACCTCCACCCGCCCCTGGGCGAACATGCCCGCGGTGACCGGGACGTACGAACTGGTTCCGCCCTTGACGACCTCCACCCCGAAGCCGCCCTCGGCCAGCGCCAGCAGCGCCGCGACCGGGACCGTCAGCACGCCCTTGCGGGTCTCGGCGACGAAGTCGACGTCGACCGCCGCCATCACGTACGCATCGGCCGCCTTCTGCGCCTTCGCGCCCTGCAGGGTCACGACGACCTCGACCTTCGTCGACGCCTCCTGGTCCTGTCCGGTCGCCGGCTCGATGACGGTGGAGACCTCGTCGATGCGGCCCTGCGCCCGGGAGTTGTCGGGGAGGGTGACGTCGACGGTCGCACCCTTCTTCGCCAACCGCAGGTCGTCGGCTTCGAGGTCGACGGTGACGGCCTTGGCGGTGCCGGTGTACGACAGGACCTTGCCGCCCATCTGGAGCCCGCCGCCCTTCTCGGCCTCCAACGCGTCCACCCGCACCTCGCCAGGGGCGAACACCACCCGCCCCAGCTCCACGGCGCCGGTCTCCGCCACGCCCAGGTCCTCCTGCCAGGCGCGCACGGCGTCCGCGGTGGCGTCGGTGAACTCGTCGTCGACGGTGAAGCCGCGGTGCCCGAGCGCGTGCAGATTGCTCTCCAACTGGCGTACGTCCGCGCCTTCGACGCCCGTCTTCAGCGTCCGGTACGCGGGCAGGGAGCCGTACAACAGCGTCACCGGCGCGTCGTCGACGGCGTAGAGGGGCTTGCCGCGGGCGACGCGGTCGCCGGCCTTCGGGAGCGCGGTGACCGTGCCGCCGAGCCTGCTGGTGAGGTCGGTCGTGGTGCCGTACCCGAGTTCGCCGTCCGCGGTCTCCACGTCCCGCAGGTCCTGCCGCGTCACCTTGCCCGTGCTCGGAGGGCGTTCGTCGCGCGCCGCGTCCTCGGACGAACCGTCGTCGGCGACGAAGTCCAGCGCGGTCACGGCGCCCGCGCCGAGCACCGCGAGCACGGCGAGCGCGACGGCCGTCTTCCGGCCGCGGCCCTTGCGGCGCCGGGCGCTCGGCCCCGGCGGCGCCGTCAGGTCGACGGCGGCCGGCGGCCCGTCCTCCTCGCAGTCACCGCCCTGCGACACCCCTGCCGGCTCAGCCATCGAGCCTGCCCCCCTCGGGCGGCTTCGGCATGGTGTTCTTGCACTTTTCCTCGGCCTTCTTGAAGTTCGGGTTCTGGCCCTGCTCCGGGCCGACCCTGATGCCGCCGCCGGGGCTCGGGTCGGGGAAGTCCTCCACGCCGTTCTCCCGCATGCACCGGGCGTACTTGCGCATGTTCTCCATGGCCTCGGGGTCGACCTGGCCCCGGCCTTCGCCCTGCGGCAGGTGCTCGGCGCACGCCTTCTGGGCCTTGTCCATCTTCTCCTTGGGGACCCCGTTCCCCTTGAGGGTCAGCCGGCCGTCCTGCGGGTCCTCCATGGCGATGCCGTTCTCCCGCATGCACTGGGCGAACTTCACCGCCCCCTCCTTCGGGTCCGGCTTCTTCCCGGAGCCGCCGCCGGACGGTTGGCCGTCCTTCGTGTCGCGGGTGGATCCGCTCTCGACCGAGGCCACGTCCTTCCCGTCGTCGTCGGAGCCGCACCCGGTCAGGACCAGGGCCAGGCCCAGGGGGAGGGCGGCGAAGGCCGTCGCGGCCCGGACGCGTGGTGAACGCCGGCCCGTACGGGGGGATGTGCGCATGGATCGTCTCCTCGAAGTGCGCGTCGCGCTGCGGGCCGGTCGGATCCGGCCGCTTCGACGAGCGATGCAACGCGGCCCGCCGTTTCCCCGCCGTTTCCGGTGGCCGGACGGGCGGGAGCACGGCACCACCTAACGCCGGGGAAACGCGCCGCCCGGCACCATGACCCCTCCGGGCAACGGACGAAGGAAGGCTCCTGATGCGGGTGTTGGTGGTGGAGGACGAGCCGAAGCTCGCCGACGCGATCGCCGAGTGGCTGCGCGGCGAGGCGCACGCCGTCGACGTGGTCCACGACGGCGCCGCCGCGATCGAGCGCATCGGGGTCAACGACTACGACGTCGTCGTCCTGGACCGGGACCTGCCGGCCGTGCACGGGGACGAGGTCTGCCGCCACGTGGGGGAGTGCGGCGCCGACGCCCGCGTCCTGATGCTCACCGCCGCCGCCGAGGTCGCCGACCGCGTCGACGGCCTCGGCCTGGGCGCCGACGACTACCTCACCAAACCCTTCGCCTTCGCCGAACTCGCCGCCCGGGTCCAGGCGCTGGGCCGGCGCGCGCGGCCCGCGGCGCCGCCCGTGCTGCGGCGCGCCGGCATCAGCCTCGATCCGGCCCGCCGCGAGGTCTTCCGGGACGGACGGTACGTACCGCTGTCGCGCAAGGAGTTCGCCGTACTGACCGAGCTGCTGCGCGCCGACGGTGCGGCGGTCTCCGCCGAGCAACTGCTGGAGAAGGCGTGGGACGAGCACGCGGACCCGTTCACGGGCGCGGTGCGGCTCGCGGTCCTCAAGCTCCGGCGCAAGCTCGGCGAACCGCCGATCGTGGAGACCGTGACGGGAGCGGGGTACCGGATCGCATGACGCCCGCGCCCGCCGCCGGCACCGGCGCCCCGCCGTCGTCCGGCCGCCGTCCCCGCGCACGCCGCTTCCCGCGGTGGCCACGGCCGTTGGGCTACCTGACGGAGAAGCTGCCCCTGCGCGCTCGGCTCACCCTGATCTACGCGGGCCTGTTCATGGTCGCCGGGGTGGCGCTGCTCGGTGCCACCTACGTCCTGTTCCAGAAGCAGGTCAACAGCGGAGGCATGCTCATCGAGAAGCGCTTGGGGCCCGACGCAACGGGGCCACCGGTGACGGCGGGCCCCCGGCCCAGCCCGTCGTACGCGGTGATCGAAGGCGCGGACGTCCCGGCCCCCGGCGGCGCCGAACTGTCGAAGCACAACCGCCAGCAGCTGAACGACGCCGCCGCGACCAGCCTGCTCAGCCAGGGCGGTCTGGTGCTGGTGGTGGTCGGCGGTGCGGCGGCGGGCTTCGGCTGGCTCGTCGCCGGCCGGGTCCTCGCACCGCTGCGCCAGGTCACCGAGACCGCGCGGCGGATAGCGGCGGCGCCCGCGGCCGGCCGCGGACTCCACGAGCGCATCGCCCTCGACGGCCCCCAGGACGAGGTCAAGGTGCTGGCGGACACCTTCGACACGATGGTCGAGCGGCTGGACCGCTCCTTCGACGGCCAACGGCGCTTCGTGGCCAACGCCTCCCACGAACTGCGCACCCCGCTCACCCTCGGCCGGGCGCTCGTCGAGATGGCCATGCACCGCAAGCGGGCGTCCGACGACGTCAAACGGCTCGGCGAGGACCTGCTGGAGATCAACATTCGGCACGAGCGGCTGATCAGCGGGCTGCTGCTGCTCGCCGACTCGGAGAACGAGGTCACCGAACGGCTGCCGGTGGACCTCGCGGACGTCGTCGTGCACGTGGTCGCGCAGACCGCGCCGGAGGCCGCGCAGGCCGGCGTCACCGTCCAGGAGAACGCCGAGGAGGCGCCGACGGCGGGCAATGCGCTGCTGCTCGAACGGCTGGTCCACAACCTCGTGGAGAACGGCATCCGGCACAACAGCGGTACCGGCGGCCGGCTGACGGTCACCAGCCGCACCACCGACGACGGGAGCGCCGAGGTCGAGGTCGCCAACACCGGGCCCGCGGTGACGCCGTTCGACGTGCCGAGGCTCTTCGAACCGTTCCAACGGCTGGGCAAGGACCGGGTGATCAGCGTGAAGGGCGCCGGCCTCGGACTCTCGATCGTCCGTGCCGTGGCGCGGGCGCACGGGGGCGCCGTCGACGCCCGACCGCGCGGGGGCGGCGGGCTCGTGGTCACGGTGACGCTTCCGGCCGCTCCTGACCCCGTACCGCCGGCCAGGCCCTGAGCCTCCGCGAGGTCACCAGCCGCGGGCGCGCCACTCCGGCAGGTGCGGGCGCTCGGCGCCCAGCGTGGTGTCCCTGCCGTGCCCCGGATACACCCAGGTCTCGTCCGGCAGCACGGCGAACAGCTTCGCCTCCACGTCGCCCAGCAGGCTGGCGAAGGCCGCCGGGTCCTGGTGGGTGTTGCCCACGCCGCCGGGGAAGAGGCAGTCCCCGGTGAAGACGTGCGGATGGCCGTGCGGGTCGTCGTAGACGAGGGCGATCGAGCCGGGGGTGTGGCCCACCAGATGCCGCGCTGTCAGCCCGACCCGGCCGACCCGGATCACGTCCCCGTCCTCGACCGGCACGTCGGTCGGGACGGGGACGCCCTCCGCGTCGTCACGCCCCGCGTACGTCCGGGCGCCGGTCGCCGCCACGACCTCGGCGAGCGCCTGCCAGTGGTCGCCGTGGCGGTGGGTGGTGACCACGGCCGCGATCGAGTCGGCGCCGATCAACTGCAACAGGGTCGCGGCGTCGTTCGCCGCGTCGATCAGCAGTTGCTCGTCGGTGGCCCGGCAGCGCAGCAGATAGCTGTTGTTGTCCATCGGCCCGACCGCGACCTTGGAGATCATCAGGTCCGTCAGCTCGTGCACGTCCGCCGGCCCGCCGACCTTCACCACTCCGCTGTACGTCATGGGGCGAGCCTATAGCGGCCCACTGACAGCGGGCCGTACTCCGGCCACGCGCCTACAGCGGGGGCAGCACGGGGACCGGGCCGGCGTCCGCGGCGGCGGCCGTCGTCGCGGTCAGGCCCTCGCCGCGCCTGCGCCCGGCGAGCCAGCCCACCAGCGCGGGCAGCGGACCGGTGACGGTCACCGGCTCGCCCTCCGCGGCGCCCGTGGACCAGGCGGCGTCCGCCCCGGTCGCCACGACGCGCACCGGCGGGACGCCGTCGGCGCCGGAGAACCGGTCGCTGAGGAAGGCGGCCTCCCGCAGCAGGAAGTCCTGCGGCAGGTCCTCCAGCTCGTATCCCGCGTCCAGGTCGACGTGGTGGAGCTGCACCTCGACCAGGCGCCGGAAGGGGATGCGGGCGGCGCGGTCGGTGACGCCGTTGCGCAGCTCGACCGTGCGCTCCCAGTCCGCCGGCAGCGAGCCCACGGCGTGCAGCCGCGCCGCGCTGTCGCGCACGTCCGCGAGCTGCACGTCCAGCGGTCGACGGGCGTCCCGCTCGATGTCGGCGTCCCGCGCCTCGGCGCTCGCGTACATGGGTCGGCCCTCGAAAACGTTCACGAGGGCGTCGGCGTTCCGGGCGAGGTGGGCCAGTACGTGCCCCCTGGACCAGCCCGGAAGCCGTGACGGTCCGGCGAGTGCCGCGTTGTCCAGGGCGTCGGTCGCGGAGAGCAGCCGTTCGGTGGCCTCCCGTACGGATGCCAGGTCGCGTAGTGGATCGATCATGGCTCGACCCTAGTCCGGCCACACGATCGGGTGAAGGTGTCGCCCGGCGGCCATAAATCGAATGCACGTGCTATAGCCTGGGGCGAGGCATCCTTGGTTGTCGGGCATTCAACAGACACTGGCGCCGGCGGGCTCAGCCGGCCCCGGCGACCGGGCCCCATGGATCGGCGCTCCCCGTAGGCTGGAAAGGTCTGGGCCGGGGGCCGTGCCTGACGCATCCGACCAGACCACTCAAGAAAGGTGCGGATCCGGCGTGGCCGACCGTCTCATCGTTCGTGGCGCTCGCGAGCACAATCTGAAGAACGTCTCGCTCGACCTCCCCCGTGACTCGCTCATCGTCTTCACGGGCCTCTCGGGGTCGGGCAAGTCCTCGCTCGCCTTCGACACGATCTTCGCCGAGGGCCAGCGCCGCTATGTGGAGTCCCTGTCGTCCTACGCGCGCCAGTTCCTGGGGCAGATGGACAAGCCGGACGTCGACTTCATCGAGGGCCTGTCCCCGGCGGTCTCCATCGACCAGAAGTCCACCTCCCGCAATCCCCGCTCGACCGTCGGCACGATCACCGAGGTGTACGACTACCTCCGGCTGCTCTTCGCCCGCATCGGCAAGCCGCACTGCCCCGAGTGCCGCCGACCCATCTCCCGGCAGTCGCCGCAGGCCATCGTGGACAAGGTCCTGGAGCTGCCCGAGGGCAGCCGCTTCCAGGTGCTGTCGCCGCTGGTGCGCGAGCGCAAGGGCGAGTTCGTCGACCTCTTCGCCGACCTCCAGACCAAGGGCTACAGCCGTGCCCGGGTCGACGGGCAGACGATCCAGCTCGCCGAGCCGCCCAAGCTGAAGAAGCAGGAGAAGCACACCATCGAGGTGGTCGTCGACCGCCTCACGGTCAAGGACAGCGCGAAGCGCCGGCTGACGGACTCCGTGGAGACCGCCCTCGGGCTCTCCGGCGGCATGGTCGTGCTCGACTTCGTCGACCTCCCCGAGGACGACCCCGAGCGCGAGCGGATGTACTCGGAGCACCTGTACTGCCCGTACGACGACCTCTCCTTCGAGGAGCTGGAGCCCCGCTCCTTCTCCTTCAACTCGCCCTTCGGCGCCTGCCCCGACTGCACCGGCATCGGCACCCGCATGGAGGTCGACCCGGAGCTCCTCGTCCCGGACGAGGAGAAGTCCCTGGACGAGGGCGCGATCCACCCCTGGTCGCACGGCCACACCAAGGAGTACTTCGGCCGGCTGATCGGCGGGCTCTCCCAGGCGCTGGGCTTCCGCACCGACATCGCCTTCGCCGGACTGCCCCAGCGCGCCAAGAAGGCGCTGCTCAACGGTCACAAGACGCAGATCGAGGTGCGCTACCGCAATCGGTACGGCAGGGAGCGGGCGTACACCACGCCCGCCTTCGAGGGCGCCGTCCAGTTCGTCCGGCGGCGGTACCAGGAGGCCGAGAGCGACTCCAGCCGGGAGCGCTTCGAGGGCTACATGCGCGAGGTCCCCTGCCCCACCTGCGAAGGGACCCGCCTCAAGCCGGTCGTCCTCGCCGTCACGGTGATGGACCGCTCCATCGCGGAGATCTCCGCGATGTCGATCAGCGAGTGCGCCGAGTTCCTCGGCCGCCTCACGCTGGACGCCCGCGACAAGAAGATCGCGGAGCGGGTCCTCAAGGAGGTCAACGAGCGGCTGCGGTTCCTCGTCGACGTCGGCCTGGACTACCTCTCGCTGAACCGCGCCGCCGGCACCCTCTCCGGCGGCGAGGCCCAGCGCATCCGGCTCGCCACCCAGATCGGCTCCGGCCTCGTCGGCGTGCTGTACGTGCTGGACGAGCCGTCCATCGGCCTGCACCAGCGGGACAACCACCGGCTGATCGAGACCCTGGTCCGGCTGCGCGACATGGGCAACACCCTGATCGTCGTCGAGCACGACGAGGACACGATCAAGGTCGCCGACTGGGTGGTGGACATCGGCCCCGGCGCCGGCGAGCACGGCGGCAGGGTCGTCCACTCCGGCACCTTGAAGGAACTGCTCGGCAACAAGCAGTCGATGACCGGCCAGTACCTCTCCGGCAAGAAGGCCATCGCCACCCCGGACATCCGCCGGCCGATGGACCCGGGGCGCCGGATCACCGTGCGCGGCGCCCGGGAGAACAACCTGAAGGACATCGACGTCTCCTTCCCGCTCGGCGTGCTCACCGCGGTCACCGGCGTCTCGGGGTCCGGCAAGTCCACCCTGGTCAACGACATCCTCTACACCCACCTGGCGCGTGAGCTGAACGGCGCGAAGTCGGTGCCCGGCCGGCACACCAGGGTCGAGGGCGACGACCTCGTGGACAAGGTCGTGCACGTCGACCAGTCGCCCATCGGCCGCACCCCGCGGTCGAACCCGGCGACGTACACCGGCGTCTTCGACAACATCCGCAAGCTCTTCGCCGAGACGATGGAGGCCAAGGTCCGGGGCTACCAGCCCGGTCGCTTCTCCTTCAACGTCAAGGGCGGACGCTGCGAGAACTGCTCCGGCGACGGCACCATCAAGATCGAGATGAACTTCCTGCCGGACGTGTACGTCCCGTGCGAGGTCTGCCACGGAGCGCGCTACAACCGCGAGACGCTCGACGTGCACTACAAGGGCAAGTCGATCGCCGAGGTCCTGGACATGCCGATCGAGGAGGCCCTGGGCTTCTTCGAGGCCGTGCCGACCATCGCCCGCCACCTGAAGACCCTGCACGAGGTCGGGCTGGGGTACGTCCGGCTGGGGCAGCCGGCGCCCACCCTCTCCGGCGGTGAGGCCCAGCGCGTCAAGCTGGCCTCCGAGCTCCAGAAGCGGTCCACCGGGCGGACGGTGTACGTGCTCGACGAGCCGACCACCGGACTGCACTTCGAGGACATCAGCAAGCTGATCACGGTCCTGTCCGGCCTGGTCGACAAGGGCAACACGGTCATCGTCATCGAGCACAACCTCGACGTGATCAAGACCGCGGACTGGGTCGTCGACATGGGCCCCGAAGGGGGCCACGGCGGCGGCGTGGTGGTCGCCGAAGGCTCGCCGGAGGAGGTCGCCGGGGTGCCCACCAGCCACACCGGCAAGTTCCTGCGGGACATCCTCGACCCGGAGCGGCTGAGCGACGCGGCGGTGCCGCGGGCGCGGTCCGTGGCGAAGCGGACGGCGACGAAGAAGCCGGCCGCGAAGAAGGCCGCGGCCCCTGCCAAGAAGGCGGCGGCCCGCGCCCGCAAGGCGTAGCCGCGCCTGGCGGTGCCGGCCTCTCGGTACGGGCCCCGTTCGCCCGTACCGAGAGGCCGGAGACCGTTTTGCCGGGGACGTCCCCGGCGGGGTGGCGCGACCGGCTCGGTCCCGGCGGCCCCGTGGTGGGCCTGCCCGCGTAGTTCCTCCCCCTGTGCCCTGCGGGCACGGGAGGCCGTCCCAGCGCTCTTGTGCCCTGCGCGCCATGCTGTTGCCTCGGCGGGCGCGGTAGCGTCGTGCGGCTGTCCGCGTCGTCGCGCCTGTAACCCGGTGGGGGGCTTGTCGCGCAGTTCCGCCCCCTATGCCCAGAGGGCATGGGGGGACCCCCAGCGCCCCTGTTTCGCTCACCTTGTCGTTCACCCGTTGCCCCGTGGATCGCTCTACCGGGTGCCGCGGACGACGTCGCCGCACACCCGGCAGGATGTCCGCGTCGGCCCTAGGTCAGCTCATGGGCGTACGGCGGCTCCGCGCCCGGGCGGGAGCAGGTCACCGCGGCGGCGCGGGAGGCGAAGGTCAGGACCTCGTGCCAGCCGGCCGCGTCCAGCGCCGCCATTCCGTCGGCCGACAGGGCGTCTCGGGCGGCCAGGCCGTGCAGCAGGGCCGCGTTCACGGTGTCGCCCGCGCCGATGGTGTCCGCGACGGCCACCGTCGTCGCCGGCACCGAGACCTCCGTACCACCGCGGGGGAGGACCGTCAGACCGGCCGCGCCCCGGGTCAGCACCACCGCCGCCGGCCCTTCGGGCACCCCGCCCAGCCACCGCGCGTCGTCCTCGGAGAGCTTCAGCAGCCGGACGTACGGCAGCCAGGACGCGAAGCGCCTGCGGTACGCGGCCGGGTCGGGGATCAGTGGGCCCCTGATGTTCGGGTCGAGCAGGGTGCAGCGGCCGAGCCCGGCCTCCCGCAACAGCAGTCGTTCGTACGCGCTGGCGCCCGGTTCCAGGACCAGCGAGCAGGTGCCGAACGCCACCGCGAGGGTCTCCGCGGGCAGCGGGGGAGGCAGCTCGAACAGCCGGTCGGCCGTGCCCTGCGCGTAGAAGCCGTAGCCCGCCGAGCCGTCCGCCCCGAGGGAGGCGACCGCCAGCGTCGTCGGCTCGGGCCCGCGGGTCACCAGGGAGGTGTCCACCCCGGCCGCCCGCAGCCCGGCGAGCAGCGCGGCGCCGAAGGCGTCCGTCGAGATCCGGGAGCAGAACGCGGCCTCGGCGCCCAGCCGCCCCAGTGCCACGGCCGTGTTGTACGGGCCGCCGCCCCGCAGCGGGGCGAGCGGCGCCAGCGGCCCGCCGGCACCCTGGGGAACCAGGTCGATCAAGGCTTCTCCGGCCACGACGATCATGGCCCGAACGTAGTCCATGGACCTCGTCGCGCGGGAGGGAGCCCGAGCGCGGGCGTCCGGATCCGCGCCGGTATCGTCGGGTCCGTCGCCAGGGCGTGCCCGATCCTTCGGACGTGCTTCGGCACGGGCCGCCGCCGCGCCGCCCGGACCGTGCGACCCGCCGCACCCGATACGACCTCTGAACCGTGGAGCACTTATGTCCGGCCCCTCCCCAGCCGCCCGCCGCACCGTGCTGAAGAGCGCGGCCCTCGCCGGGGCCGCGGGGCTGGGGGTCGCCGCCTGCTCCACCGAGTCGAAGCTGGGGCGGGCGAAGAACCCGACCCCGACCGAGCCGGTCGACCTCGGTGCGGCGGACGCCGTGCCCGTCGGCGGGGCCCGGCTCTACAAGGAGAAGCGCCTGGTGGTGAGCTGTCCCGCCGAGGGGCAGTACCGGGCGTTCAGCGCACAGTGCACCCACGCCGGCTGTGCGCTGGACAAGGTCGAGGGCACCGAGGGCAACTGCCCGTGTCACGGCAGCCGCTTCGACGTCACCACCGGCAAGGCGCTGAACGGCCCGGCGACCGTGCCGCTGCCCGAGGTCCCGGTGACCGTGCGGGACGGCAAGCTGATCGCCGGCCCGGACGCCAAGAAGAGCTGACGCGGAAAGCAGCGGATAGCGGCAGAAGAGCAGCCGGGTTCACTCCCAGTCCCAGTCGATGCCGAGTATCCCCGGCCGGACCCCCTGCTCGACCAGGTGGACCGTGCGGTGCCGGCCGCTGAGCGTCAGGTCCGTCCGCACACCCCGCGGCGCCCCCGTGGTCGCCTGGGCGAACCTGCGGCACCGCACCGGCAGCGCGCCCTCGTCGAAGCGCACCTGGAGCACGTACTGCCCGCCCGCGTAGGTGAAGCCGCGCACGTACTCGGCGCTCGGGCCGCCGGTGCCGTCGTCGAAGCCGTATCCGAAGAAGTACGTGTCACCGGCGCGCAGCCGGGTGTCGAAGAGCAGCTCGGCGACGACGACGCCGCTCTCGCGGTGCCAGCGGACCCGTCCCGTACGACAGTTCTCCAGGGCGCTGACCCGGACCCGCGCCGGGTCGCAGCCCGCGTCGCCGTGGTGGATCGCGAGGTAGCGGTCGACCCCGTCCCGGTGGGCGCGGACCACGTGCTGGGAGTCGCGTCCGAGGAGTTCGCGGGCGGCCCCGATGTGCACCCGCTCGTGGTGGCCCACCGTGTGCAGTCCGCCGTCCGCGGGCGTCTCCAGGTCCGCGAGCAGCGTCTCCACCGTGCCCGAGACCTCGACCAGCGAGCGGAAGGAGCGCGAGGGCGGGCGCTCGACCTCGCCCGCCTCGCCGACGCCGAGCAGCCGGGTCAGGGAGTTCCCGGGCAGTTCCAGCACGTCCTCCAGGGCGCGCACGGCCCGTAGCGACTCCGGCCGCTGCGGGCGCCGGGCGCCCTGCTGCCAGTAACTGAGGCTGGTGACCCCGACCTTGATGCCCCGGTGCGCCAGGTGGTGCTGGACGCGCTGGAGCGGCAGCCCGCGGACCGCGAGGGCCGCGCGCAGCGCCAGGTGGAACGGGCCGGTGTGCAACACCTGCGCCAGATCGGCCTCGGTGTGACCCATGGGGACCTCCAACGGCAACGTTCGAGCTGTGGGCCCGGCGCCCGGGCGGTGACGGCAGCGGCAACGGCGCCGGATCAGTACTGGTACTGGGTGCGCGCACATCCGTACAGGGCCTGCACACGACCTGCACGCAACGGGGGTGAACGTTCACGGCGGGAGGGGCCCGCCGGCGCCGGCCCGGGCGGCGCCCCTGGTGGGGCGGCTCGGGGCCGTTCACTTCCGGGACGGCGCGTTCACAGCGCCGTTCCCCCGGCATTGAACCGTGTTGACCTGCTCGCGACAAGGATTGATGCTCAACGGGCAGCGTCCGGACGCGCTCCTCCACTCCCCACCATCCCTCTGGGAGGATCGCGATGCGCAAGACCACGAGACGGCTCGCCGCGGCGGCGGCCGTCCTCGCCGCAACACTCACCCTGCCCCTGTCGACGGCTTCCCCCGCCACGGCGACGGCCGCGGCCCTCGACGGCCGTACGTCCGCGGCCCAGCCCGCCGGTTCCGACCGCGCGGCGCTGGCTTCGAAGCGGCTCGACATCACCATGCAGGCCCAGCTGAAGACCAACTGGTGCTGGGCGGCGGCCGGCAACACCATCGCCGCGTACTACGGGCGTTCCTACTCCCAGAACCAGTTCTGCAACGCGGCCTTCAACCGCCCGCAGAGCGGTCAGTGCCCCAACTCGCAGGCCACGCTGGCGAACGTGCAGACCGGGTTGCGCTGGGCGGGCGTCAACCCCGGTTCGTACATAGGCGACTGGCTGCGCTACTCCGCAGTCCAGAGCGAGATCAACGCCAACCGGCCGATCGAGACCCGCATCCAGTGGTCCAGCGGCGGCGGGCACATGCACGTCATCTACGGTTATGACACCGCCAACAGCTGGGTCTACTGGGGCGATCCCTGGCAGACGAGTTCACGCTACAACTGGGCCTCGCACTCCTGGTACGTGAACAACAACTCGTTCTCCTGGACCCACTCGCTGTACCGGATCGGAGCGTGAGAGCGATGAAGCGGACCCCTGACTCCGCACGGACGCCGGCGACCCCGCGTCCCTCCGGCACGACCCGGTCGGCCGTCACCGCCGCCGCCGTCGCGTGCCTCGCGCTCGGCGCCCTGGGCGCCGGTACCGGTACGGCCCGGGCCGCCACCACCGCCGACCCCGCGCCCGTGGCCGCCACCGCGGCCGAGGTGACGGCGGCCCGTGCGGCGGCCACCGCCCCCGCCACCCTGGACACCCTCTCCCGCTTCTTCGCGCGGGACGGAGTGGTGGCCCGCTCGGCGGCCCAGCCGCGGGCGGAGGGCGCGACGGTCCCTGTCCTCACCCTCTCCCCGGACTTCGTGGCCAAGAAGCCGGGCGCCCCGGTGGCCCGGACCGAGTTCCTGGCCACGCCGGCCGTCTCGGCGGACGGCCAGAAGGCGTCCGTGTGGACGGCGCGCGGCGGCACCGGCTGGGAGGTGATCAACATCGCCACCGGTGACGACGAGTTCCGCTACGCACGGGCGGGCGCGGCGAAGCTGCCCGGCGGGACCGTGTTCCGCGAGCCGCAGACGGACTCCTGGTACGTCACCAAGGGCAGCCGGGTGCTGCCGCTCGACGAGGACGCGACCCGTGCCGTCGGGGCCCGCGGCACCACCCTCGCCGCGTACCAGAACCGGGTCACCGCCGCGTACGGCGACAAGCTGCCCGGCTCCGCCTACGCCAAGAAGGGCTTCGCGGGCGGCTACGACGCGGCGGCGAACGGCGCCACGTCCGCGACCGACGGCGGAGCGCCGGCCGGACCGGTCGAACGCGCCGACCGCGCGGCGGCCAACGGCGGCTCCGCGGTGACCGCGGCCTCCGCCGCCGCCGGTGCCGGGGCGGTCACGGTGCTCGCCCTCACCGGCTTCGCGGCCCTGCGCCGCCGCCGGAGCGCGCACCGGGTCTGACGGCCCTGTTCCCAGAGGGACGCGTCCCGCCGGGACCCCCCGTCCCGTTTCCGGGGGTGACGCGTCCCCTGCGGAAGCAGAGCCCCGGCCGGGGGGTACGGGGCTCTGCCCGGAACCCGGCCCGACGCCCGCACGAGGGCGTCGGGCCGGCGTTCCGCGGCCCGGGGCCGGCCCGTGCGAGCGCGGCCGGCCCCGGGCCCTCGCGCGTGGCCGCGCTCCCCGTCGGCAGCCGCCCGCACCAGGCCCGCTCTGTCGGTGCCCGCAAGTAGGGTGGCGGTATGGCAGACCCCTCCAGCTACCGCCCCAAGCCGGGAGAGATCCCCGACTCCCCGGGGGTCTACAAGTTCCGCGACGACCACCGCCGGGTGATCTACGTCGGCAAGGCCAAGAACCTGCGCTCCCGCCTCGCCAACTACTTCCAGGACGTGGCCAATCTCCACCCTCGGACCGCCACCATGGTCACCACCGCGGCGTCCGTGGAGTGGACCGTCGTGTCCACCGAGGTCGAGGCGCTCCAGCTGGAGTACTCCTGGATCAAGGAGTTCGACCCCCGGTTCAACGTCAAGTACCGCGACGACAAGAGCTATCCGTACCTCGCGGTCACGCTGAACGAGGAGTTCCCCCGCGTCCAGGTGATGCGCGGGGCCAAGCGGAAGGGCGTGCGCTACTTCGGCCCGTACGGCCACGCGTGGGCCATCCGCGAGACCGTCGACCTGATGCTGCGCGTCTTCCCCGTCCGCACCTGCTCCGCCGGCGTGTTCAAGAACCACCGGCAAAAGGGCCGCCCCTGCCTGCTGGGCTACATCGGGAAGTGCTCCGCGCCCTGCGTCGGCCGCGTCACCCCCGAGGAGCACCGCGAACTGGCCGAGGAGTTCTGCGACTTCATGGCCGGCCGCACCGGCACGTACCTGCGCCGGCTGGAGAAGGAGATGACGGCCGCCGCGGAGGAGATGGAGTACGAGCGCGCGGCCCGGCTGCGCGACGACATAACGGCGCTGCGCCGCGCCCTGGAGAAGAACGCCGTCGTGCTCGCCGACGCGACCGACGCCGACCTGATCGCCGTCGCCGAGGACGAGCTGGAGGCCGCCGTCCAGATCTTCCACGTCCGCGGCGGACGCGTGCGCGGCCAGCGCGGCTGGGTCACCGACAAGGTCGAGGCCGTGGACACCGCCGGCCTCGTCGAGCACGCCCTCCAGCAGCTGTACGGCGAGGAGCGCGGCGACGCCGTGCCCAAGGAGGTCCTGGTCCCCGCCCTGCCCGTCAATCCGGACGCGGTCGGCCAGTGGCTCGGCGAGCGGCGCGGCTCCCAGGTCTCCCTGCGCGTACCGCAGCGCGGCGACAAGAAGGCCCTGATGGAGACGGTCGCGCGCAACGCCGAGCAGGCCCTCGCCCTGCACAAGACCAAGCGCGCCAGCGACCTCACCACCCGCTCCCGCGCCCTGGAGGAGATCGCCGAGGCCCTGGACCTGGACTCGGCGCCGCTGCGGATCGAGTGCTTCGACGTCTCCCACCTCCAGGGCCAGGACGTCGTCGCCTCCATGGTCGTCTTCGAGGACGGCCTGCCCCGCAAGAGCGAGTACCGCCGCTTCCAGATCAAGGGCTTCGAGGGGCAGGACGACGTCCGCTCCATGCACGAGGTCATCGGGCGCCGCTTCCGGCGCTACCTCGCCGAGAAGGACAAGACGGGCGAGTGGATCGGCGCCGACGACGCGTCCGCGGAGGGTGCCGACGACGCAGCACCGGACGGCGCCCCGGCCGGCGCCGCGGGCCGGGACGAGGACGGCCGGCCCAAGAGGTTCGCCTACCCGCCCCAGCTCGTGGTGGTCGACGGCGGCGCGCCCCAGGTCGCCGCCGCCCAGCGCGCCCTGGACGAGCTGGGCATCGACGACGTCGCCGTCTGCGGCCTCGCCAAGCGCCTGGAGGAGGTCTGGCTGCCCGGCGACGACGACCCGGTGGTCCTGCCGCGCTCCAGCGAGGGCCTCTACCTGCTCCAGCGCATCCGCGACACCGCCCACGACTTCGCCATCCGCTACCAGCGCTCCAAGCGCACCAAGCGGATCCGCACCAGCCCCCTCGACGACGTCCCCGGCCTCGGTGAGACGCGGAAACAAGCGCTCATCAAGCATTTCGGCTCGGTCAAGCGCCTCAAAGGCGCCACAATCGAGCAGATCTGCGAGGTACCGGGCATGGGCCGCAAGACCGCCGAGTCCGTGGTCGTGGCCCTCGCCCAGGCGGCACCCGCCGCCCCTGCCGTGAACACGGCAACAGGAGAGATCATGGACGAGAACGACGGGGGAAGTAAGAGATGAACGAGCACCACGAAGACGGAGCGGCACACGTGAGTACGGGCACCGGCACCGAGCCCAACGCGGCTGCGGAGGCAGCCATCCCAGAGCTGGTCATCATCTCCGGCATGTCCGGCGCTGGCCGCAGCACCGCGGCCAAGTGTCTGGAGGACCTGGGGTGGTTCGTCGTCGACAACCTCCCACCGGCCCTGATCCCCACCATGGTCGAACTCGGCGCGCGCTCCCAGGGCAACGTCGCCCGGATCGCCGTCGTGGTCGACGTCCGGGGCCGCCGCTTCTTCGACAACCTGCGCGAATCCCTCGCCGACCTGGACGCCAAGCAGGTCACCCGGCGGATCGTGTTCCTGGAGTCCTCCGACGAGGCCCTGGTCCGCCGCTTCGAGTCGGTCCGCCGGCCGCACCCCCTCCAGGGCGACGGCCGCATCGTCGACGGCATCGCCGCCGAGCGGGACCTGCTGCGCGAGCTGCGCGGCGACGCCGACCTGGTCATCGACACCTCCAGCCTGAACGTGCACGAGCTGCGCGCCAAGATGGACGCCCAGTTCGCCGGCGACGAGGAGCCCGAGCTGCGGGCCACCGTGATGTCCTTCGGCTTCAAGTACGGCCTGCCGGTGGACGCCGACCTCGTCGTGGACATGCGCTTCCTGCCCAATCCGCACTGGGTCCCCGAGCTGCGCCCCTTCACCGGACTGAACGAAGAGGTGTCGAACTACGTCTACAACCAGCCCGGTGCCAAGGAGTTCCTGGACCGCTACACGGAGCTGCTCCAGCTGATCGCCGCCGGCTACCGCCGCGAGGGCAAGCGGTACGTCACCATCGCCGTCGGCTGCACGGGCGGCAAGCACCGCTCCGTCGCCACCGCCGAGAAGCTGGCCGCCCGGCTCTCCTCCGCCGGGGTCGAGACCGTCGTCGTCCACCGGGACATGGGGCGCGAGTGACCGTACAGCCCCCGCGCCTGCGACGGTCCCGCCGCTCCAGTCGCATCCCCACCCTGCGCAAGCGCGGGGCCCAGCCCAAGGTCGTCGCCCTCGGCGGCGGCCGGGGGCTGTCCGCGTCCCTCGCGGCCCTGCGCCGCATCACGGGGGACCTCACCGCCGTCGTCACCGTGGCCGACGACGGCGGCTCCAGCGGGCGACTGCGCGAGGAGCTGGGCGTCCTGCCCCCCGGCGACCTGCGCAAGGCCCTGGCCGCCCTGTGCGGCGACGACGAGTGGGGCCAGACCTGGTCCCGGGTGATCCAGCACCGCTTCCACTCCCAGGGCGACCTGCACGACCACGCCGTGGGCAACGTCCTCATCGTCGCCCTGTGGGAACAGCTGGGCGACCACGTCCAGGCCCTGGACCTGGTCGGCCGGCTCCTCGGCGCGCACGGCCGGGTGCTGCCGATGTCAGCCGTGCCGCTGGAGCTCCAGGCCCTGGTGCGCGGCCACGACCCGGCCAGCCCGGACCTGCTGGAGACCGTACGGGGACAGGCCACGGTCGCCCTCACGCCCGGCGAGGTGCAGTCCGTGCACCTCGTGCCGCACGACCCGCCCGCCGTGCCCGAGGCCGTCGCCGCTGTCCTGGATGCCGACTGGGTGGTTCTCGGCCCGGGGTCCTGGTTCTCCTCCGTGATTCCGCACCTCCTGGTGCCGGAACTGCTGGACGCCCTGGTGGAGACCAAGGCCCGCCGGGTCCTCTCGCTCAACCTCGCTCCCCAACCCGGCGAAACAGATGGGTTCTCTCCGCAGCGTCATTTGGAGGTTTTGGGACGACACGCGCCTAAACTCACCCTGGACGTGGTGCTGGCCGACGAGGCCGCCGTGCCCGACCGCGAACTGCTCGTCGACGCCGCCAAGCGCCTCGGGGCCGCGGTCGAGCTGGCCCCCGTGGCCGTCGCCGGCAAGACCTCCGCCGTGGGCGAAGGCGCCGGGGGAGGGGTTCCGAAGCACGACCCGGAGCTACTGGCCGCCGCGTACGACCGTATTTTTCGGATGCATGGAAGGATCGGCCCATGGCGATGACGGCAGCGGTGAAGGACGAGATCTCCCGGCTTCCCGTCACCCGGACCTGCTGCAGGAAGGCGGAGGTCTCGGCGATCCTGCGGTTCGCGGGCGGGTTGCACCTGGTGAGCGGGCGCATCGTGATCGAGGCCGAGCTGGACACGGGCATCGCCGCGCGCCGGCTCAAGCGGGACATCCTGGAGATCTTCGGCCACGGCTCCGAGCTGATGGTGATGGCCCCCGGCGGGCTGCGGCGCGGCTCGCGGTACGTGGTCCGGGTGGTGGCCGGCGGCGACCAGCTCGCCCGGCAGACCGGACTGGTGGACGGGCGCGGCCGGCCCATCCGCGGACTGCCGCCCCAGGTGGTCTCCGGCGCCACGTGCGACGCCGAGGCGGCATGGCGCGGCGCCTTCCTGGCCCACGGCTCCCTGACCGAGCCGGGCCGCTCCTCCTCCCTGGAGGTCACCTGCCCCGGCCCCGAGGCGGCCCTCGCGCTCGTCGGTGCGGCGCGCCGGCTCTCCATCGCCGCCAAGGCGCGCGAGGTACGCGGCGTGGACCGGGTCGTCGTCCGTGACGGCGACGCCATCGGCGCCCTGCTCACCCGGCTCGGTGCGCACGAGTCGGTGCTGGCCTGGGAGGAGCGGCGGATGCGCCGCGAGGTCCGCGCCACCGCCAACCGCCTCGCCAACTTCGACGACGCCAACCTGCGGCGTTCCGCGCGGGCGGCCGTCGCCGCCGGCGCCCGGGTGCAGCGCGCCCTGGAGATCCTCGGCGACGAGGTCCCCGAGCACCTCGCCGCGGCCGGCCGGCTCCGCATGGAGCACAAGCAGGCGTCGCTGGAGGAGCTGGGCGCGCTCGCGGACCCGCCGCTGACCAAGGACGCGGTCGCCGGCCGCATCCGCCGCCTGCTCGCCATGGCGGACAAGCGCGCCCAGGACCTGGGCATCCCCGGCACGGAGGCCAACCTCACCGAGGAGATGGCCGAGGGCCTGGTGGGCTGACCCCGCCCCGACCCCCGGGCCGGCTTCCCCCCGCTGGTCGTATTGACATGCGCATGGGCCGTGAACAGTCTGACTCCCGTTCACCTTCCGGCACGTATCACGTACCAGTAAGGGGGGGTCCATGAGACGCAGGACCAGATCCATCCTCGCGGCTCTTTCACTGCTGACCGCCGCATTGGCGGCGGCACCGATCGCACAGGCGCAATCAGGGACCGGGACCAAGGGCGGGGAGAGCGGGGACGCACTGGGCGTCTGGCGGGCCTCCGTGACCAAGGAGCAGGTCCCCCTGCTGCTGGCCGCGGGCGCCGACGGCCACGAGTTCAGCGAGCGGATACCCGACGAGGGCACCGCCACGGTGGAGCTGTACCTCACCGACCGGCAGGCCGGTGAGCTGCGGGAAGCGGGCGTCGGCATCAAGGAGCACACCGTCTCCGCCGCCGCCCGCAAGCGCGTCGCGGCCGCGGGCGACGGGGTCTTCCGCCCGTACGACGGCGACGGCGGTCTGAAGGGCGAGGTCCTCGCCACGGCGCGGGCCCACCCCGCGCTCACCAAGGCGATCAGCATCGGCAAGACCGTCAAGGGCCAGGACATCCTCGCGCTCAAGATCAGCAAGGGCGCGAAGACGACCCGCGACGGCGCCAAGCCCGCCACGCTCTACCTGTCCAACCAGCACGCGCGCGAGTGGATCACCCCGGAGATGAACCGGCGGCTGATGCACCACTACCTCGACAACTACGGCAAGGACCCGCGCATCACCCGGCTCGTGGACACCTCCGAGCTGTGGTTCGTGCTCTCGGCCAACCCCGACGGCTACGACTACACCTTCACCGGCACCACCGAGCGCCAGTGGCGCAAGAACATGCGCGACAACAACGGCGACGGCACCATATCCGCCGGCGACGGCGTCGACCTCAACCGGAACTTCGCCTACAAGTGGGGTTACGACAACGAGGGTTCGTCCCCCGACCCCTTCGACGAGACCTACCGCGGCTCCGGACCCGGCTCCGAGCCCGAGACCCGGGCGCTTGACGCCTTCCAGAAGCGCATCGGCTTCGAGTACGGCATTAACTACCACTCCGCGGCCGAGCTGATCCTCTACGGGGTGGGCTGGCAGGTGGCCACCGGCACCCCCGACGACGTGGCGTACGCGGCGCTCGCCGGCACCCCCGCGAAGCCCGCGATCCCCGGCTACCGCCCGCAGGTCTCCTCCGAGCTGTACATCACCAACGGCGAGGCCGACGGCCACGCGGCGAACGTCAACGGAATGATGATGTTCACCCCCGAGATGTCGACCTGCGCCACCGCGTCCCGGGTCGACCCCGACGACGCCTGGAACGCCGCGGACTGTGCCTCCGTCTTCACCTTCCCGGACGACGAGAAGCTGATCCAGCAGGAGTTCGCCAAGAACGTGCCCTTCGCGCTCTCCGTCGCCGAGTCCTCGCTCACCCCGGACCGGCCCGCCTCCTCGCTGGGGAACGAGGCCGCGGACTTCACGCCCGACCCGTTCACCGTCTCGTACGCCCGCGGCGGCGACCAGGAGGTCTCCGTCGTCGCCCGCAAGTCCCTGCGCGACAAGGAGCTGAAGTACCGCGTCAACGGCGGTCGGGTCCAGTCCGAGGACCTGGAGCCCTGGAAGGGCGGCGAGTCCTTCGGCGGCGACGACAACGTCCGCTTCGACGAGTACCGCGCCGAGGTCGAGGACGGCGGGGTCGGCGACCGCGTCGAGGTGTGGTTCACCGGCCGTACGCGCCAGGGCGAACGGGTCTCCAGCGAGCCCTTCGCCTACACCGTCGCCGAACGGCCGCGCGCCGACGTGCTGGTGGTCGCCGAGGAGGGCGGCACCGCCCCGGCCCGGAACGTCGACGCGTACACCACCGCACTGGCCGACAACAAGAAGCGCTCCGCGGTCTGGGACGTCGCGACGCAGGGCGTGCCGCACCCGCTCGGCGTCCTCAGCCACTTCGGCACCGCCGTCTGGTACACCGGCGCAGCCGCCCCGTCCTGGGACGTCACCCGGTCCGTGCGCGCCTTCGTCAACGAGGGCGGGAAGGTGGTCACCACCGGTGAGCGGGCCGGCGGGGACGTCGACCTCGGCGGCGCGGTCAGCGACGACTTCGCCCAGTACTACCTCGGTGCCTCCGGGCGAGCGTCCCTCGGTGGAGTGAACTCCTACGCCGGGGCGGGCCGCCTCGCCGGCGCCGGCGCCCGGCTCGGCGACGCCCCCGGCAACCCGCTGGACGCGGCCGGCGCGTACACCGTCACCTCCGACTCCCTGCCGCCGGCGCAGTTCCCGCAGTTCCGCAGCGCGGCGGCGGGCGACTACCCGGGCGTACGGATGCCGTTCTCGCCGTACGAGGGCCAGTGGTACGCGGTGGCGGCCCACCGCAACTCCTCCTGGATGAGACTCAGTCGCAGTGTGGACCTCACCGGCACCACCGCGGGGCAGCAGCCGCGGCTGGACATGCAGCTGAGCTTCAACACCGAACGCGGCTTCGACAACGCGATCGTCGAGGTCCGCACCGTGGGACAGGAGGACTGGACGACCCTCCCGGACCGCAACGGCGGCACCACGAGCACCGTGCCCACCCAGTGCGACCGGGCCTTCTACGTCAACCAGCACCCCTTCCTGCGCCACTACCTCACGGTCGGCTCCACCGGCTGCACGGCGACCGGCAGCACGGGCGCCTGGCACGCCTTCACCGGCGCGTCCGACGGCTGGCGGGCCGCGTCCTTCGACCTGAGCGCCTACGCGGGCAAGCAGATCGAGGTCCACGTCTCGTACGTCACCGACCCCGGCGACGGCGGACGCGGCGTCTTCGTGGACGACACCCGGCTGGTCACCGGCGCGGGCGGCGCGGGCGACGGCGGCTTCGAGACGACCCTCGGACCGTGGACGTCCAGCGGCTCGCCGGCGGGCAGTCCGGCGCCGCGCGGGAGTTGGCAGCGCAGCCAGGACCAGTACCCCTCGGCCAGCGCAGTGACCACCCGGGACAGCGTGCTGCTGGGCTTCGGACTGGAGCACGCGGCCGGTCGGGACGACCGTAAGAAGCTCATCGGAGCGGCACTGGGCGCACTTGGGCGCTAACGCACCGTAGCGGATTGTGACCCTTTCGCCAGGGCTTGCGGCGGTCCGTGCTCCCTACCGATTGGTATGGACCGCCGTGGTCGTGGACCGACCCTCCGATGTCACTTCGCGGCGTCCCGAGAGGTAGGGTCGTAAGCGGTCGGGGACATCCCAATACAGCTCGCCGGCATCGAGTCGGCGTACCAACGAGGAGATCGGTTCGTGACGATCCGCGTAGGCATCAACGGCTTTGGCCGCATCGGTCGTAACTACTTCCGCGCGCTGCTGGAGCAGGGTGCAGACATCGAGATCGTGGCTGTCAACGACCTGGGTGACACCGCGACCACGGCGCATCTGCTGAAGTACGACACCATCCTCGGCCGCCTCAAGGCCGAGGTGTCCCACACCGCCGACACGATCACCGTCGGTGGCCACACCATCAAGGTCCTCTCCGAGCGGAACCCGGCGGACATCCCCTGGGGCGACCTGGGCGTCGACATCGTCATCGAGTCGACCGGCATCTTCACCAAGAAGGCCGACGCCGAGAAGCACATCGCCGGCGGCGCCAAGAAGGTCCTCATCTCGGCTCCGGCCAGCGGCGAGGACATCACCATCGTCATGGGCGTCAACCAGGACAAGTACGACCCGGCGCAGCACAACGTCATCTCGAACGCGTCCTGCACCACCAACTGCGTGGCGCCGATGGCCAAGGTCCTCGACGAGAACTTCGGCATCGTCCGCGGTCTGATGACCACGGTCCACGCCTACACCAACGACCAGCGGATCCTGGACTTCCCGCACAAGGACCTGCGCCGCGCCCGCGCCGCCGCGGAGAACATCATCCCGACGACCACCGGTGCCGCCAAGGCCACCGCCCTGGTCCTGCCGCAGCTGAAGGGCAAGCTGGACGGCATCGCGATGCGCGTCCCGGTCCCCACCGGCTCCGCCACCGACCTGGTCGTCGAGCTCTCCCGCGAGGTCACCAAGGACGAGGTGAACGCCGCGTTCAAGAAGGCCGCCGAGGGCGAGTTCCAGGGCATCATCGCCTACACCGAGGACCCCATCGTCTCCTCGGACATCGTGAGCGACCCGGCGTCCTGCACCTTCGACTCCTCCCTGACCATGGTCCAGGAGGGCAACTCGGTCAAGATCCTCGGCTGGTACGACAACGAGTGGGGTTACTCCAACCGCCTCGTCGACCTCACGGTCTTCGTCGGCAACCAGCTCTGAAAGCTCCGAACGCTCTGACGGCCCCGCCCGGCTCGGCCCCGCACAGCCCAGCACCGCAAGGCCACCAGAGCACCACGATGTGAGCGAACGGGCTCGGGCAGCGCAAGGTCGCGCGGCCCGGGCCCTGTCGCACGTCCAGCCCTCCCGAGGAGTTCTCAGCATGAAGACGATCGACCAGCTGCTGGCCGATGGGGTAGCCGGCAAGCGGGTATTCGTCCGCGCCGACCTCAACGTGCCGCTCGACGGCACCGCGATCACCGACGACGGCCGCATCCGCGCCGTCGTGCCGACGGTCGCCAAGCTCGCCGACGCGGGCGCGCGCGTCGTGGTGGCCTCGCACCTGGGCCGTCCCAAGGGCGCCCCGGACCCGGCCTTCTCCCTGGCCCCGGCCGCCGCCCGGCTCGGCGAACTGCTGGGCCAGGAGGTCGCCTTCGCCACCGACACCGTCGGCGAGTCCGCGAAGTCCGTCGTCGCCGGCCTGGCCGACGGGCAGGTCGCGGTGGTCGAGAACCTGCGCTTCAACCCCGGCGAGACCAGCAAGGACGACGCGGAGCGGGGCGCCTTCGCCGACCGGCTCGCCGAACTCGCCGACCTGTACGTGGGCGACGGCTTCGGCGCCGTCCACCGCAAGCACGCCTCGGTGTACGACCTGCCCGCCCGGCTGCCCCACGCGGCCGGGTACCTGATCGCCACCGAGGTCGGGGTCCTGAAGAAGCTCACCGAGGAGGTCCGGCGCCCGTACGCCGTCGTCCTCGGCGGCGCCAAGGTCTCCGACAAGCTCGGAGTCATCGAGAACCTGCTGGAGAAGGCCGACCGGATCCTGATCGGCGGCGGCATGGCGTACACCTTCCTCAAGGCCGAGGGCCACGAGGTCGGCACGTCGCTGCTCCAGGAGGACCAGGTCCCGGTCGTCCAGGACTACCTCGCGCGGGCGAAGGACAAGGGCGTGGAGTTCGTGCTCCCCGTCGACGTCCTGGTGGCCCCCGGGTTCCCGGACCTCAAGACCAAGGCCCCGGCCCACCCCACCACCGTCGCCGCGGACGCCATCCCGGCCGACCAGGAGGGTCTGGACATCGGTCCCGAGACCCGCAAGCTGTACGCAACGAAGCTCGCCGACGCGGCCACCGTCTTCTGGAACGGCCCCATGGGCGTCTTCGAACACCCCGACTACGCCGAGGGCACCAGGGCCGTCGCCCAGGCGCTCGTCGACTCCCCGGCGTTCTCCGTGGTCGGCGGCGGGGACTCCGCCGCCGCCGTGCGGACGCTGGGCTTCGACGAGAAGGCATTCGGCCACATTTCGACCGGCGGCGGCGCCAGCCTCGAATACCTCGAAGGCAAGACGCTTCCCGGCCTCGCCGCACTGGAGGACTGATCAAGCACATGAGTAACCGCACCCCGCTGATGGCGGGCAACTGGAAGATGAACCTCAACCACCTGGAGGCCATCGCCCACGTCCAGAAGCTCGCCTTCGCACTCGCCGACAAGGACTACGACGCCGTGGAGGTCGCGGTCCTGCCGCCCTTCACCGACCTGCGCTCCGTGCAGACCCTGGTCGACGGCGACAAGCTGAAGATCAAGTACGGCGCCCAGGACATCTCGGCGCACGACTCCGGCGCCTACACCGGCGAGATCTCCGGCACCATGCTCGCCAAGCTGAAGTGCGCGTACGTCGCCGTCGGCCACTCCGAGCGGCGCCAGTACCACGCCGAGACGGACGAGGTCTGCAACGCCAAGGTGAAGGCCGCATTCCGGCACGGCATCACGCCCATCCTCTGCATCGGCGAGCCGCTGGAGGTCCGCAAGGCGGGCGAGCAGGTGGCGCACACCCTCGGACAGCTCGACGGCGGCCTGAAGGACGTCCCCGCCGAGCAGGCCGAGCAGATCGTCATCGCGTACGAGCCCGTCTGGGCCATCGGCACCGGTGAGGTCGCCACCCCCGAGGACGCGCAGGAGGTCTGCGCGGCCATCCGCGGCCGGCTCGCCGAGCTGTACTCCCAGGAACTGGCCGACAAGGTCCGCATCCAGTACGGCGGCTCCGTGAAGTCCGGGAACGTGGCCGCGATCATGGCGAAGCCCGACGTGGACGGCGCCCTGGTGGGCGGGGCCGCGCTGGACTCCGACGAGTTCGTCAAGATCGTTCGCTTCCGCGACCAGTGAGTATGCGGTAGCGCCGATCCGTCGTACCCTTGCGGGGACCCGGGGCCGCTCGCGGCCGGGGTCCCCGCAGTCGGTAGTCACCTAGTCACCCAGTCACCTCAAGATTTGCCAGGAAGTAGGGTCCAGCCGTGGTTATGGGGTTCTCGATCGCCCTGATCGTCTTCAGCCTGCTGCTGATGCTGCTGGTGCTGATGCACAAGGGGAAGGGCGGCGGCCTCTCCGACATGTTCGGCGGCGGCATGCAGTCCTCCGTCGGCGGCTCGTCGGTAGCCGAGCGCAACCTCGACCGCATCACGCTCATCGTCGGCGTGTTGTGGTTCGCCTGCATCGTCGCCCTCGGCCTGCTGATGAAGCTGAACGACTGACGCCGCTGGACTCCGTCCGACGCCTCCGCGCGGGACGGGGGTAACTCCAACGACTGGACGGGCGTTGGGCCTTACGTAGACTGGGGCACCGCGGCGCAGCCGCTGTGAGACGCTGTGCAGCACCATCACGCAGGGAGTTACGACCGTGGCAAGTGGCAACGCGATCCGGGGAAGCCGGGTCGGGGCGGGGCCGATGGGCGAGGCCGAGCGCGGCGAGTCCGCGCCGCGCCTGCGCATCTCCTTCTGGTGCTCGAACGGGCACGAGACGCAGCCGAGCTTCGCCAGTGACGCACAGGTCCCCGACACGTGGGACTGTCCGCGCTGCGGGTTCCCGGCCGGCCAGGACCGGGACAACCCACCGGACCCGCCGCGCACGGAGCCGTACAAGACGCACCTGGCGTACGTACGGGAACGGCGCAGCGACGCGGACGGCGAAGCGATCCTCGCCGAGGCCCTTGCCAAACTGCGGGGCGAGATCTAGGGCCTGTCTTATGGATCAGGCTGGGTGAATGGGGGTTCCCCCACGCCCTCTGGGCGTAGGGGGAGGGGTCTGGTGCCGTGGATCGCAAGGCGGAGGAGGGAGTCGACGCGGAGTGTCGGCGACCGACGACAACGCTGGGGGTCCCTCCCGTGCTCGAAGGGCTACGGGGGAGAGGCGCGGTGCCAGGGCACGCGAGCCCAGCAAGATCCGCAAGACAGGCCCTAGACACGACATCCGGCCGGGACACCGAGAGGTGCCCGGCCGGACGCATGTGCCGGCCTGGTGCAGGTCCCGCCGCCACGGATTTTTTGCCGGGCCTCCTCGGTTGGCCACAGTGCCCGACTGTCAGTGCCGTCGCTTACGGTTCTGAGTCAGGTGAACACGGAGCGTGCGCAGCGCCTTCGTGGGCGCCTCGCGGCCCTCCTGATCATTTAGGTTGGGGCGGTGGGGCGCCAGTCAGGCACGAGACGAAGCGAGCTGATGTCCGAGTGAACGCAACGGGCCGTACCCGGCTCAACCAGACCCCCGAGTGGATCGCGCTCGGCAAGCACCGCGAGCAGCTGGGACAGACCCATCTGCGGGAGCTGTTCGCCGCCGATCCGGAGCGCGGCAGCTCCCACGTCCTGCGCGTCGGTGACCTCCACGTCGACTACTCGAAGCACCTGGTGACCGACGAGACCCTGGCGCTGCTGCGCGAGTTGGCGGTGGCCACGGACGTCGCGGGGCTGCGGGACGCGATGTTCCGCGGCGAGAAGATCAACGTCACCGAGGACCGCGCCGTCCTGCACACCGCGCTGCGCGCCCCGCGCGGCTCCGTCGTCGAGGTCGACGGCGAGGACGTGGTCCCCGAGGTGCACGCGGTGCTCGACCGGATGGCCGCCTTCGCCGAGCAGGTCCGCGCCGGCTCCTGGACCGGACACACCGGCAAGCCCGTCAAGAACGTGGTCAACATCGGCATCGGCGGCTCCGACCTCGGCCCCGCCATGGCGTACGAGGTCCTGCGCCCCTACACCGCGCGCGACCTGACGTTCCGTTTCGTGTCGAACGTGGACGGCGCCGACCTCCACGAGGCGGTGCGCGACCTGGACGCGGAGGAGACGCTGTTCGTCGTCGCCTCCAAGACCTTCACCACGATCGAGACCATCACCAACGCCACGTCCGCCCGCGATTGGCTGCTCGGCGAGCTGAACGCCGGTCAGGAAGGCGTCGCCCGGCACTTCGTGGCCCTGTCGACCAACGCCGGGAAGGTCGCCGACTTCGGCATCGACACGGCGAACATGTTCGAGTTCTGGGACTGGGTCGGCGGGCGCTACTCGTTCGACTCCGCCATCGGCCTCTCCCTGATGATCGCGATCGGCCCGGAGCGCTTCCGGGAGATGCTCGACGGCTTCCACCTCGTCGACGAGCACTTCCGCACCGCGCCCTTCGAGGAGAACGCGCCGCTGCTGCTCGGCCTGCTCGGCATCTGGTACGGCGCGTTCTTCGACGCCCAGTCGCACGCCGTGCTGCCGTACTCGCACTATCTGAGCAAGTTCACCGCGTACCTCCAGCAGCTCGACATGGAGTCGAACGGCAAGTCGGTGGACCGCGACGGGCAGCCGGTGGACTGGCAGACCGGCCCCGTGGTGTGGGGCACCCCCGGCACGAACGGTCAGCACGCCTACTACCAGCTGATCCACCAGGGCACCAAGGTCATCCCCGCGGACTTCATCGGCTTCGCCAGGCCCTCCGCCGACCTGTCGCCCGGCCTGGCCGCCCAGCACGACCTGCTGATGGCGAACTTCTTCGCCCAGACGCAGGCCCTCGCCTTCGGCAAGACCCCGGAGGAGGTGCGCGCGGAGGGCGTGCCGCCGGAGCTGGTCCCGCACAAGACCTTCCAGGGCAACCACCCCACGACCACGATCCTGGCGGACGAACTCACCCCTTCCGTGCTCGGCCAGTTGATCGCGCTGTACGAGCACAAGGTCTTCGTCCAGGGCGCCGTCTGGCACATCGACTCCTTCGACCAGTGGGGCGTGGAGCTCGGCAAGGTGCTCGCGAAGAAGATCGAGCCGGTGCTGACCGAGGGCGTCGGCGGCGAGGGGCTCGACAGCTCGACGGCCGCGCTCGCGGCGAAGTACCGGACACTACGGGGGCGTTGACGTCATGGCCACGGGGGAGACGGCGGTGCGACTGCGACCGCCGAGGAACGCACTGGACCGCCGGGCCGTCGGCTGGTGGCTGACGCAGTGGCTGATCGCCGCGGTCGTGGTCGCCACCGTGCCGGGCCTCCTCGGCCTGTGGATCACCCCGGCGCGCACCTGGCTGTGGGCGTCCGCTGCCGCACTCAGCGGACTCTCCCTGCTCTGCGCCGCCGTCTTCCCCCTCTGGTGGTTCCGGGTGCACCGCTGGGAGGTCACCGACGAGGCGGTGTACGTCCGCACCGGCTCCCTCTGGCAGGAGTGGCGCATCGCGCCGATGTCCCGCATCCAGACCGTCGACACCGTGCGCGGCCCCCTGGAGCGGTCCTTCAAGCTGGCCACCGTCACGGTCACCACGGCCTCGTCCGAGGGGCCGGTACGGATCGTCGGGCTCGACCACGAAGTGGCGGCCGAGCTGGTGGCGGAGTTGACGCGGGTCACCCAGGCGACGCCCGGGGACGCGACGTGAGCGCGGTGCCTCCGCCGGCGGCGGAAGCGGACGACGAGCCGGGCGGCGAAGTCCCCGTGGCCCCGACCACGGTCACCACGGCCTCGTCCGAGGGGGAGTGGCGGCAGCTCGACAAGCGGGTCCTGCTGGTCACCGGCGCCGTCGTCACCGGCATCGCGGGCGGCATCTGCCTGCCCGTGCTGCTGGGGCTCTCCTCCGGCGCCTGGTTCGGCAACGGCCCCCGCCGCGGCATCGGGCTGCTCCTGCTGCTGACCGCCGCGGTCCTGCTGGTCCTCGGCTCCGTCGCCGTCCAGTACGCCACCTGGCGCCGTACCCGCTACCGCATCGGCCCCGACCGCGTCGACCTCCACTCCGGCCTGCTCTTCGTGAAGCGGCGCTCCCTGGCGCGCGAGCGGATCCGCAGCGTCGACCTCACCGCGAATCCGCTGCTGCGCGTCCTCGGCCTGGTCAAGGTCCGCATCGGGACGGGTGAGAGCAGCGGCAGCGGCGAGTCCTCGCTGGTGCTGGACCCGGTGGGCAGGGCGGAAGGCGAGCGCCTGCGCGCCGAACTGCTCGACCGGCCCGTCGACGTTCCGGCCGCGGTCGCGGAAGGCGCCCTCGCCGTCCTCGACCCCTCCTGGATCCGCTACGCCCCGACGTCCTTCGTCGCCCCCGCGCTCGGCGTCGCGGCGGCCGGCGCCGTGATGCAGGTCAGCGACTTCTTCGGGTTCCAGGGCGAGGTCATCGAGTGGACCGGCGACCGCTTCCACGACACCTCCGTAGCCGTCATGGTCGGGACGCTGGTCCTCGCCGCCCTCGTCGTCGGGGCGATCGGCGCGCTCGGGCTGTGGGTGGAGATGTGGTGGGGCTACCGCCTGGACCGGGAGCCCGGCGGCGTGCTGCGGGTGCGCCGCGGGCTGTTCACCACCCGCTCCATATCCGTCGAGGAACGCAGGCTGCGCGGGGTCGAGCTGGTGGAGCCGCTGGGCGTACGGCCGTTCGGCGCGGCCCGGGTGGACGCGGTCGCCACGGGCATAGCCGACGACAAGGAGAGCGACCACGCCGACCTCCAGGTGCTGCTGCCGCCCGCGCCGCGCGCGGTGGCGGACTCCGTGGTGGGCCTGGTCCTGCGGGAGCCCCGCACCCCGATGGACACCCCGCTGACCCCGCACCCGCGCGCCGCCCGCGCCCGCCGGCTGCGCTGGGCGCTCCTGTGGGCCGCGGCCCCGGCAGCGGTCCTGGTGCCCCTCGGCCTCTGGCTCACGTCCGTCCTGCTGTACATCGCGGCGGGGTACGCGGTGGTGGCGTTCCCGGTCGCGGTGCTCCTCGCCGTGGACGCGTACCGCAGCCTCGGCCACGCGCTGAGCGGGGGCTATCTGCTGACCCGCTCGGGGAGCACGGCCCGCCGTACGGTCGCGTTGCAGCGCAGCGGGATCATTGGCTGGACGATCTCCCAGTCCGTCTTCCAGCGGCGGTCGGGCCTGATCACGGTGACGGCGACGACGGCGGCGGGTGCGGGTGGCTACACGGTCCACGACGCGTCCGAGCCCGCCGCGCTCGCCCTCGCGTCGGAGGCGGTCCCCGGCCTCCTGGCTCCGTTCCTGGAGCCAGCGCCTCCGGGCCGCGCCGACGCACGGAGGTGAGCCCACGCCTGCGGCGCGTAAGGGTTGCACACTTGGTGCCGCCCCCTGTGCCTTTGGACGTACGCGCCGTAACCCTGCGGGTGCGTTGGTCTCTACGGACCGTGGCGGGCTTGTCGCGCAGTTCCCCGCGCCCCCAAACCCTCGTCCGTCTCCGGGCGCGTGGTCCGGTAGCGGCAGGGGGGCTGCCACGGTCTCAGGTCGAACGACGACCTCAGGCACATCAGGGGCGCTGGGGTCCCCCATGCCCTCTGGCCATAGGGGGCGGAACTGCGCGACAAGCAACCCACGGTCCGCAGGGACCAATGCACCCGTGGAGCCACGGCGGACGCGTCAGGCGGTGCTGAGGGGCGCCCGCGCCCTTGGGGCCAGGACGCGGAGGACAACGCACCCGCAGGCGCTAGCGCAGGGCCACCAGGACGCTGTCGTCGCCGCATTGCCAGACCGTGGTGATCGTGCGGAAGCCCGCCGCCTTCAACAGGTCCGCCTGTTCGTCGAACGTCAGGTCCAGCGGAGGCGCGAACGCGCGTTCCGCAATGGCGCGTTGCTCGCGTTCCCGCGCCAACTCGGCGAGCTCCGGCGCCGCCAGGAACGCCTTCCACCAGGAGTCCCAGTCCTCGCGGTCCGCCGTGCCGGCCCGCTCAGCGCGGCCGGCGCGCACGTGGCGGGCCAGGGCGCGGGCGTCGGGGGAGCCCTCGGGCATGCGGTTGTTGGCGTCGACGAAGACGCCGCCCGGGCGGATCCTGGCCGCCAGCAGGCCGTACAGCGCCGCGAGGTCCTCCGCTTCCAGCCAGTGCAGGGCGGTGGAGGAGACCGCCGCGTCCCAGGGCTCGCCGGGGGCGACCCGGTCCGGCCAGTCGGGGGAGTTCAGGTCGTCGAGGAGGAGGCGCGCGCTGGTGCCGGCGACGTTCTCCTCGCCGAGGCCCAGCATCATCGGGTCCGCGTCGACGCCCACGACCTCGGCGTGCGGCAGGGCGCGGGCGAGGCGGACGGTGAGGGAACCCGTACCGCACCCCAGGTCGACGATCCGGGGGCGCTCGGGCGAGGCCCGCTCCAGGGACCATCGGGCCACGTCGAGGATCACCTGGAACCGTTCCTCGCGGTCCGGGCTGTACCGCTCCTGCTGTTCGTCCCACCGCTGTAGCCAGGTGCGGGCCGTCTCTCCGAGCATCGTGGTCCCCTTCCGTGCATCCGTCGAACACGTTGCAAGGCCGTGCGTGCAGACGTGCGCGTACACGTGCATGTGGAGCGGAGAGAAGGGGAGATGGGGCGTCCCCCTCGCCGCGTCCCCAGTTAGCCGCACCATCTCGACCTCCGGCAAGATCGCCTCCCGACCTCCTCGGCGCTGCGACCGTCTTTTGGCTGATCTTGGGTCGGGGAGGAGGTGTTTCAGGACAGGGCGGGCAACGCGAAGGGCCCGGACGCCACCAGGGGCGTCCGGGCCCTTCGTGAGCCTCGGCTTCCGCAGCGCGAGCGGCTACGCCGCGGCCGGCGGGTACAGCTCCCGCGGCAGTTGTGCAGCCGCCGCGGAGTCCAGCAGCCACAGCGTGCGGGCCCGCCCGCGGGCACCCGCGGCCGGGGCCTGGATCTCGCCCGCGCCGGACAGCGCGATCGCCGCCGCGTTCGCCTTGTCCTCGCCCGCCGCGAGCAGCCAGACCTCCCGGGCCGCCCGGATAGCGGGCAGCGTCAGGGAGATCCTGGTCGGCGGGGGCTTCGGCGCGCCGTGCACCCCGACGACCGTGCGCTCGGTCTCCCGCACCGCGGGGTGCTCCGGGAAGAGCGACGCCACGTGGGTGTCCGGGCCGACGCCGAGCATCAGGACGTCGAAGGTCGGCACCGGCCCGTGGTCCTCCGGCCCGGCAGCCGCCGCCAGCGCCGTGGCGTACGCGGCGGCTGCCGCCTCCACGTCGCTGCCGTACGGACCGTCGGACGCCGGCATCGGGTGCACCCGCGCCGGGTCGACCGGCACGTGGTCCAGCAGGGCGGCCCGCGCCTGGGTGGCGTTGCGCTCCGGGTCCCCCTCGGGGAGGAACCTTTCGTCGCCCCACCACAGGTCCAGCCGGCGCCAGTCGACCGCGTCGCGGGCCGGCGAGGCCCCGAGCGCGGCCAGCAGGCCGTTGCCGTTGCGTCCGCCCGTCAGGACCACCGACGCGGTGCCGCGGGCGGCCTGGGCGTCCACGATCTTCGTGATCAGCCGGGCCGCCGCGGCCTGGGCCATCAGCTCCTTGTCGCGGTGGACGACGAGCTGCGGTGCGCTCACTTCGCCGCCGCCTTCCGCGCGGCGGCCTTCTTGCCCGTCGCGGCCTTGGCGGGGGCGGTCGGCGCCGGAGCTTCCTCGGCGTCCGACCCCGCGTCGGCGGAGCCCGCCCCGACGGAGGCCGGCGCCGGTGCCGCGGAGCTGCCGGGCTCGCCGTCACCGAGCCGGTCCACCCCGTACCGCAGGGCGGAGGCGTAGGTGTCGTCCGGGTCCAGCCGCCGCAGCTCCTCGGCGATCAGCTCCGAGGTCTCCCGCCGCTTGAGCGCGACCGCACGGTCCGGCTGGCCCTGGATGGAGAGGTTCGCCAGCGAACCGTCCGCCCGGTCGAGCACGATCCGACCGCAGTCGGTATCCATCCGCACGGCCGTGAGACCGGGGCCGGGCGACAGGGTGCGCCGCACCGGTACGCCCAACCGGTCCGCGAGCCACATCGCGAGCAGTTCCACGCTCGGGTTGAACTCCTCGCCCGCCACCTCGACCGCCGTGACCTCGCAGACCACCTGGTCGAGCGCGGCGGCCAGCATGGAGCGCCACGGGGTGATCCGGGTCCAGGACAGGTCCGTGTCGCCGGGGGTGTACGCCTCGGCGCGCGACCTCAGCTCCTGGATGGGCTGCTCGGCGGCGTAGGTGTCGGTGACCCGGCGCTGGGCCAGTGCGCCCAGCGGGTCCTTCGCCGGGTCCAGTGGGGCGTTCACCGGCCACCACACCACGACGGGCGCGTCGGGCAGCAGCAGCGGCAGCACCACCGACTGGGCGTGCTCCGTCACGTCCCCGTACAGCCGCAGGACGACGGTCTCGCCGGTGCCCGCGTCCGCGCCGACCCGCACCTCCGCGTCGAGCCGGGTCTGCGCCCGGTCGCGGGGGGTGCGGGAGACCCGCTTGATGACCACGAGGGTGCGGGAGGGGTGCTCCCGCGACGCCTCGTTCGCCGCCTTCAGCGCGTCGTAGGCGTTCTCCTCGTCCGTGACGATCACCAGGGTCAGGACCATGCCGACGGCCGGGGTGCCGATCGCCCGGCGGCCCTGCACCAGCGCCTTGTTGATCTTGCTGGAGGTGGTGTCCGTAAGGTCGATCTTCATGGCCGGCGCCAGCTCCGTCCGTCTCGTGCGAGCATTTCGTCCGCCTCGACCGGCCCCCAGGTCCCCGCCGAGTACTGGGCGGGCTTGCCGTGGGTGTCCCAGTACTGCTCGATCGGGTCGAGGATCTTCCAGGACAGCTCGACCTCCTCGACCCGCGGGAAGAGGTTGGAGTCGCCGAGGAGCACATCGAGGATGAGCCGCTCGTACGCCTCCGGGCT
Source organism: Streptomyces sp. NPDC048057 (assembly GCF_040653095.1). NCBI lineage: Bacteria > Bacillati > Actinomycetota > Actinomycetes > Kitasatosporales > Streptomycetaceae > Streptomyces > Streptomyces sp. NPDC048057. Next base: position 177,369 of record NZ_JBEZNF010000005.1, read on the forward strand.
GGACTCCGTGAAGGACTCGCCGTACGCGAAGTCCATCGACACGTCCCGCACCTCCATCGAGGTGCCCGGCACCTTGGAGCCGAACCGCATCGTCACGCCCTCGTCCGGCTGGACCCGGATGACCAGGGCGTTCTGCCCCAGCTCCTCGGTCGCGGTGTGGTCGAAGGGGGAGTGCGGGGCCCGCTGGAAGACCACCGCGATCTCGGTGACCCGGCGGCCCAGGCGCTTGCCGGTGCGCAGGTAGAACGGCACGCCCGCCCAGCGGCGGTTGTCGATCTCCAGCTTTATGGCCGCGTAGGTGTCGGTCTTGGAGTCGGGGTCGATGCCGTCCTCCTGGAGGTAGCCGACCGCCTTCTCACCGCCCTGCCACCCCTCGGCGTACTGACCGCGCACCGTGGTCTCACCCAGGTCCTGCGGCAGCTTCACCGCGCCGAGGACCTTCGTCTTCTCCGCCGCCAGCGCGTCCGCGTCGAAGGAGGCGGGCTCCTCCATCGCGGTCAGCGCCAGCAGTTGCAGCAGGTGGTTCTGGATGACGTCACGCGCGGCGCCGATGCCGTCGTAGTACCCGGCCCGGCCGCCGATGCCGATGTCCTCGGCCATGGTGATCTGGACGTGGTCGACGTACGACCGGTTCCAGATCGGCTCGAAGAGGGTGTTCGCGAAGCGGAGCGCCAGGATGTTCTGGACGGTCTCCTTGCCGAGGTAGTGGTCGATGCGGAAGACCTCGTTCGGCGGGAAGACCTCGTGCACCACCTTGTTGAGCTCCATGGCGGACGCGAGGTCGTGGCCGAAGGGCTTCTCGATGACCGCCCGGCGCCACGACGTCTCCTGCTGGTCCGCCAGCCCGTGCTTCTTGAGCTGCTGGACGACCTTGGGGAAGAACTTCGGCGGCACGGACAGGTAGAAGGCGAAGTTGCCCCCGGTGCCCTGCGCCTGGTCGAGCTCGGCGATCGTCTTCTTCAGCGTCTCGAACGCCTCGTCGTCGTCGAAGTCGCCCTGGACGAACCGCATGCCCTGGTTGAGCTGCTGCCAGACCTCCTCGCGGAAGGGGGTCCTGGCGTGCTCCTTCACCGCGTCGTGGACCTCCTGGGCGAAGTCCTCGTCCTGCCACTCCCGGCGGGCGAACCCGACCAGGGAGAAGCCCGGCGGCAGCAGCCCCCGGTTCGCCAGGTCGTACACCGCGGGCATCAGCTTCTTGCGGGACAGGTCGCCCGTGACGCCGAAGATGACCAGGCCCGACGGCCCCGCGATGCGCGGGAGCCGTCGGTCGGCGGGATCACGAAGCGGATTGGCCTCGCTTGATCCGGACACGGTCTCAGCCCTTCGCCGGAGCGAGGCGGGCGAGCGCCGCCTCGGTCGACTTGAGCAGGTCGTTCCAGGACGCCTCGAACTTCTCGACGCCCTCGTCCTCCAGCAGCTGGACGACCTCGTCGTACGAGACGCCCTGCGCCTCGACGGCGGCCAGCTCGGCGCGCGAGCGGTCGTAGGTGCCGCGGATCGTGTCGCCGCTGATCGAGCCGCGGGCCGCGGTGGCCTCCAAGGTGGCCTCCGGCATGGTGTTCACCGTGCCCGGGGCGACCAGCTCGTCCACGTACAGCGTGTCCTTGTACGCCGGGTCCTTCACGCCGGTCGAGGCCCACAGCGGACGCTGCTTGTTGGCCTGCGCCCGGTCCAGGGCCGCCCACCGCTCGGAGGAGAAGACCTCCTCGTACGCCTCGTAGGCGAGCCGGGCGTTCGCCAGGGCGGCCTTGCCGCGCGCGGCCTTCGCCTCCGGCGTGCCGAGCGCGTCCAGCCGCTTGTCGATCTCGGTGTCCACCCGGGACACGAAGAACGACGCCACCGAGTGGATCTTGGACAGGTCCAGGCCGCGCTCGTTGGCCTTCTCCAGCCCGGCCAGGTACGCGTCCATCACCTCGCGGTAGCGCTCCAGCGAGAAGATCAGCGTCACGTTGACGCTGATGCCCAGGCCGATCGTCTCGGTGATGGCCGGCAGACCCGCCCGGGTCGCCGGGATCTTGATCAGGGTGTTGGGGCGGTCCACCAGCCAGGCGAGCTGCTTCGCCTCGGCGATCGTGGCCTCGGTGTCATGGGCGAGACGCGGGTCCACCTCGATGGAGACCCGGCCGTCCTGGCCGCCGGTGGCCTCGAAGACCGGACGCAGGACGTCCGCGGCGTCCCGGACGTCCGCCGTCGTGATCATGCGCAGGGCCTCGTCCACGGTCACCTTGCGCGCGGCCAGCTCCCGCAGCTGCTGCTCGTACCCGTCGCCGCCGCTGATCGCCTTCTGGAAGATCGACGGATTGGTCGTCACACCCACCACGTGCTGCTCGCCGATCAGCTCCGCGAGGTTCCCGGAGGTGATGCGCTTGCGGGACAGGTCGTCCAGCCAAATGGCGACGCCTTCGTCGGTCAGGCGCCCCAGTGCGTCGTCTGTCATGAGTGTTCAATCTCCTACTTCGTCATGTACCCGCGTCAGCGCCGGGAGGCGTCGAGAGATTCCCGCGCGGCGGCGGCGACCGCGTCCGCGGTGAATCCGAACTCGCGGAAGAGCAACTTGCCGTCCGCCGAGGCACCGAAGTGCTCCAGCGAGACGATGCGGCCCGCGTCGCCGACGTACCGGTGCCAGGTCAGCCCGATCCCGGCCTCCACGGCCACGCGCGCCTTCACGGACGGCGGCAGCACCGCGTCCTTGTACTCCTGGTCCTGCTCCTCGAACCACTCCACCGACGGCATCGAGACCACCCGGGTGGGCACCCCGGCCGCCTGGAGCTGCTCACGCGCCTCGACGGCGAGCTGGACCTCGGAGCCCGTACCGATGAGCACGACCTCGGGGGCGCCGCCCTCGGCCTCGAACATCACGTAACCGCCGCGGGCCGCGTCCTCGTTGCGCTCGTACGTCGGCACGCCCTGGCGGGTCAGCGCCAGGCCGTGCGGCGCGCCCACGCCGAACTCCTTGGTGTAGCGCTTGAGGATCTCGCGCCAGGCGATCACGGTCTCGTTGGCGTCCGCCGGACGGACCACGTTCAGACCCGGGATCGCGCGCAGCGACGCCAGGTGCTCCACCGGCTGGTGCGTCGGGCCGTCCTCGCCCAGACCGATCGAGTCGTGCGTCCACACGTACGTCACCGGCAGGTGCATCAGCGCCGAGAGCCGCACCGCGTTGCGCATGTAGTCCGAGAAGACCAGGAACGTGCCGCCGTAGATGCGGGTGTTGCCGTGCAGCGCGATGCCGTTCATCTCCGCGGCCATCGAGTGCTCGCGGATGCCGTAGTGGATCGTGCGGCCGTACGGACGGGCCTCCGGCAGCGGGTTGTCCGCAGGCAGGAAGGACGACGTCTTGTCGATCGTGGTGTTGTTCGAGCCCGCGAGGTCGGCGGAGCCGCCCCACAGCTCGGGCACGACCGCGCCGAGCGCCTGGAGCACCTTGCCGGACGCCGCGCGGGTGGCGACGCTCTTGCCGGTCTCGAAGTCCGGCAGCGCGTCCTCCCAGCCGGCCGGCAGCTCGCCCGCGGCGATCCGGTCGAACTCGGCGGCGCGCTCCGCGTTGGCCGTGCGCCAGGCGGCGAAGCCCTTCTCCCACTCGCCGCGCGCCTCACGGCCGCGGTCCAGCGCCTCGCGGGTGTGCCCGATGACCTCGTCGGAGACCTCGAAGTGCTGCTCCGGGTCGAAGCCGAGGACGCGCTTGGTGGCCGCGACCTCCTCCTCGCCGAGCGCCGAGCCGTGCGCCGCCTCGGTGTTCTGCGCGTGCGGGGCGGGCCAGGCGATGATCGAGCGCATCGCGATGAAGGAGGGGCGCTCGGTCTCGGCCTGCGCCGCCTTCAGCGCCGCGTACAGCGCGTGCGGGTCGAGGTCGCCGTTCTCCTTCGGCGCCACGCGCTGCACGTGCCAGCCGTACGCCTCGTACCGCTTGAGGGTGTCCTCGGAGACGGCGGTCTCGGTGTCGCCCTCGATGGAGATGTGGTTGTCGTCCCAGAGCAGCACCAGATTGCCCAGCTTCTGGTGGCCCGCGAGCGAGGACGCCTCCGCGGCGATGCCCTCCTGGAGGCAGCCGTCACCGGCGATCGCCCAGATGGTGTGGTCGAACGGGGAGGTGCCCGGGGCGGCGTCCGGGTCGAACAGACCGCGCTCGTAGCGGGCGGCCATCGCCATGCCGACCGCGTTCGCCACGCCCTGGCCCAGCGGGCCGGTGGTCGTCTCGACGCCGACCGTGTGGCCGTACTCGGGGTGGCCCGGGGTCTTGGAGCCCCAGGTGCGGAACGCCTTGAGGTCATCCAGCTCCAGGCCGTACCCGGCGAGGTAGAGCTGGACGTACAGGGTCAGCGACGAGTGCCCCGCGGACAGCACGAAGCGGTCGCGACCCGTCCAGTCGGCGTCGGCCGGGTCGTGCCGCATGAGCTTCTGGAACAGGACGTACGCGGCGGGCGCGAGGCTCATGGCCGTACCGGGGTGGCCGTTGCCGACCTTCTGTACGGAGTCCATGGCCAGGACCCGAGCGGTGTCGACGGCCCGCTGGTCCAGATCGGTCCACTGGAGGTCGGTGGTGGTCGGCTTGGTGCTCACCCTGCGTCAGGGCTCCTCTCCACATGTCGCCACATGTGTCTTCGCTTGAGGGTCTTCACATGTCGCATGTCGTATCCGGTGACGACGGAAGCACCGGGCGTCGTCGAGCCTACCCTTGGCGCGCCATGCGCCCTTTCGCTTCGATTCGTCGGTGCCCGGGGCACCGACCGCGGCCCTGGGGCGTGTCTTATGGATCAGGCTGGGCTCGCGTGCCCTGGTGCCGCGCCTCGCCGCGTTCTCGTCGGTCGCCAATAGCCCCCTGTGCCCTGCGGGCACGGGCGGTACCCCCACCGCATTGACTCCCTCCTCCGCCTTGCGATCCACGACACCAGACCCCGCTCCCTCACCCAGCCTGATCCATAAGCCACGCCCTAGTGCCAGCCTGCCGCCAACGGGTGGACTTCGCCTCCCGACGGCTCCGCGCAGGCCCTCCAACACGACCCACCCCCGTGCGAGGCGAGTGAGGGGCAGCCTCTAGAGTGGCGTGGTACGCGCAAGTTCCCCCGGGCCTTCATCAGTCCTGTCCTGCGCCCGGGACTTGCTGGAATCTCTTTCAGGGGTGTGCGTGACGGCCGTCGATTCCCGTCCAGCGGGTGGGGGCACCGCCCATTCCGGGGCCGTGGGGAAATCCAGCGGGGGCTCCGGCGCCCGACCGATCGGCGCCCGCGTCATGGCCTTCGTGGCGCTGACCAAGCCGCGGATCATCGAACTGCTGCTCATCACCACAGTGCCGGTGATGTTCCTCGCCGCGCAAGGGGTGCCGGACCTGATGCTGGTCCTGGCGACCTGCATCGGCGGATACCTCTCCGCCGGCGGCGCCAACGCGCTGAACATGTACATCGACCGCGACATCGACGCGCTGATGGACCGCACGTCGCAGCGTCCGCTGGTCACGGGCATGGTCTCGCCCCGCGAGGGCCTGGTCTTCGGCCTGGTGCTCGCCGTGGTCTCCACGGCCTGGTTCGGCCTGCTGGTCAACTGGCTCTCCGCCTGGCTCTCGCTCGGTGCGCTGCTGTTCTACGTGGTCGTCTACACGATGATCCTCAAGCGCCGCACCTCGCAGAACATCGTCTGGGGCGGCATCGCCGGCTGCATGCCGGTGCTGATCGGCTGGTCCGCCGTCACCAACTCGATGTCGTGGGCCGCCGTCATCCTCTTCCTCGTCATCTTCTTCTGGACGCCGCCGCACTACTGGCCGCTGTCCATGCGGGTGCGTGAGGACTACGCGCGCGTCGGCGTGCCGATGCTGCCGGTCATCGCCTCCAACAGGGTCGTCGCCCGCCAGATCGTGCTCTACAGCTGGGTGATGGTCGCGGTCTCCCTGCTGCTCACGCCGCTCGGCTACACCGGCTGGTTCTACACGGCCGTGGCGCTGGCGGCGGGCGGCTGGTGGCTGTGGGAGGCGCACGCGCTCCAGTCGCGCGCCAAGGCCGGCGTGACGGGCGCCAAGCTGAAGGAGATGCGCCTCTTCCACTGGTCCATCACCTATGTGTCGCTGGTGTTCGTGGCCGTCGCGGTGGACCCCTTCCTGCGCTGAGGACGGCCCGTCCTTCGAGCCGGTGTGCGCCTGGTGCGCGCACCGGCTCTTGCGCGTCCAGGGCCGGCGCTGCCAGTGGCCCACGCCACGCGCGTGCGCCATGGTCATCGCCTGTTACCCGTACGTAGCATCGTGACCATGGCAGACACCAAGCACGCGGACCGCAAGGCCGCCAAGCTCGCCCGGGAGATCACCGCCTTCGCCAAGGCGCACGGCGGCGCGGAGGGGCAGCTCGCCTACATCGGCCAGACGGGCACGCGCGTCGTCCTCGTCGGCGACGACGGCGCCTGGGGCGACCTGGTCGCCCCCACCCACGCCGTGGCCGCGGCGGCGGCCGAGCAGGCCGGGCTCACCCTGCACGACTCCTTCGACGGCGAGTTCGCGGCGAAGGTCCGCACCGGGCCGTACGAGTGGAGCCGGATGGCCGGCATCCAGCTCGGCGGTCGCGCGGCCGGCTGAACCCCGTCGGGATCCTGCCGTACGCACGTGGGAACGAACGACACCGGGCCGGCACCCATCCGTGAGGTGGGTGCCGGCCCGGTGTCGTTCGCGTCGTGCGGGCGCCGGTGTCAGATCCGGGCGAGCGCGGGGTCGGTCTGCGCGGGGATCGACGCGGTGGCGTCGGCGGGCCGCTCCCGGGTGCTGAGCACCAGCCGCAGCACCGCGACCCACAGCAGCGACGACCCCAGCATGTGCACCCCGACCAGCACCTCGGGCACGCCCGTGAAGTACTGGAGGTAGCCGATGCCGCCCTGGAGCAGCAGGACGACCAGCAGGTCCCGGGCCCGGGCCCGGACGTCGGTCGGGGCGTCCACGACCCGCAGCACCAGCCACATCGCGACCGCCAGCGCACAGATCACCCAAGCGGAGGCGGCGTGCAGCTGTGCCGCGTTGACCCAGTCCCACGGCATGCGCGGCACGTCGCTGCTGTCGCCCGCGTGCTTGCCGGCGCCGGTGACTCCGGTGCCCAGCACGATCGCGGCGCCGGCGACGACGACGATCGCCCACGACAGCCGGCGCACCGGCAGCGGCACCCGCGGGCGCCGGGGCGCATCGCCCTCGCCCGCCCGGTGCCAGGTGACGACGGCGAGGGTGAGCAGCAGGTTCGCGGCGACGAAGTGGCCGGCGACGATCCACGGGTTGAGCGCCATCCACACGGTGATGCCGCCGAGGACGGCGTTCAGCACGACCACCCAGAACTGCGCCCAGCCCAGCCGGGTCAGCGAGCGGCGCCGGGGCTTGGCGGAGCGCGCGGCGATGATCGTCCAGCCGACGGCTGCGGACAGCACGTACGTCAGCATGCGGTTGCCGAACTCGATCGCGCCGTGCAGCCCCTGCTCGGGGGTGGCGAAGAGGCTGTCGTCCGTGCACTTGGGCCAGGTGTCGCAGCCCAGGCCCGATCCGGTGAGTCGGACCGCGCCCCCGGTGACGATGATGACCACGGTCATCACGACGGCGGAAAGGGCGGCGCGCCGGACGATGCCCGGGGCGGGAGTCCAGCGCCGGGCGATGAGAGCAAGGGGTGTTTGCACGGGCTCCATCGTATGCGGGGCCTTGTGCAAGTTTTCACGAGGGGGGTGTGACGTGCTGCACCGTGTTGCCGGGGGAGGGCGGGCCTAAGCGCCGGGTGCGCGGGCGTGCCGGAAACGGGCTCCGTCCAGGTGGTCCTCGTCCTCCCACCACACCGCGAGCCGCCAGTGGACCGGGGCCGGCGGACGGTCGGGGGCGGTCAGGAAGGCGTCCGTCAGATCCGCCCCGACCGCCGCGGCCGACCGGTCGGTGACCGCGGTCGCACCGCGCCAGGGGTGCGCCATCGGGGTCCAGGGCGCGCCGTCCGCGTCCCGGGTGTCGAACCGCCACACCGCGCGCCAGGAGCGCGCCCGCAGGGTCCGCTCCACCTCGGGGAGTTCCAGGCGCAGCCCGTCGGCGATGGCGGCGGCCTCCACGCCGTCGATGCGGGCGGCCAGCACCGCCAGCGGCAGCAGGCGCTCCGGCAGCAGGTCCTCGGCGCGCAGCCGGGTCAGTCCGTCGGCGAAGGGGCAGCGGCGCAGCCGGCGCTCCAACTGGTCACCCAGGTGCTCCAGGAGCGCGGTGTGCGGTCCGTCCCGGCCGAGCTTGGGGTCGCCGGCCGCGGCGTCGTTTCCGAGGGCCCGCAGCTCGTCCCGGTCGTCCGCCCGCAGCGCGCACAGCCCCCGCTCCGCCCGTACGGCCCACGCGGCGGCCTCCACCGGGTCGCCCAGCTCCTCCAGGCGGTCGCCGAGGAACGCGTACGCCTGCGCCAGGCCCTCCCGGTTGCCCGGCTCGGCGGGGTCCAGACCGCGCCAGACCGCGACGGCGCGGCGGGTCGCGGCGAGCGCGGCGAGGCCGTCGGCGTGCGCCGTGTTCGGCGGGTGGCTGCCGGGGCCCTGGAAGGCGTACCGCGGCAGGCCGAGTTCATCGCTGAGCGGATGCGCCAGATAGATGGCCTGGCTGGTGAGGGCCCTGGCGTACCAGCGGGCGTGCTCCGGGTCGCGCCGGGCCGGGCCGGCGCAGTGCCGCACCGCCTCGCCGACCGCGCTCAACGCGGGGCCCCGTCGCCCGGCTTCGAAGTGGTGCCGGGCCAGTTCCGCGTAGCGCAGGCCGAGTCGGGCGGCGACGGACGGGTCTCCGTCGGCGTGGGGTGCGAGTGCGTCGATCAGTCTCACGAGGGTGCGCTGTCGCTCGGCGGACGTCAGTCCGATGCCGATGCCTCCGCCCGTCGTCCACTCCGCGTCCAGTCGCAGTGCGGCAGACCGCTCCATCGATGCCCTCCCACGTGCCGACCTGCGCGTAGCCCCGAGCGCCGGCTCGGCAGCCTCATACTGACGCGCCCGTCAGAACGAGGGAAGCCCATGGCGCGGGGCTTGGGCCGGAGGACGCGGACTCGCCGTGCCGGCGACGCGGCGATGGCGTCTGCGCCTCGCCTGTGGCTGGTCGCGCAACCCGCAACCTCCAGGTCACTCCCAGCGGAAGAAGCGCGCCGCCGTGCCCAGGCCGAGCACGGACCAGCCAGTCAGGATGCCCAGCTCGCGCCACGGGACGGACGCGCCGTGCTGGAGCACGTCCCGCAGGCCGTCCGAGAGCGCGGTGATCGGCAGCAGTTCCAGCAGCGCGGTGACGCCGTCGGGGAAGCGGTCCAGCGGCACGATGACCCCGCCGCCGACCAGCAGCAGGAGGAACACCAGGTTGGCCGCGGCGAGCGTGGCCTCGGCGCGCAGCGTGCCGGCCATCAGCAGGCCGAGACCGCTGAACGCGGCCGTGCCCAGCGCCAGCAGCGCGAGGACGCTGACCAGGCCGGCCGCGCCGCCCTGCGGCGACCACCCGAGGCCCAGCGCGATCGCGGTCAGCAGGGCGATCTGCAACAGCTCCACGGCCAGGACGGAGAGCGTCTTGGCGCACATCAGCGCCCAGCGGGGGATCGGGGACGCACCGAGCCGCTTGAGCACCCCGTACCGGCGCTCGAAGCCGGTCGCGATGGCCTGGCCGGTGAACGCGGTGGACATCACCGCGAGCGCCAGCACGCCCGGCGCGAGGAAGTCGACGGCCTCCCCGTCCCCCGTGTCGATGATGTCGACCCCGGAGAACAGCACCAGGACGAGGGAGGGGATGACGACGGTGAGCAACAGCTGCTCGCCGTTGCGCAGCAGCATCTTCGTCTCGAAGGCGGCCTGCGCGGCGATCATCCTGCCGAGCGGCGCTGCGCCCGGGCGGGGGGTGTACGTACCGGTGCTCATCAGCGCAGCTCCCTGCCCGTCAGCTCCAAGAAGACGTCCTCAAGGGTGTGCCGCTCGACCGCGATGCCGTCCGGCATGACGCCGTGCTGGGCGCACCAGGAGGTGACGGTCGCGAGCATCTGGGGGCCCACGTCGCCCGTTATCCGGTACGTGCCCGGCAGCGGTTCCGACGCCTCCGCGCCGTCCGGGAGCGCCTTGAGCAGCGAGCCGACGTCGAGCCCGGGGCGGCCGGTGAAGCGCAGGGTGTTCTCCGCGCCGCCGCGGCAGAGCTGGTCGGGGCTGCCCTGGGCGATCACCCGGCCCGCGTCGATGATCGCGACGTCGTCCGCGAGTTCCTCGGCCTCGTCCATGAAGTGCGTCGTGAGCACGGTGGAGACGCCGTCGGCGCGCAGCTCGCGCACCAGCTGCCAGGTGGCGCGGCGGGCCTGGGGGTCGAGCCCGGCGGTGGGCTCGTCCAGGAAGACCAGCTCGGGGCGGCCGACGACGGCCATGGCGAGCGAGAGGCGCTGCTGCTGGCCGCCGGAGAGCCGTCGGTAGGTGGTCCGGCCGCAGTCGCCGAGGCCGAGCCGTTCGACCAGCTCGTCCACGTCCAGCGGGTCGGCGTGCAGCTTGGCCACGTGCCGCAGCATCTCGTCGGCGCGCGCCCCGGAGTAGACGCCGCCTGACTGGAGCATCACCCCGACGCGGGGGCGCAGCCGCGCGGAGTCGGCGACGGGGTCGAGCCCGAGGACGCGCACGGTGCCGGCGTCCGGCCGGCGGTAGCCCTCGCAGGTCTCGATGGTGGTGGTCTTGCCGGCTCCGTTGGGGCCGAGGACGGCGGTGACCTGCCCTCGGGGGACGTGGAGGTCGAGGCCGTTCACGGCCGTCTTGGATCCGTACCGCTTCACCAGGCCCTGGATCCGGACGGCGGGCTCGCTCTGCATGCCGGGAAGTCTAGGCGGGCCGCGCAGGGCCCCCGTACGCCCGCCCCCTCGCAGCCGTCGGCACCGCCCGCGGCCTGCGGGAACCGTCCGGAGCCGCACTCCGAATTAGGTAACCCTAAGTGATGAACGGCACCGTTCCGGCCCCGGACGGCGGTTGTCAGCCCTCGCGGAATTACGCAACAATGGCGTTGTGAAAAACGTCGGCGAGACTCCGCGGGAGGAGCTGGCGACCGGGACGCGGTTCGAGCAGAAGTGGGACCACTCGACGCGCAACCGAGTCGCGCGCTCCATCCTGAGCCACGGTCCGTCGACCGTGGCCGACCTCGCCGGTCGCCTCGGTCTCACCCAGGCCGCGGTCCGTCGCCACCTCGACACCCTCCTCGCCGAGCAGGTCGTCGAAGCCCGCGAGAAGCGGGTCTACGGTGCGCGCACCCGCGGGCGGCCCGCCAAGGTCTTCGCCCTGACCGACTGCGGCCGGGACGCCTTCGACCAGTCGTACGACACGCTCGCCGTGGACGCCCTGCGCTGGATCGAGCGGTACGCCGGGGGAGAGACGGCCGTCGCCGCCTTCGCCCGCGACCGCATCGGCGCCCAGGCCGAGCCGTACCGCAAGGCCGTCGCCGCAGCCGCACCCGACCGGCGCACCCAAGCGCTGGCCGAAGCCCTCAGCGCCGACGGGTACGCTGCTACGGCGCGCAGCGCCCCGGGCCTCCAGCCCGGCGAGCAGCTCTGTCAGCACCACTGCCCGGTGGCACACGTCGCCGAGCAGTTCCCGCAGCTCTGCGAGGCGGAGACCGAGATCTTCTCCGAGCTCCTCGGGACCCATGTGCAGCGCCTGGCCACCATCGCCCACGGCGACGGGGTGTGCACGACGTTCATCCCCCGGGGCGGCACCAGGCCGTCGGGGACGTCCGACGGCACCGGGGCACAGCCCACCACGTCCACAACATCATCAGCATCCGAAAGCACAGCCGGGAGGAACCCCGAATGACTCTCCCCACGGAGACTGCCCACCCCGAACTGGAGGGTCTGGGTACGTACGAATTCGGCTGGGCCGACTCCGACGCCGCGGGCGCCGAGGCCAAGCGCGGCCTTTCCGAGGACGTCGTGCGCGACATCTCCGGGAAGAAGAACGAGCCGGAGTGGATGCTGAAGCTGCGCCTCAAGGGCCTGCGGCTGTTCGACAAGAAGCCCATGCCGAACTGGGGCTCCGACCTCTCCGGCATCGACTTCGACAACATCAAGTACTTCGTCCGCTCCACCGAGGGCCAGGCCACCTCCTGGGAGGAGCTGCCCGAGGACATCAAGAACACCTACGACCGGCTGGGCATCCCCGAGGCGGAGAAGCAGCGCCTGGTCGCCGGTGTCGCCGCGCAGTACGAGTCCGAGGTCGTCTACCACCAGATCCGCGAGGACCTGGAGGCGCAGGGCGTCATCTTCGTCGACACCGACACCGCGCTGAAGGAGCACGAGGAGCTCTTCAAGGAGTACTTCGGCACGGTCATCCCGGTCGGCGACAACAAGTTCGCGTCGCTGAACACCGCGGTGTGGTCCGGCGGCTCCTTCATCTACGTGCCCAAGGGCGTGCAGGTCGACATCCCGCTCCAGGCCTACTTCCGGATCAACACCGAGAACATGGGCCAGTTCGAGCGGACGCTGATCATCGTCGACGAGGACGCCTACGTCCACTACGTCGAGGGCTGCACCGCCCCGATCTACTCCTCGGACTCGCTGCACAGCGCCGTCGTGGAGATCATCGTCAAGAAGGGCGGCCGGTGCCGCTACACGACGATCCAGAACTGGTCGAACAACGTCTACAACCTGGTCACCAAGCGCGCCGTGGCCTACGAGGGCGCGACCATGGAGTGGGTCGACGGCAACATCGGCTCCAAGGTCACGATGAAGTACCCCGCCGTGTACCTGATGGGCGAGCACGCCAAGGGCGAGACGCTCTCCATCGCCTTCGCCGGTGAGGGCCAGCACCAGGACGCCGGCGCCAAGATGGTCCACATGGCGCCCAACACCTCCTCGAACATCGTCTCCAAGTCGGTGGCGCGGGGCGGCGGCCGGACCTCCTACCGCGGTCTGATCGAGATCGGCGAGGGCGCCCCCGGCGCCAAGTCGAACGTGCTGTGCGACGCGCTGCTCGTCGACACGATCTCCCGCTCCGACACGTACCCGTACGTGGACGTCCGCGAGGACGACGTCTCCATGGGCCACGAGGCCACCGTCTCCAAGGTCTCCGAGGACCAGCTCTTCTACCTGATGAGCCGCGGCATGACCGAGTTCGAGGCGATGGCCATGATCGTCCGCGGCTTCGTCGAGCCGATCGCCAAGGAGCTGCCGATGGAGTACGCCCTGGAGCTCAACCGGCTGATCGAGCTGCAGATGGAGGGCTCGGTCGGCTGACCGCCGCCCTCCCCGGGGCGGGTGAGCCCACCCGCCCCGTGCAGCACTGACTTCTTGACCCCACAGGCAGAGAGAGAGCACGACGACAGCCATGGCTGAGGCTCAGAACATCCCGGCGGGCTCCACCACCGCCGGCGCGATCGCGGTGGCCGCCGAGTCGACCGTAGCCACTCGCATGAGTGCGCCCCCGTCGTTCGACGTGGCCGACTTCCCGGTCCCGCACGGACGCGAGGAGGAGTGGCGCTTCACCCCCCTGGAGCGCCTGGCCGGGCTGCACGACGGCACCGCCGTCGCCAGCGGCGGCGTGAAGGTCGCCATCGACGCGCCCGAGGGCGTCACGGTGGAGACCGTGGGTCGGGACGACGCCCGGCTCGGCAAGGCGGGCACCCCGGTGGACCGCGTGGCCGCGCAGGCGTACTCCTCCTTCGAGCAGGCGTCCGTGGTGACCGTGCCCAAGGAGACCCAGCTCAGCGCGCCGATCCGGATCGCCGTGCACGGCGAGGGCGGGGTCGCCTACGCCCACCAGGTCATCGAGCTCGGCGCGTTCGCCGAAGCCGTCGTGGTCATCGACCACACCGGTGACGCGGTGCTCTCCGGCAACGTCGACTACCTGCTGGGCGACGGCGCCAAGCTGACCGTGGTCTCCGTCCAGGACTGGGACGACAAGGCCGTCCACGTCGCCCAGCACAACGCGCTGATCGGCCGGGACGCCTCCTTCAAGTCGGTCGTGGTCACCTTCGGCGGCGACCTGGTGCGGCTGCACCCCCGCGTCACGTACGCGGCGACCGGCGGCGAAGCCGAACTCTTCGGCCTCTACTTCACGGACCGCGGCCAGCACCAGGAGCACCGCCTCCTCGTCGACCACAACGCGCCGCACAACAAGTCCAACGTCGTCTACAAGGGCGCGCTCCAGGGCGACGGCGCGCACGCGGTGTGGATCGGTGACGTGCTCATCCGCGTCGCCGCCGAGGGCACCGACACCTACGAGATGAACCGGAACCTCGTCCTCACCGACGGCGCGCGGGTCGACTCCGTGCCGAACCTGGAGATCGAGACGGGCGAGATCGTCGGGGCCGGCCACGCCTCGGCCACCGGCCGCTTCGACGACGAGCAGCTGTTCTACCTGATGGCCCGCGGCATCCCGGAGCAGGAGGCCCGCCGTCTGGTGGTCCGCGGCTTCTTCGCCGAGCTGGTCCAGCAGATCGGCCTTCCGGACGTCGAGGAGCGGCTGATCGCGAAGATCGAGGAAGAGTTGGAGGCGTCGGTCGCATGAGCTTCGTCCGTGCCTGCGCGCTGAGCGAGCTGGCGGAGGACACCCCGAAGCGGGTGGAACTCGACGGCACGCCGGTCTCGGTCGTGCGCACCGAGGGCGAGGTCTTCGCGATCCACGACATCTGCTCGCACGCGAACGTCTCGCTCTCCGAGGGCGAGGTGGAGGACTGTCAGATCGAGTGCTGGCTGCACGGCTCCAGCTTCGACCTCCGCACCGGCAAGCCGTCCGGACTGCCCGCGACGCGCCCTGTCCCCGTATACCCCGTAAAGATCGAAGGGGACGATGTGCTCGTCTCCCTCACCCAGGAGTCCTGAGCTACCCATGGCAACGCTTGAAATCCGCGACCTGCACGTCTCCGTCGAAGCCGACAACGGCTCCCGCGAGATCCTCAAGGGCGTCGACCTGACCGTGAAGCAGGGCGAGACCCACGCCATCATGGGCCCCAACGGCTCCGGCAAGTCCACCCTCGCCTACTCGCTCGCCGGCCACCCCAAGTACACGATCACCGGCGGCCAGGTCACCCTGGACGGCGAGGACGTCCTGGAGATGTCCGTCGACGAGCGCGCCCGCGCCGGCCTCTTCCTCGCCATGCAGTACCCGGTCGAGGTCCCCGGCGTCTCCGTCTCCAACTTCCTGCGTACCTCCGCCACCGCGATCCGCGGCGAGGCGCCCAAGCTGCGCACCTGGGTGAAGGAGGTCAAGGAGACCATGCAGCGGCTCCAGATGGACCCCTCCTTCGCCGAGCGCAACGTGAACGAGGGCTTCTCCGGCGGTGAGAAGAAGCGCCACGAGATCCTCCAGCTCGAACTGCTCAAGCCGAAGATCGCGATCCTCGACGAGACCGACTCCGGCCTGGACGTCGACGCCCTGCGCGTGGTCTCCGAGGGCGTCAACCGCGTCCGCGAGAGCGGCGAGGTCGGCACCCTGCTGATCACCCACTACACCCGCATCCTGCGCTACATCAAGCCCGACCACGTCCATGTGTTCGCCGGCGGGCGGATCGCCGAGTCCGGCGGCCCCGAGCTGGCGGACAAGCTGGAGGCCGAGGGCTACGAGGCGTACGTGAAGGGCGGCGCGTCCGCGTGATGCGAAACCTTCCGCCGCGCCCCGCGGGCGGAGTACCTGAGAGAAGGGGAAGGGTGTGACACCACAGCTGCCGGGTCTCCTCGACACCGAGGCGATCCGCAAGGACTTCCCGATCCTCGACCGGGTCATCCACGACGGCAAGAAGCTCGTCTACCTCGACAGCGCGGCCAGCTCCCAGCGCCCCCGCCAGGTCATCGAGGCGATGAGCGACTACTACGAGCGCCACCACGCCAACGTGCACCGCGGCGTCCACGTGCTCGCCGAAGAGGCCACGGCGCTCTACGAGGACGCCCGCACCAAGGTCGCCGAGTTCATCAACGCGCCCAGCCGCGACGAGGTGGTCTTCACCAAGAACGCCTCGGAGTCGCTGAACCTGGTGGCGAACATGCTCGGCTGGGCCGACGAGCCCTACCGGGTGGACCGGGACACCGAGATCGTCATCACGGAGATGGAGCACCACTCCAACATCGTGCCGTGGCAGCTGCTCGCCCAGCGCACCGGCGCGAAGCTGAAGTGGTTCGGCCTCACCGACGACGGCCACCTCGACCTGAGCGCCATCAACGAGGTCATCACCGAGAAGACGAAGATCGTCTCCTTCGTGCTGGTCTCCAACATCCTGGGCACGATCAACCCGGTCGAGGCCATCGTGCGCCGCGCCCAGGAGGTCGGCGCCCTGGTGCTGATCGACGCCTCCCAGGCCGCCCCGCACGCCCCGCTGGACGTGCAGGCGCTCGGCGCCGACTTCGTCGCCTTCACCGGGCACAAGATGTGCGGCCCGACGGGCATCGGGGTGCTGTGGGGCCGCCAGGAGCTGCTGGAGGACCTGCCGCCGTTCCTGGGCGGCGGCGAGATGATCGAGACCGTCTCGATGCACTCGTCCACCTACGCTCCCGCGCCGCACAAGTTCGAGGCGGGCACGCCGCCGATCGCCCAGGCCGTCGGCCTCGGCGCGGCGGTGGACTACCTCAACGCCATCGGCATGGAGAAGATCGCCGCGCACGAGCACGCGATCACCGAGTACGCGCTCAAGCGCCTGCTGGAGGTCCCCGACCTGCGGATCATCGGCCCGGTCACGGCCGAGGACCGCGGTGCCGCGATCTCCTTCACGCTCGGTGACATCCACCCCCACGACGTGGGCCAGGTGCTGGACGAGCAGGGCATCGCGGTGCGCGTCGGGCACCACTGCGCGCGCCCGGTCTGCCTGCGGTACGGAATTCCCGCGACCACGCGAGCGTCGTTCTATCTGTACTCCACGCCCGGCGAGGTGGACGCACTGGTCGACGGGCTGGAGCACGTCCGTCAATTCTTCGGGTAGAGCGGAGCCCCAGTGAAGCTTGATTCGATGTACCAGGACGTCATCCTCGACCACTACAAGAACCCGCACGGGCGGGGACTTCGGGACGGCGACGCCGAGGTGCACCACGTGAACCCCACCTGCGGCGACGAGATCACGCTGCGGGTGAAGTACGACGGCACCCGCGTCGCGGACGTCTCGTACGAGGGACAGGGCTGTTCCATCAGCCAGGCCAGCGTGTCCGTGCTGAACGAACTGCTGGTCGGCAAGGAACTGTCCGAGGCGCAGAAGATCCAGGCCACCTTTCTGGAGCTGATGCAGTCCAGGGGCCGGATCGAGCCCGACGACGCCATGGAGGAGGTGCTGGAGGACGCGGTCGCCTTCGCCGGCGTCTCCAAGTACCCGGCGCGGGTGAAGTGCGCGCTGCTCGGCTGGATGGCGTGGAAGGACGCGACCGCCCAGGCGCTGGGCGGCGGATCCGGCGTTCCCGAGAGCGCAGAAGAGGACCTAAGGACTAAGGCATGACCGAGAACGCAGCAGCCGCGCTCAAGCCGGCCAGTGAGGAAGAGATCCGGGAGGCGCTGTACGACGTCGTCGACCCCGAGCTGGGCATCGACGTCGTCAACCTCGGATTGATCTACGGCATCCACGTCGACGACTCCAACGTCGCCACGCTGGACATGACGCTGACCTCCGCGGCGTGTCCGCTGACCGACGTGATCGAGGACCAGGCCCAGTCGGCGACGGAGGGGCTGGTCAACGAGTTGAAGATCAACTGGGTCTGGATGCCGCCGTGGGGTCCGGACAAGATCACGGACGACGGGCGCGAGCAGCTCCGCGCCCTCGGGTTCAACGTCTGAGCCCGTTGGGCCTCTGAGCGCCGAGGCCCCTGAGTCCGCGTCTGGCCAACGGTCGTGCCCACCGGTTCACCCCGGTGGGCACGACCGTTTCGCATGCCCTGCGACCGTCGTTGTGTACGACCGTACGCATCGTTGTGTACAGTCGTACGCATGGGATACGGACTGCTCGCCGGGGCCATCGCGGCGGAGGTGCTCGCCACCACGGCCATGAAGTACAGCGAGGGCTTCACCAAGCTCTGGCCGTCGCTGATCACCGTCGTCGGCTACGTGATCGCCTTCTCCTTGCTCGCCCAGACGCTGAAGACCCTCTCGATCGGCACCGCCTACGCGATCTGGGCGGGCGTGGGCACCGCCGCTGTCGCCGCCATCGGGATGGTGTTCATGAACGAGTCCACCGACCTCGTGAAGTTCGCCGGCATCGGCCTGGTCGTCGCCGGCGTCGTCGTGCTCAACATCGGCGGGGCCCACTGATGGCCCGCCGCTACGACCCCGAGCGGCGCCAGCGCATCATCGACGCGGCGATCCGCGTCGTCCGCCGCGACGGCATCGCCGGGCTGGGCCACCGCACGGTCGCCGCCGAGGCCGACGTGCCCCTCGGCTCGACGACGTACCACTTCGCCTCGCTGGACGAACTGCTGGTCGCGGCCCTGCGCCAGACCAGCGCGTCGTTCTCCGAGGAGGTGTTCGAGAGCGTCAGCCTCGTCGACCCGCGCCGCGACCTCGCCGCCGAGCTGGCGCGGACCATGGGGCAGTGGCTGGCCGGCGACCGCGGCACCAACGAGTTGGAGTACGAGCTGTACCTGGCCGCGCTCCGCAAGCCGCTGCTGCGCCCGATCGCCCAGGAGTGGCTGGCGAGCGTCACCGACGCGCTGGCCCCCCACCTCGACCCGGCCACCGCACACGCGGTGGTGGCCCTGATGGACGGCATCAGCCTCCAAGTGCTGCTGACGGACCGGGAGTACGACGAGGCGTACGCCCGCACGATGCTGGGCCGGCTGCTGGCCGGGGCCGACGGGACACCGGGCGCCTCGGACGCGGGTGAGACGGGTTCGCCCGCGGCCCCGGTCGCCGGTTAGGTTCTCCTCATGACCGATAGCACCCCTCCCCGCACCACCGGCGCCGTCGCGGCCGGGCTCGCCACCATCGCCGCCGACGGCTCCGTCCTCGACACCTGGTTCCCGGCCCCCGAGCTGACCGCGGAACCCGGCCCGGCCGGCACCGAGCGCCTCGACGCCGACCGCGCCGTCTCGCTCCTGGGCACGGGGGCCGCGAAGGCGCTCGGCGTGGACGCCCGCCGCGGCGTCGAGGTCGTCGCCGTCCGTACGGTCATCTCCTCGCTCGACGCGAAGCCCCTCGACGCCCACGACGCCTACCTGCGGCTCCACCTGCTGTCGCACCGGCTGGTCAAGCCGCACGGGCTCAGCCTCGACGGCCTCTTCGGCCTGCTGGCCAACGTCGCCTGGACCTCGCTCGGCCCCGTCGCCGTCGACGACGTCGAGAAGGTGCGGCTGAACGCCCGCGCCGAGGGCCTGCACCTCCAGGTCACCAGCATCGACAAGTTCCCGCGGATGACGGACTACGTCGCCCCCAAGGGCGTGCGGATCGCCGACGCCGACCGCGTCCGCCTCGGTGCGCACCTGGCCGAGGGCACCACCGTGATGCACGAGGGCTTCGTCAACTTCAACGCCGGCACGCTGGGCACCTCCATGGTCGAGGGCCGGATCTCGGCCGGCGTGGTCGTCGGCGACGGCTCCGACATCGGCGGCGGCGCCTCCACCATGGGCACCCTGTCCGGCGGCGGCAACGTCATCATCTCCATCGGCGAGCGCTGCCTGGTGGGCGCCGAGGCGGGCGTCGGCATCGCGCTGGGCGACGAGTGCGTGGTGGAGGCCGGTCTGTACGTCACGGCCGGCACGCGCATCACCATGCCGGACGGCGAGATCGTCAAGGCGCGGGACCTCTCCGGGGCGAGCAACATCCTCTTCCGGCGCAACTCCGTCACCGGCGCGGTCGAGGCCCGCCCGAACAACGCGGTGTGGGGCGGGCTGAACGAGGTCCTGCACTCCCACAACTGACGGCCTCGCAGTCCGTCGTCCGGCCGGGGTCGCCGCCAGCGCCCCGGCCGGCGGCGTTCCCGCCCGCCTTCACTGCCTTCCGGCCGCCGTGAGCACGTCGTGCGCGGCGCGCAGGGCCGCCGTCGCCGCCGGGTCCGCGCCCTGGAGCGGAGCTCGTACGGGGCCCGCGTCCAGCAGCGCCTTGGCCGTCACCGCCCCCGGCAGCTCGGCGCACATCATCAGCTCGGTCAGCGGCAGCAGCGCCTGGTGCAGATGGGCGGCCCCGGCCGTGTCGCCCCGGTCGAAGGCGTCGAGGACCGCGCGCACCGCGCGGGGCGCCGCGTTGGCGACCGTGCTGATGCAGCCGGCGCCGCCGATCGCGTACAGCGGCAGGTGCAGCTCGTCGCAGCCCGAGTAGTACGCGAGGTCGGAGCCGGCGATCACCTTCGCCGCCCCCAGCAGGTCGTACGAGCAGTCCTTGACGGCCACGACGCGGGGGTGTTCGGCCAGGCGCAGCAGCGTCTCGGGCGCGATGCGGACCCCGGTGCGGCCGGGGATGTCGTACACCACCAGCGGAATGCCGACCGCGTCGGCCACGGCCTTGAGGTGCGCCTCGACGGCCGCCTGCGGGGGCCGGCTGTAGTACGGCGCGACGACCAGCAGGCCGTCGGCGCCCGCGGACCCGGCGGCCCGGGCCAGCTCGACCGTGTGCCGGGTGTCCGCGCTGCCGACGCCCGCGACGAGCGGGACCCCGTCGCCGACGGCGGCGCGCACGGCCCGGACGAGCGCGGACTTCTCGGCGTCGGAGGTGGTCGGGGACTCACCGGTGGTCCCGTTCAGGACCAGGCCGTCGCAGCCGTCGGCGACCAGGCCGTGGGCGAGCCGCGCCGCGGCGTCCAGGTCCAGCGCGCCGTCCGCGGTGAACGGCGTGATCATGGCGCAGAGGACCCGGCCGAAGGGGCGGGGGCGGGAAGTGGTCATGCTCCGCAGTGTGCGGCGGCAGCACGATGTAGGTCCACTTAGATCTGCTTCGAATGAACCGTTAGGCATGCTGAAGAGTGATGCTGCGAGGGCGAGTTGACGGAGACGGGTCGGCCGCGTTGACCTCAACCGTGCTTGACGTCTCACGATGGTGATCGACGGCGGGCCGCGACGGCTCCGCCCGTACGGAGGGGAGTCACCATGCCCGTGCACGCGAACGAGGCCGCAGCCCAGACCGATGCCCGGCCCGACCTCGCCCGGGAGGGCGTCGGCCTGGTCAAGGTGTCCACCTGGGACGTCGGCACCCCCGAACGCCAGCGGGCCACGATCGAGGCCATCGGCGCGGCGTGGCGGAAGCGGAGCTGGCCGGACGTGGGGCTGCTGTCGTACACGGTCCACGTCGGCAACGACGGCCGCACCCTGCTGCACTACTCCCAGTGGGCCGACGAGGACGCCTACCAGCAGTTCTTCTCGGCGGGGTGCCGGGACGAGCGGAACGCCGAGATCGACGCCGCGGTGCCCGGCATCCAGCGCCTGGGGCTCCACGCGTACGAGCTGTACCGGGGCGGCCGGGGGAACCCCGACGACCTGCGGATCCCCGGGTGCGTGGTGATCGTCGAGGTGGAGTTCGACGGGCCGGACCGGGACCGGCAGCGGGACTGGGTGGACGGTGTCTTCGCCGCCCTGGCCAGCGATCCCCGGCTCACTGCCGTCGAAGGATCCGACGACGACCTTCCGCACGCTGCCGGGATCTCCGGCTGGTTCCACGTGGGCACCGACGGCACCCGGGTGCTCAACTACGCCGAGTGGACGGACGCCGCCTCCCACGTCGCCGCCCTCGCCGCGCCCGGCGACGGCATCGGCTCCGCGACCGAGGCGTGGGACCGGGTGCACGCCTACCCCGGGGTGCGCGCGTCGCGGGTGAACCGCTACACGCCCGGGCTGAGCCTGAGCCCGGGCGCGTGAGCGGCGCCGGCCACCCGTCGGGTCACGGCCGGAAGCGCAGCACCTGCGGGTCGTGGTCGCTGTTCTGCTCCGTGAACTCCGCGTTGATGTGGACGCTGTCGTAGTCGAACCGGCCGATGCCGGGGCTGGTGAGGATCTGGTCCAGCACCTGGCTGTTGCCCTGGAAGACGTACGAGTAGCGGTCCTCGCGCGGCAGCGACTTCACGGCCGGGTACAGCGCGCCGCCGGCGGTGAGCGCCTGCGTCGTCGCCGAGAACTCGAAGTCGTTGATGTCGCCCACGACCAGGACGTCCGCCCGGCGGTCCACCGCCAGGAGGTCCTTGACGAAGGTGTTCACCGCCTGCGCCTGCGCCAGCCGCTGGACCTCGGAGGAGCGGTTCGGCGGCTGGCGGTGCGAGGTCAGGGACTCGTCGCCGCCCTTGGAGCCGAAGTGGTTGGCGACGACGAACACCTTCTTGCCGCGGAAGGCGAACTCGCCGGCGAGCGGCTTGCGGCTGGACTCCCAGGCGGTGTCGGCGGGCGCGACGCGGCCCGGCGAGTGGGTGAGGGCCGCGGTGCGCCCTTCGCGCACGACGCCCGTCGCCGTGGTGGCGTCGGCGCCCGGGCGGTCGGTGAAGGAGACCCGCTCCGGGTTGAAGAGGAAGACCTGGCGGATGTTGCCGCCGGGCTGACCGCCGTCCTTGTTGTCCTCCGGGTCGACGCCGCGCCACTCGTAGGCGGGGCCGCCGGCCGCCTTGATCGCGTCGACGAACTTCCGCACCGTCTGGTCGGCGGCGACGGTGCCGTCGTTCTTCGCCCCCGTGTTGTCCTGGATCTCCTCCAGGGCGAGCACGTCCGGCGACGCCAGGTTCTCCACCACGGCCCGGCCGAGCGCGTCGAACTTCTCCTGCGGGTCGCCCGGGTCGAGGTTCTCGACGTTGTACGTGGCCACCGAGAGTTCGTTCTTCGTCTGCGGCCGGGTCCGCTCCCGCTCCAGGCCGCGGTCGACGACCGTGCCGAGGTCACGGGCGGCCAGGGTGTAGCCGCCGAACTGGTTGAAGTCCAGCGGCCCCTCCGTGGTGCCCTTGAGCACGTCGCCGACGTTCGCCTTCGGGAACGGCTCCTCGGTGAGCGGGACGAGGGACTGCACCTTGAGCCGGCCGGTGTTCTGCGACGCGTACGAGCCGTAGCGCGCCCCGCCGCGGGCGGTCGGGTTCTCCTGCGGCTTCACCGTCACCCACAGCTCGGAGTACGGGTCGGTGGCGCCCACGACGCGGGAGGTGCCGATGCGGACGTTGGCGCCCTCCAGGGACTCGTAGTAGTCCAGGGCGTAGCGGCGCGGGTCCAGGCGCAGGCCGTTGATGCTGCCGCCGGCCGCGGGGTCGCCGGCGGGGGCGTACGCGCCGGGCACGGTCCAGGCGGCGACGGTGACCGGCTCGGGCACGGCGTTGCCGCTGGAGACCACGGTGACCGCGGCGCGGGTGATCTGGGTCAGGGACTGGTTCCCGGACGAGGCGCCGCCGGGGACGAACTCGGCCACCGTGCCGGAGACCAGCACGGAGTCCCCGGGCTTCACGGTGGGCGTCGAGCCGGAGCCGGTGAAGACGAAGACGCCTTCGCTGGTGGCGGCGTTGCCGTCGCCGTCCGGGTCCTGGAACCAGAAGCCGCGCGAGGAGCCGTAGGTCCGTACGCCGGTGACGACGCCGGGGACGTCGGCGACCGGCTGGCCGGCGAGCGGGGAGACGCGGGTGGCGCCCTGGACGTCGTGGATCCTGACCGCGGGGTCCGCGGCGGAGGCGGGGGCGGATCCGGCCAGCAGACCGGCGGCGAGGGCGGCGGCCGTCAGGACGGCGACGGCGGCCGGTCTAGGTATCGCGGAGGAGGACATCGAAGCTCCGGAAGTCGAGTGAGGGGCGGGGAGTGCGGGGGAGGAGCGCGGCAGGACGGCGCACGCGTGCCCCGCACGGCTCTACGCGCGTCAATCTCCGGTCTGCGCAGGGCACTTGTCAAGGGCGTCCGGATGTACGCGGGGCGTCGGGCGGATGACGTCGGCGCACGGGCGGCGCACGTTCCGGCGGGGCGGGGCGAGGAGTGCTCCCGGGACCGGACGAAGGGGCCGCCCCAGCCGGAGGGTCGGTGCTTCGCCGTCTTCGCGGCCGGGAACCGTCCAGGCGCCGCGGAATGCAGGGGAAAGCGTCTACGCTGGGGAACCGTGCCCCGGGGCCATGCCCGGATCCGACCCGCCCCCGAGGAGAACCAGCCGATGCCCCAGGACCGTCCCTCCATGCCGCCCGTACGGCTGCACTCCGACGCGGAGCTGGCGCGGGACGCGCTCGCCACGACCCTGCTCTCCCGGGCCGTGCGCCTCGCCCGCTGGGCCGGGGCCGAGACCCGGGTGGGCGCCGGCGGCGAGCTGGTCGAGGAGCAGCTGTCCGCCGCGGCGGAGCAGATCGGCCTCCCGCAGGACGACGAGGGGCGGGCGTACGCGAGCGAGGCGTGGCGGGCGGCGGTGGACGCCGGCCTCGTGGCCGTGCACGACCCCACCGACGATGCTGCCGACGCCGACGCCGACGCCGACGCCGACGACGCCTCGGACGACGCGTACGGCACGGTGACGCCGGGCGAGAACCTCTCCCTGCTCACCTCCGGCGGCCCGCAGGACGTCCTCGCCGTCTGGCTGGAGATCCTGGACGCCGCCCACGCCGACGCCATCGCGCCCCTGCTGGACGACATCAGCGACGTGATCGGCGAGGACGGCGAGATCGACTACGCCGCGCTCGACTGGGACCCGGAGGGGGAGGCGGAGTTCCTCGACGGCGTCCTCGGCAACCTCTACCTGCTCACCGTCACGGACGGCGGCGCCGGCAACGAGCCCGTGCCGCTGCCCGCCCTCGCCGCCTCGATGATCGTCCCCGACGACATGGGGGAGCCCACGGACGACGTCCTCGAACAGGTCTCCACGGCGATGGTCCGGCTCGACGACCAGTTCCGGCTGCTGGAGTCCGTCGGACTGGTCGACTTCCGGCCCGTCGACGAAGAGCTGATGGCGGAGGCCGGCACGGAAGCCGCCGAGCCGGGCGAGCCCGTGGGCGAGGAGGACGTCTCCCGCTACGGCCTGGTGCGCCTGACCCCGCTTGGGCTGTACGGGGTGCGGACCCGGATGCTGGAAGCCGGGCTGGACGTCCCCGCCGTGGGCGACCTGGCCGCCAAGGGCGCCGACGTCCTCCTCGACGGGCTGGCGCACTACCCCGAGTCGGCGGCGCGCGCCGAGACCGAGCTGTGGCTCGACCGCCACGAGCCCGCCGCCGCGGCGCGCGAGCTGCTCACGGCGGCGCGCGGCGCGGACGAGGGCGCCCCGCTGCGCCGGCTGCGCTGTCAGCAGGCGCTCACGCTCATCGGCCCCGAGGGCGAGCCGGAGGTGCGCGCCGTCCTCGACGACGCCGAGCTGGGCGGGCTCGCCCGGGTCTGGCTCGCCGAGCGCAGGGCGGCCGACGTGCCGCCGCCGTCCGAAGCGATGATCTTCTGGCTCTCCGTCGACACCATCGCCGCCCAGCTCGACGCCGGCGGCGAACTGGCCGAGCTCCAGGGGCTCGTACAGGACCTGGTCGGACAGCACAGCGGCTTCTTCGACGCGGTCTGGCGGGTGGACCACCCCGCGACGGCGGAGGTGCTGGAGGCGATCGGCGGCCTCCACCCGGACCGGCGCATCGCGAAGGAGGCGCGCCGGGCGGCGTTCCGCGCCAAGTCCCGTACGCCCCGGGGCGCCTGACGCCCTTCGGTCCCTTGGGTCGATTGCGGGAAAATGCGTGGTGGCTTCCCTCGCCGCCGTCCTAAAGTGATGTTCGTGCCCAGGTGCGCAGGCAGGACGTACTTCCACTGTAAATGGGGCGGTTGCGGGTTCGAGTCCCGTCATCGGCTTCCGAGCCGATGTAGCTCAATTGGTAGAGCACCTGATGTCAGTCCAGCCGCTGTGATCTCTGGGCACGCCTTTTCTTTGCTGTAACGCACCTCCCGGTGCGCTGACCTCGGGAGGTGCGGCGTACGAGACGTGCCCGGTGCGCCGGACACGGATACTTCCACGGACCGGGAGAAGCGGGTTCGAGTCCCGCCCGGCCCTTTCACGGGGTTGGTGGTGGAAGGGAACCACGCCCGGGGTGAACTAGCTGATTCCCCGTGCCCGATCCGATCTCGGGCACGTCCCGTACGCCGTACCTCCCCGTGAATTCGGGGGGATTCATCCGATGGCCCGCTTCAACAAGCGCCTTGTCAAGAAGCTCGTTTCTCCGGTGCGCTCCACCGGCCGCACGCTCCGCACCCACCAGGGCGGAATCGGCGCCGAGCGCGACCCGAAGTCGGAGCTCTTCCTGCTCGCCGTCGCCAACTTCGTCTCCCAGAACACCTTCTACGAGTCCGGGGACGAGCGGGACGACCGCTTCCGCGCCCTCGTGCGGCGCCTCGCCGTCGAGGACCCGCAGTGGACCGCCGGCCTCCTCGGCTGGCTGCGCGGCGAAGGCAACATGCGGACCGCGTCCCTCGTCGGCGCCGCCGAGTACGTGCACGCCCGGCTCGCCGCCGCGGCGAGCGACGGCCCGTCGAACCGCAGCGTGATCGCGTCCGTGCTGCGCCGCCCCGACGAGCCCGGCGAACTGCTCGGGTACTGGCACGCCCAGTACGGCCGCGCCCTGCCCAAGCCCGTGAAGCGCGGCGTCGGCGACGCCGTGGCGCGGATGTGGGGCGAGAAGGCGCTGTTGAAGTACGACACCGGCTCCAAGGGCTTCCGCTTCGGCGACGTCCTCAACCTGGTGCACGCCACGCCCGCGCCCGACAAGCCCTGGCAGGGCGAACTGTTCCGGCACGCGCTCGACCGGCGCCACCACCCCGAGGAGGCGGAGGTGCCCGAGGCGCTGCCCGTCGTCGCGGCGCACCGCGCCCTGATGGCGCTGCCCGTCGCCGAGCGGCGCGCACACGTTGTCGCGCCCGACGGCGCCGAGCGGCTCGCCGCGGCCGGAATGACCTGGGAGGCCCTCGCCGGCTGGCTCCAGGGCCCGATGGACGCCGCCGCCTGGGAAGCCGTCATCCCCTCCATGGGGACGATGGCGCTCGTGCGGAACCTGCGCAACTTCGACGAGGCGGGCGTCTCGGACGAGGTCGCCGCCCGGGTCGCCGCGCGGATCGCGGACCCGGCGGAGGTCGCGCGCTCGCGGCAGTTCCCCTTCCGCTACCTCGCCGCGTACCAGCACGCGCCGTCGCTGCGGTGGGCGTACGCCCTGGAGCAGGCGCTCGGCCACTCGCTGGCCCGGGTGCCCGCGCTGCCGGGCCGCACGCTGATCCTGGTCGACCGCTCGGGGTCCATGTTCTGGTCCATGCTGACCAGCCGGTCCCAGCTGAGCCGGGCCGACGCGGCAGCCGTGTTCGGCACCGCGCTGGCGATGCGGGCCGAGCACGCCGACCTGGTGCAGTTCGGCACCGACAGCAGCGCGGTGGACTTCCGCCGGGGCGAGTCGGTGCTCAAGGTGCTGGAACGGTTCGACAACCTCGGCGGCACCGAAACCACGGAGGCGGTGCGCCGGCACTACCGCAAGCACGACCGGGTGCTCATCGTCACGGACGAGCAGGCGAACGCGCACCGCGAGGGCGACCCGACCCAACAGGTCCCGGCGCACGTGCCCGTGTACACCTGGAACCTGGAGGGGTACCGGGCGGGGCACGCCCCGTCGGGCACCCCGAACCGGCACACCTTCGGCGGCCTGTCGGACGCGGCGTTCGGGATGGTGACCCTGCTGGAGCGGGGGCGTAGCGCCAACTGGCCGTGGGCTCAGGGCGCGACGGCGGCCTGAGGTGCCGGCCGTGCTGCTCCTTGCTTGACCGCTTGACCGCTTGACCTTGCCCCGGCGGCTCGAACGACCGTGAGCCGTCGGGGTCTTGGTGCGATCCCGTCGCGGGGGCTGACATCTAACATGTTAGTCATCTAGCATCCCGGTTCATGTCGACGCTGCGGCCCGTGGGGCGAACCCTGTTGCGTGACACCGCGTACGTCGCCCTGCGCGACGCCATCGTCCGCGGCGAGCTGGCCCCGGGCGAGCCCGTGCGCGACGTCGAACTCGCCGCGCGCCTCGGCCTGTCCCGGGCCCCGGTGCGGGACGCGCTCGCCCGGCTCGTGGAAGACGGCCTGGTGGAGACCAAGCCCCAGAGCTACACCCGGGTGACCCGGCTCGATCCCCGCGCGGTGCGGGAGGCGGGAGCGGTGGTGGGCGCGATGCACGAGGTGGCGACCCGTACCGCCGTACCCCTGCTGTCCGCCGCCGACGTCGCCGAGATGCGCGCCGCCAACGACCGCTTCGCCGCGGCCGTCGCCGCCGGCGCGACCGCCGACGCCCTGAGCGCGGACGACGCGCTGCACGACGTACTGGTGCGGGTGTGCGGCAACCGCGCGGTGACGGCGACCATCGCCCGCTACACCCCGCTGATCCGACGGCTGGAGTGGCGGCTGTTCGCCACCCGGGGCGCGTGGGAGTCGGCGGGGATGCACGAGCGGCTGATCGCCGCGTGCGAGGCGGGCGACGCGGCCGGGGCGACCGCGGTCACCGCGCACATCTGGAGTTCCCTCACCGGTCTCACCGCTGACACGTCCGACTGACGAAGGCCATGCTGACGAGTTCCTCGCTGAAGGAGTCGACCATGTCGCTTGACGCCCACGCCCGCTTCCCGCTGCTCTTCGGCCCCTCCCCGGTGCACCGCCTCGACCGGCTGACCGCCCACCTCGGCGGCGCCGAGCTGTGGGCCAAGCGGGAGGACTGCAACTCCCCGATCGCCTACGGCGGCAACAAGACCCGCAAGCTGGAGTACCTGGTCGCGGACGCCCTCGCGCAGGGCTGCGACACCCTGGTCTCCATCGGCGGCGTCCAGTCCAACCACACCCGCCAGGTGGCGGCCGTCGCCGCCCGCGTCGGCCTGGACTGCGTCCTGGTGCAGGAGAACTGGGTGGACTGGACGGACCCCGGCTACGACAAGGTCGGCAACATCCAGATCAGCCGGCTCGCCGGGGCGGACGTCCGCATGGCGCCGGCGGGCTTCGACATCGGCATCCGGGAGAGCTGGCAGCAGACGCTGGCCGAGGTGACCGCCAGCGGCCGACGCCCTTACGCGATCCCCGCCGGCGCCTCGGACCACCCCCTCGGCGGCCTCGGCTTCGCCAACTGGGCGTACGAGGTGGCCGAGCAGGAGCGCGAACTCGGCGTCTTCTTCGACACCGTGGTCGTCTGCTCGGTCACCGGCGGCACCCAGGCCGGCATGCTCTCCGGCTTCGCCGCCCTGGAACGATCCGGCGCCCGCCCCCGCCGCGTCCTGGGCATCGACGCCTCCGCGGCCCCCGAAGCCACCCGCGCCCAGATCGGCCGCATCACCCGCGCCACCGACGCCCTCCTCGGCGTGGAGCGCGAGCTGAAGGACGAGTCCATCGAACTGGACGACCGCTACCACGCGGGCACCTACGGCGTCCCGGACGAAACGACCCTCGCGGCGATGCGCCTCGCGGCCCGCACGGAGGGCATGATCACCGACCCCGTGTACGAGGGCAAGTCCATGGCCGCCCTGATCGACCTCGTCACCCGCGGCGAGATCCCTCCAGACTCCACGGTCCTCTACGCCCACCTCGGCGGCCAGCCGGCACTGAACGCGTACAGCACACTGAACTGACGGGCGGGCCCGTGTCCGGGCCAAGGCGGAGCCCCGCGGGGCCGGCACCCTCAACGGAACACCTCGGCACGCGCGGGGACGACCTCTCCCAGACGGCCTTCCACGTGTCCTTGACCGGAACACCCCCGCATGCGCGGGGACGACACTTGTTGAGCCGGGGTTCTGTCAGCGATCGATGCGCGTTTCGGCGAGTTGGAACGCGCGGTCACGGCAGCCAGACCGAGACCCCCGCCTCGCCCGTCGTGCGGACACGGCGGGAAGGTGACCCGGCGTCTGAAAGGGCCCGCCGGCCCGGTGGTGGTCGGCGGGCCCTCACGTGGTGCCGGGCTGCTGGGGTGGCTACAGCGCCTGTGCTGCCGGCTTGACCATGCCGCGGACCGTGCGGGACTTGACGAAGTCGCCCATGGCGGTCATTTCCCACTCGCCGGAGAACTGGCGGATGAGTTTGGCCATCATCACGCCCGTCTGGGGCTCGGCGGTCGTCAGGTCGAAGCGGACCAGCTCCTCGCCGGTGGCCGCGTCCAGCAGGCGGCAGTACGCCTTGGCGACCTCGGTGAACTTCTGGCCGGAGAAGGAGTTCACGGTGAAGACGAGGCCGGTGGCCTCGGCGGGGAGGCGGCCGAGGTCGACGGTGATGACCTCGTCGTCGCCGGCGCCTTCGCCGGTGAGGTTGTCGCCGGAGTGCTTGATGGCGCCGTTCAGGATGGCGAGCTTGCCGAAGTAGCAGCTGTCGAGGTGGTTGCGCTGGGGGCCGTAGGCGATCACGGAGGCGTCGAGGTCGATGTCCTTGCCGCGGTACGCGGGCTCCCAGCCGAGGCCCATCTTGACCTGGGAGAGCAGCGGACGGCCGCCCTTGACCAGGGACACCGTCTGGTTCTTCTGGAGGTTGACCCGGCCCTTGTCGAGATTGATCTTGCCGGTGCCGGGCGCGGGCGCGGGCGGCGCGGCAGGGGCAACGGGGGCCGACGGGGGAGCGGGCGGGGCAGGGGGCGCCGGCGGGGTGGGGGCGGAGAAGGCGGTGGGCGGGGCGACCGGGGCCGCGGGGGGCGGGGTGGGCTCCTCGTCGACCGAGACGCCGAAGTCGGTCGCGATGCCGGCCAGACCGTTGGCGTAGCCCTGGCCCACGGCGCGGGCCTTCCACGCGCCGTTGCGCAGATAGATCTCCACGACGACGAGGGCCGTCTCGCCGCCGAGCTGGGGCGGGGTGAAGGTGGCGAGCGGGGTGCCGTCGTCGGCGCTGCGCAGGGTGGCCGTGGGCTCGACGCCCTGGAAGGTCTGGCCCGCGGCGTCCGGGCTGGCGGTGACCACGATCTTCTCGATGCCGGGCGGGACGGCGGAGGTGTCGACCACGATGGCGTCCGGCGCGGCGCCTCCGCCGGACCGATAGGTCACGCCCGGGCCCGTCGGCTGGTTGTAGAAGATGAAGTCGGCGTCGGAGCGCACCTTGCCGGCGGCGGTGAGGAGCAGGCCCGAAACGTCGAGCCGCACCGGGGCCGCGACGTCCACCGTCACTCGCGCGGTGGGGAGGGGGATGTTCGAGCCAGGGGTCATAACGGTCATGCCAGGAGTAACGACCGGGACCGCTTTGCCGTTCCCTTACCCTTCGTGCTTTCGGCTTTTCGCTCGTTTGCCCGGCTCGGAGCCGGCCCCGGACGGGCTCAGAGCGGCCACTGCGGAGGGTCGGTGACGAAGTGGCCGCCCAAGTAACGGTGGGCCGGGTTCTCCGGGTCCAGCTCGCCCTGCTCGGCGACGAGCTTCGCGGCGAACTGCTCGGAGTCGTCCTGCGGCTCGTACCCCAGCGCCCGCGCGCTCGACAGGTCCCACCACAGCCGGGTGTTCGCCGAGGAACCGTAGACGACGCTGTGGCGCACGTCCGGCGCGGTGAGCGCCGCGTGGAAGAGGCGGGCGCCGTCGCCGGGGCTCATCCAGACCGACAGCATCCGCACGGACGTGGGCTCCATGAAGCAGGAGCCGATCCGCACCGAGACCGTCTCCACCCCGTGCCGGTCGTGGTAGAGCTGCGCCAGGTCCTCGCCGAAGCACTTCGACAGGCCGTAGTACGTGTCGGGGCGGCGCGGGGTGTCGATGGGGATCAGCTCGTCGCGGGTGACGGGCGGCCCGCCCGCGGGGCGCGGCGTGTAGCCGACGGCGTGGTTGCTGGAGGCGAAGACGACCCGCGGCACCCCGGCCTCCCGGACCGCCTCGTACAGGTGGTACGTCCCCTCGACGTTGGCGCGGAGGATCTTCTCGAAGGGGGCTTCCAGGGAGATGGCGGCCAGGTGCAGCACCGCGTCGACGCCCGTCACCGCCGCGCGCAGCGCCGCCCGGTCGGCGAGGTCGGCCGTGATGGCGTCGGGCTCGCCCTCGATGGGGGTGACGTCGAAGAGCCGGAGCTCGTAGCCGTACGCGGGGAGGAGCCCCCGCATCAGCGTGCCGAGTCCGCCTGCGGCGCCGGTGAGCAGGACCGTGCGGGGAGCGGGCATGGACGGGTCTCCTCGTCGTGCTTCGTCTCGTCGCGTCGTGCGTCGCCTGGTCGTACGTCGTCCCGCCGGGCCGGGGCGTGACTCCCGCGGCGCCCACCCGGCTGCGGACGCTCAGGGCTGTGGACATGCATGACCATCATTCACATGCAGGGGCACGCTAGGGAGCGGCCCGAACACCGTCAAGTGTGGTGCGCGGGGCGCCGCTTCCGCCCCTGAGTCGCAGTCCTGCGTCTCGACCGCTCCAGGAGCGCTGCCCCGGCGTGACGACGTTCAGGGCGCGTGGGACGCGGTCCCGGCACACGTCGCGTCGGCGCCCGCCCGCTGAGCGCGGATCACCGTACGGCCCCTCGCCCCGCCAGGACCAGCGCCGTCGCCACGCCCGCCGCCCCCAACACCGCCAGCGCCACCCGTACGTCCACCACCGCGACCAGCCCGGCGCCCAGCGCCAGCGCGATCGCGTTCGGCGCGTACATCACCGTGCTCGCGGTCGCCGCGGTGCGCCCGAGGGCGTCGGCCGGGGCGTGCTGCTGCACCGTCGTCATCGCGGCGACCAGCACGCACGGCAGCCCGAAGCCGACGCCGACGCTGCACACCAGGGCCAGGGCGTCGTACGGCAGTGCCCGCGCCGCCGCGGTCAGCGCGAAGAGCGCGATGCCCACCGCGGCGAACCGCCGCGCGTCCAGCCGCCGCAGCAGCGGGCCCGCCACCAGCCCGACCAGGACGGAGCCCAGGCCCTGCGCCGCGTACAGCGCGCCGACGAAGGTGGGGGAGCGGTCGAGGACCGCGTCGGCGACCGCGAAGACCAGGGCGCCGTTGACGCCCGCGAGGAACATCGTCACCCCGCCCGCGAGCACCAGCGGGCGCATCGCGGCCGAACGCCGGATCTGTCGCACGCCCTCCACCACCTCCCGGCGCAGACCGCCGCCCGCCGTCCGCGCCGGGCGCGGCTCGCGCACCCGCAGCAGGACGCACACCCAGGCCGCGAGCACGAAGGACGCGATGTCGACGAGGACCACGGGCGCGGCCCCGAACCGGGCGAAGAGACCGGCGCCCACCAGCGGCGCCAGCATCTTCGTGCCCTCCTTGGCGGTCAGCCGCAGCCCGTTGAAGTCGCCCAGCAGCCGGGCGTCCACCACGGTGGCCACCAGCGCGGTCTCCGCCGCGTCGTGGATCTGCGCACACAGCCCGTACAGGGCGAGCGCCACGAGCAGCAGCCACACCCGGTCCGCCGGGTCCACCGCCAGCAGCGGCACCAGGACGGCCGCGGACGCCAGGTTCGTCGCGATGAGCAACGGCCGGCGGCGCACCCGGTCGGCAACCGTGCCCAGCAGCGGCGCGACCAGCACGGGCGCCCACATCGCGAAGGTGGTGAGCGCCGCGAGGCTGTTCGAACCGGTCAGGTCCTTCACCCAGATCCCGGCGACCAGCCACAGCGCGGTCGTGCCGAAGCCCGAGACGACCACACCGCCCAAGTACAGCCCCGCGTTGCGGTCCCGCAGCACCGCGAAGGCCGCCCAGCCCCTGTCCACCCGTCGTCCCCCGCTCGTTCCCCGCCGCTGTCGCACTCCTGCCGCGAGTCAGCGTGGCGACTAAGGACCCCGCGAGGGATCGGACGACTGCCCTAGCCGGGGGCCCCGCCGGGACCTCAGGGCGAACGGGAGCGGCAGCCGAGGGCCCTTAGCGCGCCCCATTGCGGTGCGTCGAGGGCGTCTTGACGGCCCCGCGGGCGAGGCCCTCAAGGCGCTCGTCGGCACCGGGCTGGTGGTGATCAGCCAGTACAAGGGCGTCACCGTGCGCGCCCTTCGCCCGGAGGTGTCCGACGCCGAAGCTGTTCCCGCCCGCGGACCGGCCGGGCGGTCACTTCAGCGCGGCGGCCATCACCTTCTGGGCGACCGGCGCGGCCAGGCCGTTGCCGCTGACCTCGGAGCGGGGGCCGCCCGCGTCCTCGATCACCACAGCCACCGCGACCTCCTTGCCGTTGTCGTCGTCCTTGGCGTACGAGGTGAACCAGGCGTACGGCTTGCCCTTGTTGTCCACGCCCTGCTGGGCCGTGCCCGTCTTGCCGCCCACCTCGGCTCCGCTCACCTTGGCATTGGAACCGGTGCCGTCCTCGACGACGGTGACCATCGCACTGCGCAACTGTTCCGCGGTCTTCTCGGAGACGATGCGCTTGCCGGACGAACCGTCGTACGACTGGAGCTCCGTCCCCGCCGAGTCGATCACCTGCTTCACCATGTGCGGGTCCTTCAGGACGCCGTCGTTGGCGATCGCCGCCGACACCATCGCCATCTGCAACGGGGTGGCCGTCACCTCGAACTGACCGATGCCGGTGAGCGCGGTCTGCGGCTTGTCCGGCGCCGCGGGATAGACGCTCTCGTACGCCCGCACCGGGACGTCCCGCTCCTCGTCGTTGAAGCCGAACTTCTCCGCCATCGCCCGGAGCTTGTCGTCTCCCAGGTCCTCCGCCATCTTTCCGAAGACGTTGTTGCACGACCAGCGCAGCGCGGTGCGTATGGAGGCGTCCTCACAGGGCGCGCTGGGGATGTCGTTCGGCAGCACGTGGGTGCTGTTGGGCAGGACGTACGGCATCGGGCTCGCGGTCTTCTCGTCCACCGAGTCGTACAGCCCGTCCTCCAGCGCGGCGGCGGCCGTGACCAGCTTGAACGTCGATCCCGGCGCCAACGGCTGGCGCAGCGCGCGGTTCACCATCGGCTTGTCCGGGTCGTCCAGCAACTGCTGCCACGCCTTGCCGTCGGAGGTGCCGGCGATCGTCGACGGGTCGTACGACGGGGTGCTGACCAGCCCGAGGATCTTCCCCGTCGACGGCTCCATGGCGACGGCCGCGCCCTTGATGTCGCCCAGCGCCTCGAACGCCGCGCGCTGCACCTCGGGGTCGATCGTCGTCAGCACGTCACCGGGCGCCAGCTGCTTGCCGGTGAGCGCCTCCACCGGGTCCTTCAGCCGGTCGTCCGTGCCGTCGAGCACGTCGCTGTAGATGCCCTCCAGCTGCGTCGAGCCGTACGCCTGCGAGCTGTACCCCGTCACGGCCGCGTACAGCTCGCCGTCGGTGTACGTCCGCTTGTACGCCAGGTCGCTGCCGGTGGTGCGGGCGGAGCCGGTGACCGGGGTGCCGGCCACGACGATGTCACCCAGCGGCTGTGCGTACTGGTCGATGACCTTGCGCCGGTTCTTGTCATTGTCTGCGAGCGCCTTGGAGTCGTATGCCTGCACCCAGGTGGCCCGCACCAGCAGGGCCAACACCAGCAGCAGGCAGAAGACGGCGCTGTGTCTGATCGTCCTGTTCATCCCACCTGAGGACGACCGGGGTCCGTCGCCGGGTTCCCCATCACCTCCCCTTCCGGAGATTCTCAGAGATTCTTCAGACGGCACCCGCTGACCACGGCGGCTGCCCTCCCGCTCACCACGGCGGACGGCGCTTGGTCAGCGGGGCGCCACGAACCCCGCCTCGTACGCCGCGATCACCGCCTGGGTGCGGTCCCGGGTGCCCGTCTTCGCCAGCACCGCCGCCACATGGCTCTTCACCGTCGCCGGTCCCACCTCCATCTCACGGGCGATCTCCCTGTTCGTCAGGCCGCTCGCCATCAGTCGCAGCACGTCCCCCTCCCGCTCGGTCAGCCGCGCCACCCAGGCCGGGGGAGCGCTGGACGCCCCCGTGCCGTACGCCTCCGCCAGCGCCCGCACGGCCGACGGGAACACCAGCGCATCGCCCCGGGCGACCAGCCGGACCGTCTGCACCAAGTGGTCCGCGTCCGTCCGCTTGAGCAGGAAGCCGGCCGCGCCCGCGCGCAGCGCGTCGTACACATACGCGTCGTTCTCGAACGTGGTCACCACCAGGATCCGCGGCGGTGCCTCCAGCGCGGCGAGGATCCGCTCGGTCGCCCCGATGCCGTCCATCTGCGGCATCCGCACGTCCATCAGCACCACGTCCGGCCGCAGCTCGCACACCACGGACACGGCTTCCTCGCCGGTCCTGGCCTCTCCGATCACCTCCAGGTCGGGCTCCGCTTCCAGGATCACGCGCAGCGCAGTGCGCACCATCCGCTCGTCATCGGCGATCACGACCCGCACCGCGCTCACCGATCGAATCCCAGCGTGCCACCCGAACGGTCGTTCAGGGGGAGCTTGGCGTACAGTCGCCACACCCCGTCCGCCGGGCCCGCCTCGACGACGCCCCCGAGGGCCGCAGCCCGCTCGACCATGCCCGCCACCCCGCGCCCGCCACCCGGGCGGACCACCGGGGCCCGGTCCGGCAGTGGGTTCTCCATCGTGATCTCCAATGTGTCCAGTGCTCCTGGTTCATCCGATTCCGCGCCGCGCCGGGCGATCCACAAGGACACCGGGACCGCCCCGGCGTGCCGCAGGGTGTTGCTCAGCCCTTCCTGGACGATGCGGTACGCCGCACGGGACTCCGGTGCCGGGACCTCCTTCAGCGCGCCGACCGTCATCCGCTGCGACACCCGCTCCCTTGTCACCGGCACCCCGCTGCGCGCCAGCAGCCCGTCCAGCTCCGCGAGCGTGGGCCCGCCGGCCACCGCTTCGTGGGCCCCCGCCGCCCCGTCGTCCCGCAGCAGGCCGAGGACCGTGTCCAACTCGTCGACCGTGCGCCGGGCCGTCTCCTCGATCGCCTCCAGCGCCTGCCGCACGAACTCCGGGTCGCGGTCGACGACCCGGCGCGCCGCGCCCGCCTGGAGCGTGACCGCGCTCAGCGCGTGCCCCACCGAGTCGTGCAGCTCCCGGGCGAGACGGTTGCGCTCGGCCAGATCGTTGGCGCGCCGCTCGGCCGCCGCCAGCCGATCCGCGGGCGTCGGGCCCAGCAAGACGGGCGCCGCACGCGCCAACAGCGCCCCGGCCGCCGCCGAGACCCCCGCCAGCGCCAGGAACATGGCGACGCCCGCGACGGGGAAGAGCGCGAGCAGCCAGAACGGGACGTCCGGCACCTGTAGCCAGGTGCGCAGCGGCGGGACGAACGGCACCAGGGCCGTGCTCGCCGCGAACGGCGGCAACGCCAGGGACGCCCCGCTGACCAGCGCGCCCACCCCGGTGTGGAGCGTGAACCAGGCCGCGGTCCGCAGTCGGGCCGCCCGCGACCGCGCCGACCCGTCGGCCAACACCCCGTCCGGCAGCGTGCACAGCGCCCGCGCCGCCGCCACCGACAACGGCCGCAGCTGGGAGACCAGCGCCGTCACCGTGGCCAGCGGAAGCGCGACCGCGTACGACAGCAACTGGTCCCCGAGGGACGTCGGCACGAGCGAGCGCGCGCCCGTGAACGGGCCGAGGACGACACCGGCCAGGATCCAGAACGGCATCATCAGCGCGCCGCCCACAACCAGATGGAACCAGCGCCCCCGGGCCCGTCTGCCGAACAGCGCGCGCAGCACCGCCCGGACCGTCACCCGCACCTGTGAAGCTCCCCCCACCCTTGCTCCCCGTGAACCCGTGAACCATGCACCCGTGAACCTGTGGACCTGTGGACCCTTGAGATCCCGAAGACCCTCCAGTTCTCACAGCCTCCTGGTGGCGAGGGTCAGCCGGTCCCGCGCGTCGAACAGGGCTTCCTTGATGACCTGTTCGTGCTCGGGGGTCAGTCGGGCCACCGGCACCGAGCAGCTGATCGCGTCCCGCGCCGGCGTCCGGTACGGAATCGCCACCCCGAAGCAGCGCAGCCCCAGGGTGTTCTCCTCGCGGTCCACCGCGTACCCCTGCTCCCGCACCGCGTGCAGCTCCTCGATGAGCTTCTCCCGGTCCGTGACGGTGTGTTCCGTCAGCGACGGGAGCGTCTTCGGCAGCATCTTGCGCACCTGCTCGTCGCCGTACGTCGCGAGCAGCGCCTTGCCGAGTGAGGTGGAGTGCGCCGGCAGTCGGCGCCCGACCCGGGTGAAGGGCCGCAAGTGGTGCTGGGACTGCCGGGTGGCCAGATAGACCACGTTGGTGCCGTCGAGACGGGCGAGGTGGATGGTCTCCGTGGTGTCGTCGGAGAGCCGGTCGAGCGTGGGGCGGGCCGC
This sequence comes from Streptomyces sp. NPDC048057, assembly GCF_040653095.1. Lineage (NCBI taxonomy): Bacteria > Bacillati > Actinomycetota > Actinomycetes > Kitasatosporales > Streptomycetaceae > Streptomyces > Streptomyces sp. NPDC048057. The sequence continues at coordinate 215,244 of NZ_JBEZNF010000005.1, forward strand.
CGCGACGACCTCGTCGCCGTCGATGTACGAGGTGCCGACCAGGAGGGCGCGCACCCCGATCCCGTACCGGGTGCCGGTCGCGTCCGTCTCCACCCAGCCGAGTTCGACCAGGGTGCGCAACAGCATGTACAGGCTGGACTTGGGGTAGCCGACGGCCTCCTGGACCGCGGCGAGCGAGTGCATCCCGGGGCGCCCGGCGAAGTGCTCCAGCAACTCCACCGTCCGTACCGCGGACTTGACCTGAGCCCCGCCCGAACCCCCCGAATCGGCCGCCGCCATCGGCTCCACGCCCCCTTCTTGACCGTGCGGAACACCCGGAAATAGAGTCCGAAGTCCCCGTGCCGTTCATCAACAGGAACGTCGTTCACGATACCGAACGAGCCCTGAGGAACGGCCGGCCCTGCGCGGGGCGACGCACGTCGTGGACGGTGCCGGCGACCCCGACGTCGACGGCGACGACGACCACCGGAGAGGAAGCCGCGGTGACAGCAGCACCAGTCTGGAGTGTCGACCCCCGAACCGGGAAGCCGCGGGAACAGGTCGCGGTCGAGTCCACGGCCGCGGAGGTCGACCGCGCGGTGCGCACCGCCCACGCGTCCGCCGCCGCGCTCGCCGACCGGTCCGCCCGCGCCGCCCTGCTGCGCGCCGCGGCCGATCTGCTCGACGAGGCCTGCGGCCCGGTCATCGAGGTCGCCGACGCGGAGACCGCCCTCGGCCCCACCCGGCTGACCGGCGAACTCGCCCGCACCACCGCCCAACTGCGCGCCTTCGCCGCCGTCGTGGACGACGGCGCGTACCTGGACGTGCGCATCGACCACGCCGACGCCGGCCGCACCCCGCCCTGGCCCGACCTGCGCCGCTACAAGATCCCGCTCGGGGTCGTCGCCGTGTACGCCGCGAGCAACTTCCCGCTCGCCTTCTCCGTGCCCGGCGGCGACACCGCCAGCGCGCTCGCCGCCGGCTGCCCCGTCGTCGTCAAGGCGCACCCGGACCACCCCGCCACCTCCGAACTCTGCGCGACCCTGCTGCGCCGTGCGGCTGCCCGGGCCGGGCTGCCCGAGGACGTGGTGGCCGTCGTCCACGGCTTCGACGCCGGCGTGACGCTGGTCGGCCACCCCGCGGTCGCCGCGGCCGGCTTCACCGGTTCCGTACGCGGCGGGCGCGCCCTCTTCGACGCGGCGGCGGCCCGCCCCGTCCCCATCCCCTTCCACGGCGAACTGGGCTCGCTGAACCCCGTCGTCGTCACCGAGGAGGCGGCGGCCGAACGGGCCGCCGAGATCGGCACCGGACTCGCCGGCTCCATGACCCTCGGCGAGGGCCAGTTCTGCACCAAGCCCGGCTTCGTCCTGGTCCCGCAGTCGGCGGCGGGCGACCTGGTCGTCGAGTCCCTCACGACCGCGCTCGGCAACACCGAGCCCGGCGTGATGCTCGACCGCCGGATGCGCGCGGCCTTCGTCGACGGCGTACGGGAACGGGCCCTCCTGCCGTCCGTCGAGACCCCGCTGACCCCGGGTGCGGGCGGCGAGCACACCGTCAGCGCCGGCTTCCTGACCGTCCCGGCGGCCCTGCTGGCCGCGGACGGCCCGCACGACCTGCTGCTGGAGGAGTGCTTCGGCCCCGTCACGGTCGTCGCCCGGTACGCCACGGACGACGACGTCACCGCGGTGCTCGGCCGGCTCCCCGGCAACCTCACCGCGACCGTGCACCTGTCGGGTGCCGAAGCCGGGGGCCGGGGGCGGGGCGCCGCGCTGCTCGCCGAGCTGACGCCGCTCGCGGGCCGCATCCTCGTCGACGGCTGGCCCACCGGCGTCGCGGTCGCCCCGGCCCAACACCACGGCGGGCCCTACCCGGCGGCCACTTCCACCTCCACGTCCGTCGGCGCCACCGCCGTCGAGCGCTGGCTGCGCCCGGTCACGTACCAGAGCACCCCCGAGGCGCTGCTGCCGCCGGAACTCGCGGAGGGCAACCCCCTCGGGCTGCCGCGCCGGGTGGACGGGCGGCTGGAGCTCCGGTAGCGCTCTTCGGACGGCCGACTCGACGTCCCGTGGCGCACCGGCGCCGGAATGCGGCGGGCCCGCCGCGCGTTGTCGCCCCTGCGGCGCGCCCTTAAGGGCGCGCCCGCTCGGGCTTCCCGACAGCGACGGCACGACAGCGACGGCAAGAGAGCAGAAGAGGGCGACACATGGCGACGGAACGGGACGGGATTCGCGTCGAGATCTGGGGCGACATCGTCTGCCCCTGGTGCTACGTGGGCAAGGCCCGGTTCGAGAAGGGGCTCGCCGCCTTCGACCACCGCGACCGGGTCGAGGTCGTGTACCGCTCCTACGAGCTGGACGCCGAACGTCCCCGGGGTGAGACGTCGTCCGTCATCGACGTGTTGGCGAAGGTGTACGGCTGCACGCCCGAGGAGGCGCGGGCGAAGGAGGAGCACGTCGCGGCGGGCGCCCGCGGCGACGGCCTGCCGTACCTCACCGAGGGCCGTGACCACGGCAACACCTTCGACGTGCACCGACTGCTGCACCTGGCGAAGGCCCGCGGGCGACAGCGCGAACTCCTCGACGTCGTCTACCGGACCAACTTCGCCGAGCAGCGCTCCGTCTTCGACCACGAGGTCCTCGCCGCGCTCGCCGTCGAGGCCGGCCTCGACGGGGCGGAGGCGCGCGCGGTGCTCGCGGACGAGCAGGCGTACGCAGCGGACGTCCGCGCCGACGAGCGGGAGGCGGCCGAGCTGGGCGCGCGGGGCGTGCCGTTCTTCGTCGTCGACCGGAGGTACGGACTCTCCGGCGGACAGCCGCCCGAGCTGTTCACCGAGGTGCTGGAGAAGGCGTGGCAGAGTCGTCCCGCGGAAGGCGCCGACACTCCCGGGGCGCGGGGTTGACCCGTCCCCCGGGGCGGCTCAGGGTGATCACATGGAGACTCCCGGCGGTTCCGAGTTCACGCTGACCTCGACGTATCTGAACACCGCGAGCTGCGGTGTGCTGCCCCGCCGGGCCGTCGCCGCGATCACCTCGCTCGTCGACGAGCTGGCCGTCGGCCGGCCGGGCGGCGCCGGTGATCACGCCGTGCTGGGCGCCTCCCGGGCCTCCTTCGCCCGGCTGTGCGGGGTCGCCGAGGACCGGGTCGCCGCGGGCAGCTCGCTGGCCGTGCAGGTCGCGCTGGTGGCGGCGTCCCTGCCGGCCGGGGCCGAGGTGCTGTTCCCGGAGGGGGAGTACACCTCCGTCATCACGCCCTTCGCGATCCGCGGGGACCTCGCGCTGCGGTACGCGCCGCTGGAGGCGCTCGCCGACGCGGTGCGCCCGGGCACCGAGCTCGTCGCGTACTCCGCGGTGCAGTCCGCCGACGGGCGGATCGCCGACTTCGCCGCCGTACGGGAGGCGGCGGCGGTCCACGGGGCGCGCACGCTCGTCGACATGAGCCAGTCGGCGGGGTGGCTGCCGCTGGACGCGGGCTCCTTCGACTACACCGTCACCTGCGGGTACAAGTTCCTGCTGGGTCTGCGCGGGGTGTGCTTCCTCACCGTCACCGAGGAGGCCCAGCACACGCTGCGGCCCCTGTACGCGGGGACGTTCGCCTCCACCGACTGGCCCCTGTACGGACCGGTCGAGCACCTGGCGCCCACCGCCCGGCGCTTCGACGAGTCACCGGCGTACGTCGCCTACCACGGCGCGGCCCGGTCGCTGGCGCTGCTGGAGGAGGTCGGGACGGCGGCGGTGCACCGGCACGTGACCGGGCTGGCGCGGCGCTGCACGGAGGGGCTGGCCGCGCTCGGCCTGTCGGCCGTGGCCGGGGACTCGGCGATCGTGGCCGTGCGCGGGCAGGGCGAGCGGGTGGAGCGCCTCGCGCGGGCGGGGGTCGTCGCCTCGGCGCGGGCGGGGCACCTGAGGCTGTCCTTCCACCTCTACAACACGCCCGAGCACGTGGACCGGGCGCTCGACGCCCTCGCCTGAGGGGGAGAGGGCCGGGGGATCACTCCGCCCCGTCGCAGTCGGCGGCCTCCTGGCACAGGTTGCGCTCGGCCTTGTTCAGCAGTCGCAGCAGCTCCGCGCGCTCGCCCTCGTCGAGCCCCGTGAGCATCCGCTCCTCCAGGGTGTTCAGCGACTGCTCCACCGCGACCCGCAGGGCACAGCTCTGCTCCGTCGCCTCGACGAGGACCGCGCGCCGGTCGGCCGGGTCGGGCCGGCGGCGGACGTGGCCGGCCTGCTCCAGGCGCTGGAGCATCTTCGTGACGGTGGACGGGTCCAGCTCCGCGTACTTGATCAGGTCCGACTGGCGCAGCGGGCCGGACTTCCACAGGTGGAGCATCACGAACTCCTGCCCGGGGTAGAGGCCGAGGCCGCGCAGCACCTTGCCGCCGACCATCCGGTGCAGCCGGGCCACGTGCGTCACGGCGTAGCCGACGGGCCCGCCCGCCTTGCACGCGGGCTCCCGACCCGCGGTGCACGTCGGCTCCCCGCCGTCGGGCGCGCTGCGGACAGCGACGCCCTCCGCCTCGACCTGGCTCGTCATCGGGACTCCTCACTCCGCCAGTCACGCTCGGCGCCGGCCATCCGGCTCCGGGACCCCGGTGCCCCGGGCCCTCCGGGACCCCAGTGTCTCGCGGACTTCTCCGAAATTTTACCTTGGCCGACCAACCTTTACTCTTGGCTGGCCAATCAATGCGTTACGGTTGCTTCCGGCGCCAATGCTTGGTCGGCCATACATTCTGTTTTCGGGAGCCCTCATGACCACCGCCTTCGACCCCCTCCACCTCGCCGGACGCACGCTGGCGAACCGCATCGCCATGGCGCCGATGACCAGGTCCCGCGCTTACGGCCCCGGCCTGTCGGCCACCGACGCCATGGCCACGTACTACGCCCAGCGCGCCTCCGCGGGGCTGATCATCACCGAGGGCGTCCAGCCCTCCGCGGTCGGCCAGGGGTACCCCGACACCCCGGGGCTGCACAGCGACGAGCAGGTCACGGGGTGGCGCAAGGTCACCGACGCCGTGCACGCCGAGGGCGGCACGATCTTCGCCCAGCTGATGCACAGCGGCCGGATCGGCCACCCGGACCTGCTGCCGGGCGACCTCCACCCGGTCGGCCCCTCCGCCGTCGCAGCGGCCGGCCAGCTCTACACGCACGAGGGCATGAAGGACTTCCCGGTCCCGCAGGAGCTGACCGGCGAGGACGTGCGCACCACCATCGCGGACTTCGCCTCCGCCGCCCGCAACGCGGTCGACGCCGGCTTCGACGGCGTCGAGCTGCACGGCGCCAACGGCTATCTGATCCACCAGTTCCTCGGCCAGAACACCAACCTGCGCACCGACGAGTGGGGCGTCGGCAGCGTCGAGGACCGCATCCGGTTCGCCGTCGAGGCGGTCCGCGCCACGGCCGAGGCGATCGGCCCGGACCGGGTGGGCCTGCGCATCTCGCCCTGCAACCCCATGACCGACGTCCACGAGCCGGAGCCCGACGAGGTGTACCTCGCCCTGGTCCGCGCGCTGGAGCCGCTGGGGATCGCGTACCTGCACGTGCTGCAGTGCGGCCCGGAGCGCCGGGAGCTGGTGGAGGCGCTGCGCAAGGAGTTCTCCGGGACGCTGATCCTCAACGACGGCACCCCGACCCCCTCCGACCACGACCAGCTCGCCGCGATCGAGGACGGCACCGCCGACATGATCTCCTTCGGCGCGCTCTTCCTCGCCAACCCCGACCTCCCGGAGCGGCTGCGGACCCAGGGGCCGTACAACACCCCGGACTCCGCCACCTTCTTCGGCGGCGACGAGCGGGGCTACACGGACTACCCGACGCTCAGCCGCGTCTGACGCACGCACGGCGAGGGGCCCCGCGATCCGTCGCGGGGCCCCTCGGTCCGAAAGGACCTCGCCGTTGCCGCCCGTCCTACCGCACCGGGGTGAAGTCGCGGGCCCCGATGAACTCCGGCCGGCGCACCGGCGCGGCGAACGGCTCCACGGCCGCGTTCTCCACGCTGTTGAAGACGATGAAGACGTTGCTGCGCGCATACGGGGTGATGTTGTCCCCCGAGCCGTGCATGCAGTTGCAGTCGAACCAGGTCGCCGAGCCGGCCCGCCCGGTGAACAGCCGGATGCCGTGGTCGTCGGCGAACCGCGTCAGCGCGCCGTCGGACGGCGTGCCCGCGTCCTGCATCTGGAGCGACTTCTTGTAGTTGTCCTCGGGCGTCGCGCCCGCGCATCCCAGGAACGTCCGGTGCGAGCCGGGCATGATCATCAGCCCGCCGTTGGTGTCCCGGTTCTCCGTCAGCGCGATGGAGACCGAGACCGCCCGCATCTTCGGCATGCCGTCCTCGGCGTGCCAGGTCTCGAAGTCCGAGTGCCAGTAGAAGCCCGAAGCGCCGAAGCCCGGCTTCACGTTGATCCGGGACTGGTGGACGTACACGTCCGAGCCGAGGATCTGCCGGGCCCGGCCCACCACGCGCTCGTCGCGCACCAGCGCCGCGAAGACCTCGCTGAGCCGGTGCACCTCGAAGATCGAACGCACCTTCTGCGACCGCGACTCCACGATGGCCCGCTCGTCGGCGCGCACGGCGGGATCGGCGATCAGCCGCTCCATCTCGGTGCGGTACAGGCGGACCTCGTCGTCGGTGATCTGGTCCTCGACGCCGAGGAAGCCGTCGCGCTCGTACGAGGCGAGGTCCCCGGAGGTGGCGGGGCCGGGTGCGCCGGGCGCGGACCACACGACCGGCTCCTGGCGCGGCGTCACCACCTCGGCGGGGCCGCGGCTCGGGTAGAGGTCCTCGACGACGGGGGTGCGGGTGGCGGTGGTCATGCTTCAGCCCTCCTCGGTGAGTAGCGGATAGACGCCGTTCTCGTCGTGGTCCTCGCGGCCGGTGACCGGCGGGTTGAAGACGCAGACGCAACGGAAGTCGGTGACGGGGCGCATGGTGTGGCGCTCGTGGCCGTCGAGCAGGTACATCGTGCCCGGCTCGATCAGATGGACCTCGCCGGTCTCGTCGTCGGTCAACTCGGCGGTGCCCTCCACGCAGAGCACGGCCTCGACGTGGTTCGCGTACCACATGGACGTCTCCGTGCCGGCGTACAGCACGGTCTCGTGGAGCGAGAACCCCACCTTCTCCTTGGCGAGGATCAGGCGCTTGCTCTCCCAGGTCCCGGAGGCCGCTCTGACGTGGCGTTCGGTGTCCTGGATCTCCTTGAGTGAACGTACGATCACAGTGGTGGTGCCTTTCTGAACTCGAAGGTGACGAGGGGTGTCAGGGGTCGGGGCGGCGTGCCTCAGGCGGTCTCGCGCACGGCCCGGGCGAGGATCCGCAGGCCCTCGTCCAGCTCCGCGGGGGTGACGGTGAGCGCGGGCAGCAGCTTCACCACCTCGCCGCGCGGACCGGAGGTCTCCAGCAGCAGCCCCAACTCGAAGGCGCGGGCGCAGATCGCCGCGGCGCGCTCGCCGTCGGCGAACTCCAGCCCCCAGACCAGGCCCCGGCCGCGGAAGCTGAAGTCCGGCTCCGCGCTCTCCCCGGCGAGTGCGAGCAGTCCCTGCTCGACCTGCTCGCCGCGCACCAGGGTCTGCTTCTCCATCTCGCGGTCGGTCCAGTACGTCTCCAGCGCCGCCGTGGCCGTGACGAACGCCGGGTTGTTGCCGCGGAAGGTGCCGTTGTGCTCGCCCGGCTCCCACAGGTCGAGCTCCGGCAGGAACAGGCAGAGCGACATGGGCAGCCCGTAGCCGCTGATCGACTTGGACAGGGTGACGATGTCCGGGGTGATGCCCGCCTCCTCGAAGGAGAAGAAGCCCCCGGTGCGCCCGCAGCCCATCTGGACGTCGTCGACGATCAGCAGCATGTCCTGCCGCTCGCACAGGGCCTTGAGCGAGCGCAGCCACTCGGGGCGCGCCACGTTCACGCCGCCCTCCCCCTGCACGGTCTCCACGATCACGGCCGCGGGCTTGTCCAGGCCGGAGCCCTGGTCCTCCAGCAGCCGCTCGAACCAGAGGAAGTCCGGTACGGTGCCGTCGAAGTAGTTGTCGAACGGCATCGGCGTGCCGTGCACCAGCGGGATGCCGGCGCCGGCGCGCTTGAAGGCGTTGCCGGTGACCGCGAGGGACCCCAGCGACATGCCGTGGAAGGCGTTGGTGAACGAGACGACCGGCTCGCGGCCCTTCGCCTTGCGGGCCAGCTTGAGCGCCGCCTCCACCGCGTTGGTGCCGGTCGGGCCGGGGAACATGACCTTGTACGGCAGGTCGCGCGGGCTCAGCACGATGTTCTGGAAGGCTTCCAGGAAGGTGCGTTTCGCCGTGGTCGCCATGTCCAGGCCGTGGGTGATGCCGTCGCGTTCGAGGTAGTCGAGCAGGGCCCGCTTGAGGACCGGGTTGTTGTGCCCGTAGTTGAGCGAGCCGGCGCCGGCGAAGAAGTCGAGGTAGCTGTGGCCGTCCTCGTCGGTCAGCCGGCTGCCCTGCGCGCGGTCGAAGACGGCGGGCCACCCCCGGCAGTAGGAGCGGACCTCGGACTCCAGGGCTTCGAAGACGCTCATGGCGGGCGGGGTGATGGTCATGGGGCTCTGCCTCCAACAGGGGGTGGTCGCCGGACGGGGCGGTGGGCGGAGGTGAACGGCGGGCGACGTCGTCCGTGGCTGCGCTGTGCCGTTCGTCGGTGCGCTTCGGTGCGCGGGACCGCTGGTCAGGCGGCCAACGGACCGATGCGGTAGAGGATCTCGGGCTGGTGGTCCCCGGTCGGCGCACCGGTGCGGTCGGTCTCCCGGTGGGGGAAGACGTCCTCGGCGAAGAGCACTTCGCGCTCCAGCCGGGCGCCCTGGCGTCGGGCGTACGCGGTGAACAGCCGGTCCGACGCGGCGTTGTCGGGGGTGACGGTGGTCTCCACCTCGCGCACGCCCCGTCCTTCGGTGACGCGCGCGGTCAGCGCGTCCAGCAGGGTGCCCGCGAGCCCGCGCCCGCGGTGGTCGCGGTCCACCGCGACCTGCCAGACGACCAGCGCCTCGGGCCGGTCCGGCCGCACGTAGCCGGTGACGAAGGCGATCGCCCCACCGGTCGCGTCCCGGGCCACCAACGAGGTGGCGGCGAAGTCACGACACCACAGCAGATAGCTGTACGGGGAATTGAGGTCCAGGACCTCGGAGTCGCGGGCGATGCGCCAGATCGCGGCTCCGTCTTCGACCCGTGGGGTTTCGATGACGGTGAATTCGCTTCGGGGGGTGTTGGATGAGGCTCGTACAAGGTCGTCTTGCGCGGCGGTCATGTCCAGGCAATTTACCGATTGAATTCAATATATGCATGGCGGTGAGGGGTTGGGTGATGTGAAGTGATGTGTTATCGCGCGGGCGCGACCTGACCGCAGAGAGGGCGGGAATATGTCCCTCTTTGTCCGGTAAATAAGCCGCTAAACGGGCATGGTGTGGAGTAGGTCACATCTTCGTGAAGGCCGGTTTTCCCTGTCGGAACTTTAGCGTTTAGGCTCCGGAAACCCGGGCAGAAGAAAACGGGGAGCTGCCTGCGTAAAGGCGGCTCCCCGTCATTTTGATTTGCGTGGGAGTTTCTTTTGATTTCCCAGGGCGATAGGTGCTGGGGCGTATCCGAAGGGGATGCGTCCCGGGGCGCGTCCTAGGCCCAGGTGTCGGAGATCGCGCGGCCGGCCGCCTCCAGGTCCACCGTGGTGCCCGGGGTGAGCTCGACCAGCGCGGCACCGAGCGCCGCCAGCGAGGAGCGCACCGCGCCGCGGGTCGCGTCCACCCCGTAGTGGTTCACCCGGATCATCTCCTTGGCCAGCGCCCCGCCGCCGGCCACCAGCGGCAGCGACGGGTCGGCCGCCAGCGCCCGGGCGACCAGCTCGGCGGCGTTCACCCCGGACGGCGCACGCAGCGTCGTCGCCACCGGCGCCGCGTCCCGGGCGTCGTGGACGTACGGCTCAAGGCCGCCCCCGAGCGCCACCACGCCCGCCCGCGTGGCCGCCGCGGCATGGGCGTGCCGGGTCGTCACCGCCGCCAGCCCCTCCGACTCGATGCGCTCCACGCACGCTTGAAGCGCCAACATCTCCAACTGCGCCGGCGCGTGCAGCAGCGCCCGCCGTCCGCCGTCGATCCAGCGCTCCTTCCAGTCCAGCAGGGAGAGGTACGAGCGGCGCGGCGCGGCCGGGTTGGCCGCGAAGCGCTCCCAGGCGCGCCCGCTCACGGACACCGCCGACACCCCCGCCGGACCGCCCATCGCCTTCTGCGCGCCGATCACGCACAGGTCCACGCCCCAGGCGTCCGGCAGCAGCGGCTCCGCGGCCACCGACGCCACCGCGTCCAGCATGAACAGCGCGCCGTGCGCCCGGACGACCTCGCCGATCTCCGCCACCGGGTTGGTGTTGCCGGTCGCCGCCTCCGCGTGCACCAGGGAGACGAAGTCGATCTCCGGGTGCGCGGCCAGCGCCTGCGCCACCTGCTCGGCGGTGACCGCGGTGTGGAACGGCACCTCCAGGTCGACGACGGTGGCGCCGCAGTCCCGCAGCCAGTTCCCGAAGGTCTGCCCGTACGGGCCGGTGACGACGTTCAGTGCGGTCGAGCCCGGTCGGGCGCCGGAGCGGATGCAGCCCTCCAGCGGCAGCAGCGCCTCGCCCTGCGTGATCACGACGTCCTGCTCGGTGTCGAGCAGCGCGGCCACCCGGCGCTCGATCGCCGCGAAGCGCTCGGCGGTCAACGGGGGCAGGTCCAGGAACGGATGGGTCACGGTGGGTGCCTTCTTCGGATCGTCGAGCGGGTGGCGCCGAGTCGGTGCGGGCCCGGCCGGTACCCGGTGCTTTCGATGGGTTTCGGCCGGTGCGATCCGGCCGCTCGATCGAGGGTACCCAGGGCGCGGCGGCCCCCTCGTACAGTGCAGACATGAGCGATCACGCGGTGCTGCACGTGAAGGGGCGGGTGCTCGTCGGCCCGGAGGACGTCCGGGACGAGTTGTGGGTGGTCGACGGGCGCGTCACCTACGACCGGCCGGTCGGTGAGGCCGTGACCGTGACGGGCTGGGCGCTGCCCGGGCTGGTGGACGCCCACTGCCACGTCGGGCTCGACCGGCACGGCGCGGTGGACGACGCCACCAGCGAGAAGCAGGCGCTCACCGACCGGGACGCCGGTGCCCTGCTGATCAGGGACGCCGGCTCGGCGGCCGACACCCGCTGGATCGACGACCGCGCCGATCTGCCGAAGATCATCCGGGCGGGGCGGCACATCGCCCGCACCCGTCGCTACATCCGCAACTACGCCCATGAGATCGAGCCGGCCGACCTGGTCGCCTACGTCGCCCGGGAGGCGCGCCGCGGCGACGGCTGGGTGAAGCTGGTCGGCGACTGGATCGACCGCGAAGCCGGCGACCTGACCGCCTGCTGGCCGCGCGGAGCGGTCGAAGCGGCCATCGCCGAGGCGCACCGGCTGGGCGCGCGGGTCACCGCGCACTGCTTCGCCGAGGACTCGCTGCGCGACCTCGTCGAGGCCGGAATCGACTGCATCGAGCACGCCACCGGGCTCACCGACGACACCATTCCGCTCTTCGCCGAACGCGGCGTCGCCATCGTCCCGACCCTGGTCAACATCGCCACCTTCCCGTCGCTTGCGGACGGCGGCGAGGCCAAGTTCCCCGGCTGGGCGGCGCACATGCGACGGCTGCACGCGCGCCGCTACGACACGGTCCGCAACGCCTACGACGCCGGCATCCCGGTCTTCGTCGGCACCGACGCGGGCGGCTCGCTGCCGCACGGCCTGGTCGCCGCCGAGGTCGCCGAGCTGGTCAAGGCCGGGATCCCGCCCGTCGAGGCGCTGGCGGCCACCACCTGGAAGGCGCGGGCGTGGCTGGGCCGCCCCGCGCTGGAGGAGGGCGCACCGGCCGACCTGGTGGTGTACGGGAGCGATCCGCGCGCGGACGTCCGGGCGCTGGCGGACCCGCTCCGGGTGGTCCTCAACGGGCGGATCGTCGGCTGAGCCGCAAGCGGTGCGTCGAGGCGCTCTGTTGACCGGCCGTGACGTTCGGCGGTGAGCCGTCGTTGATCTCTTTTCAGCCGAAGTTCACCGCGGCCCGTCGGTGGTGGCGCACGTACCCCGTGGGGTGGGAAAACAGGGGCCAGAAGGAACGCACGTGCCTCATGAATCGAAAGCGCGGCCGGAAACCCCCCTTTGGAGTGAACTGACGCCTGGTAGCCGTCGGTTCACTCTCAGTGCGTAAAGATGAGGCGTCTCGGTCGCCCGTCGCCACGTGTCCCCGTGGTCGACGGACGACGTCATTCCTCTTGTGGGGGTTCCACACCTTGAACAGCAATGCCTTGCGCGTGCCCGCCCGCCGCTGCGCCGCCGTCACGGCGGCCGTCGCCCTCGTCGCGGCACCCGTCGCGCTCGCCGGCCCGGCCCACGCCACGGGCGGCGGCGAAGAGGGGCGCGCGAGCGCGGTCGTCCTGCGCACCGGGCTGGACGTCTCCCTGCTCAACAAGACCGTCAACCTTCCCCTCAGCGTGTCCCTGAACGAGGTGAAGGCGCCCGCGAGCGCGGAGAAGACCGGGCTCAGCGTGCGGTTGGACGGGGTCGACGAGGGCCGGCCCTTCGAGGTCCTGCGGGCGGACGTCGCCACCTCCCGGGCCACCGTGGACAAGCAGCGCGCCGAGGGGTACGTGAACCTGGCCCGCGCCAAGGTGCACGTCCCCGGCCTGCCGCTGCTCTCCCTGATCGAGGTCGAGCAGGTCACGTCGAAGGCCGTGTGCGAGGCCGGCAAGAAGCCCGTCGCCGAGTCGAACCTCCTCGGCCACGTGAAGGTCCTCGGCCAGAAGGTCACCCTCAGCGCGGGCGGCCGTACGCAGATCACGGTGCCCGGCGTCGGCGAGGTCACGCTGGACCTCTCCAAGCGCGAGACCACCTCCCGCACCGCCGCGGCCACCGCGCTCGAACTCAACGTCAACGTCAACCCGCTCAAGTTGAACGTGGCCGAGGTCAACGGCAACGTGACCCTCGTCAAGGCGACCTGCGAGGCCCCGAAGGCCGCGCCGGCCCCCAAGCCCGAGCAGCCCGAGCAGCCGAAGCCGCAGTCCCCGCCCGCCCCGGGCCCGAAGGAGCAGGGCGGCTCCACCCCCTCGGACGAGAACCTCGCCGAGACCGGCGGCAGCGCCACCACGATGTACGTCGCCGGTGGCGCCGCCGTGCTGCTCGGCCTCGGCGGCGGCGCGATGGTCCTGGCCCGCGCCCGCAAGCGCGCCTAGGGCCCGGATCGGACCAGGGTCTAGTCGGGCGCGTGCCGGATCCCCTCGTACGCCAACCACTGGGCGAAGGTGTGCAGTCCGTGGTGCAACTCCCGGACCGGCTTCCAGCCCTCAAGGGGCGGCAGGCCCGGTAGGCCCAGGCCCTCCAGGCGGGCCCGGCGGCCCGGGCGGTCCCCGGGGGCGACGGCCTCCAACGGGACCGGGCGCACGGACTCCCGTACCGCGTCGGCCACGTGACGCACCGCGAGCGGCTCCCCGACGGGCAGCAGGACCGCACGCTCCTTCACCGGAGCGGTCACCGCGTGGGCGACGGCGTCCACCAGGTCGGCCGTGTGCAGCGGACGCAGGTCCGGGCCCGGCGGCTCGGTGACGACGACCGGTTGGTAGCGCACCGCGTCCCAGACCATGCGCCCGATCGCCGAGTCGCGCGAGCACCCCGGGCCGTACAGGTCACCGGCGTACAGCGTGTGCGTACTGCGCACCGTGCCGTCGGCGCGGTCGAGCAGCCGTACGACGACGCTCGCCGGCGTCCGCTCGCCGTGGTGGTGCAGCGGCCCGAGGTCGACCACCGCGTCCAGCCCCGGCGTCGGGCGTCCCGCTGCCGGATGACCGCCCTCTGTCCCCAGGGCGGTCACCCGGCACCCGCGGTCGGTCAGACCGCGGGCCAGGTGCTCGCCCAGCGGACTCGCCCCGCCGACCAGCCCCACGGCGGGCGCGGGGACCCGCGCGGCCCGCGATCCGTGCCCCGTCGGGGTGCGGCGCTCCCCGGCGGCCAACCCCGCCTCAAGTCCCGCCCGGGCGACGCGCGCCAGGGCGTCGCGCACCTCGGTGATCTGCTCCTCGCCGCGGCGGTGGCTGATCCCGCCGGGGCCGATCGTCGCCAGCGCCTCGGCGAGCACCGGATCGGCGTCGGGGTCGAGCGCACCGCCCCGACCCTCCCGCCGGTGCACGAGCCCGAGGGCGAACGAGGTCAGCCACGTCCCGCGGACCGCCTCCCGGTCCTGCACTTCGGTCAATCCGAGCATGGCCGAATCCAGTCTCTGCATGCGGATGCCGGACCCTTCCAGATACGACTCGCACTCCAGGTGGAGCCAGCGTTCCGGACCCGGTCCGTCCTGCCGGACGGCGCACTGGGCCACCCCGTGCTTGAAGAACGGCACGACCCGCAGCCCCTCCAACCGCGCCCCTTCGTTCCCCGGACGGTCGTCGGGCAGGAAGCACACCGAACGGCGCGGCCCGCGAAATGCGTTGCCGGAAATGCTCCCGCGGTCGTCGTGTTCGGCCAGGCTCGGCACCGAAACGTACGAAGGAATCCCGCGGTCGCGCAGGTAGCGGTACATCAGGATGTCATCGGGCCAGGCGTCCAGGCGCCGTCTGCCGTATTCCACGAAACCGGTGGCGACCTCGCGCGGCAGCACGATGGCGACACAGGGAAAGTACTCGTTGACCGAACCCACCCAGCGCGCCCCCGTCATGGCCCCCAAACGCACCGCTGCGCCGTTGCGGGCGTCCCACAGGGCGAACAGGGCGAGGGCCGCGTCCGGCATTTCCCGCACCGCGGCGCGGGCCCGTTCGAAGAAGGTCTCCGACAACAACATGTCGTCCTGCACCACCAGGTGGTGGGTGGCGTCCTCCTCGATCGCCGACCACGCCGCCAGGGCCGTGCGCAGGACCGACGGCCGACCGCCCGGGTCGGGGTCCATGACGACCCGTAAGGCTCCCGGGGGTGCCGATCCGGCCAGTGCCTCGGCTGCCGGCAATCGTTTCGGATGGGTCATCACCGCGCCACTCAGGCGATAACGCGTCACGCATTCCTCCGTGCTCCGATGTGTTTCACCCTGCTCTGAAGTGCAGTGCTCTGTCGTGCAGCTACTTTCCGCCGTTGGCCGAATGGTGATTGCTGAAGTGCGTCGGCCGCATACGGATCCGGACAGTACGTCGTGGCTTTCGGGGCCCGCAAGAGTGCCAAAAAGGCGCCCTGGTTAGGCCCGTTGAAGATCGTCATGCTGGCTTTGCACGATTCACCTGCGTATCGACAGGCCGATGCGTATCAGCATCGGCGACGGAGGAGTTGGCATGGGTGTGACGGCTGGAACGGGTGGGGAAACGGCCGCGGGGAATTCCGTGACCGCCCGGCTGGAGAAGCTCGCGGGGGCCCGGGTCGTGGTCACCGGCGGCGCCGGACTCGTGGGCAGCAGGCTGACCGGGCTGCTGCGCGGCGTCGACGCGGAGGTCACCGTACTGGACCGGATGGACGCTTACCCCGAGTCCACGCACGAGATGTTCGGCGCGCACAGCTCGGGCACGGAGCTGGTCGTGGGCGACGTCCGGGACCGGGAAGCGGTGCGCCGGGTGCTGACCGGGGCGGAGTACCTGGTGCACGCCGCCGCCTTCGCCGACGTCGCCGCCTGCACCCGACGCCCCGACATCGCCTTCGCGGCCAACGTCGAGGGCACCGAGGTCGTCCTGGAGGAGGCGGCCACCGCCGGCGTGCGCCGGATGGTCTTCGTCTCCTCGGCGGCCGTGTACGGAAACGGGACGTCGCCCACGAACGGGGTCCAGCGCTTCAGCGAGGAGCAGGCGCCGCACCCGCTGTCGGTGTACGCCAACTCCAAGCTGTGGGCCGAGCACCAGACCCGGCTGCTGCTCGCCGGCACCGGCACCGACTACGCGATCCTGCGGTACTTCTCCGTCTACGGAGACCCCCAGGTCCCCAAGCCCGGCAGCCACTCCTGGATGGTCGCCTGGCTCGCCATGCACGCCCGGGTCGGCCTGCCGATGCACCTCAACGGCGGCGGCGTCCAGGTCCGCGACCTCGTCCACGTCGACGACATCGCCGCGGCCACCGCGCTCGCGCTCGTCGAGGACGGCGTCGTCGGCGAGACGGTGAACGTCGGCACCGGCATACCGACGTCCGTGCGCGAGGTCGGCGAACTGATCGCCCCGCACTTCCCCGGGGCGCGCTTCGTCACCACCCCGCGCCCCGCGGACGACCCGCTCGGCGGCTACGCGGCCACCGACCGGCTGCGCGAACTGATGCGCTGGACCCCGGAGATCACCGTGCGCGAGGGCGTCGAGCGGTACGTGCGCTGGCTGAACGCCACGCCGGCCGCCGTTCCCGACTGGCTCACGGGGCAGGCGTGAGACTGGGCACTCCGACGGCCGGGTGCCGGCCGGGGCGTGAACCGACGTCCGGCCGCCGGCCGGGGCGTGGAAGGAGATCCGCACACGTGGGATACATCGGCTCCTACATCTGGTCACTGCGGCAGGAGGTGGGCCACCGACGGCTCCTGGTGCCGGGCGCACAGGTCCTGCTGGTGGACGAGGAGGGCCGCGCGCTCTTCCAACAGCGCGCCGACAACGGACTCTGGGAGATCCCGGCCGGGGCGTGCGAGGAGGGCGGCGACTTCGCGGACGCCGCCGTGCGGGAGGTGAAGGAGGAGACCGGGCTGGTGGTCCGGCGCGAGGACCTGGTGCCCTTCGCTTCCCTCTCCGACCCCGAGGTCCACACCCTCACCTACCCCAACGGGGACGTCACCCACTGCTTCGCCCTCTGCTTCGCGGCCCGCGCCTGGTCCGGCGAGCTCTCGCCGGGCCTCGACGAGGTGCGCCAGGCCGACTTCCACCCCCTCGACCGGGCGCCGCAGCCGCTGCTGCCGTCCACGGCCGTGGTGTTGGAGATGTTCCACGAGCACACCGCCACGGGAAGGTTCCAGGCCCGATGAACGACCAGGAGCACATACCCGTCAGCGTGCCCTGCCGGGCGTGCCTGTCCGGCGAGGACCTGGACTGGCTCGGGGGCCGCAGCGTCAGCCTCGCGCTGGACCTGCCGACCACGGTGACCCGCGTCCCCGGCGGGGCACCGCCGCCCCGCGGGGACTGGGCCGAGCAGGTGTGGGACTTCCTGCGCGCGCGGACGCCGGGGCTCGGCCCCCGTCCGCCCGCCGTCGTGGTGCAGAGCCGGGCCCCGGCCGCCAGCGGGCTGTCGTCGTCGACCGCGCTGATCGTCGCGCTGTTCCGCGCCTACACCGACCACACGGCCGCCGCCGACCCGGCCGGGGCGCCACCGCCGTCGCCCGGCACCCTCGCCCAGTGGGCGTACGAGTTCGAGTTCGCCCACTTCAACGGCGGCGGGATGGACCACCTCGCGGTCATCGAGGGGGACGCCCTGCTCCTGGACGGTCGGCCCACCGGGCTGCCCGCGGTCCTGGAGCGCACCGTCTTCCCCGCTCAGTGGGCCGTGGTCGTGGTGGACTCCGCGTCCGCCAAGGACACCAGCGACCACATCCGGGTCGTCCGGGCCCAACTCGCCCGCGGGGACGCGGCCCTCGCCGCCTATCTGAAGGAGGCGGACCAGGCGTCGGCCGACGCCTGGTGGGCGATCGGCGCCCGCGACCTGGACGGGCTCGGGGCGGCGATGGACCGGGCCCACACCACCATGCGGGACCACCAGGGCATGTCCACGCCGCTGTTGGAGGACCTGCGCGAGGCGGCCCGCGCCGCCACCGGGCTGCGGCTGAAGCTCAGCGGCGCCGGCGGCGGGGGCGCCCTGGTCGGGATCTGCCCGACCGCGTCGCTCGACGACGAGGTCGAAGCGCTGCGCGAGGCGCTGGGCGCCGTACGGCCCGAGGCCCGGGTGATCCCCACCCGGGCCTCGGCCGGACTCGCCGCCGGGGCGGGCGCACCCGCCCCGGCGGTCGACGCCCCTAAATAAAGGGGTCGTAGTCCACTGACGGCTCGGACGCCGTCGCTCCGGCCCCGATCTGGTGCAGTTCGAGGTTGGAGCGATGGCGTGCGCAGTGGAACCGGCAGTCCCGGCTGGGGTCGACGATCCCGCGGTCGGAGGCGGCCCAGATGTCCGGGAGCGGTTCGGTCACCGCGTCACCTATCTTGGCCAGCGGATTGCCGCGGTGGTAGGAGCAGACGTACACCCCGGACGGCGTGACCAGGGTGCGCAACTCGGCCACCGGGCAGCGCTGGTAGTCCTTGGGCTGCACCGGTCCGACCCGGTTGCGCAGCGAGGTCAGCGTGGAGGAGTTCACGATCTCGAACGTGTCGTCCGTCAGCTCCCGCGCCTCGCGCAACTGCTCGTCGACGGAGCCGAGGATGTCCTCGGACACCTGGATGACGTGGTGCTCGTCGTCGAACATCGCCTTGGTCTCGAAGTAGTCGCAGCCGATGTCCCGGGCCAGCCTGGCGGCGGTGAGGACCTCGTGGTGGTTGCTCACCACGGTCCCGTCCGGCTGCCGCCTGGTCATGACCAGGAACGAGTAGCCGAGGGCGCCCTTCTTGGCCTCCGCCAGCAGTCGCATGTTGGCGATCACCTTGTCGAAGACGCTGCGGTTCTTGCGGTCCGGGCGGAAGATGCCGTACGTCTCGCTGGTGCCGGCGTCCATGGACACCCGCACCCAGGAGGCGTACTGCGCCAACTCGTCCAGGTTCTGCTGGATCATGGTCCCGTTGGTGACCACGCCGATGGCGATGCCCGCCTCGCCGAGTATCTGGAGCACCTTCCGGGTGCCGCGGTGGGCCAGCGGCTCGCCGCCGCCGATGAGGACCACGCCGCGGACGGACATCTCGACGAGTTCATGGGCCAGTTCGGCGAGGCGTTCGGGGGTGAAGCGCCCCTGGTTCAGCAGCTTGCCGCTGATGCACTCGGGGCAGGCCAGATCGCAGAACGTGGTGGGGTCGAGGTCCACCACGAGCGGTCCGGTGGAGCGTTGTCCCGCGGCCGCCTCCAGGACGCGGGGCCAGCCGGACGGCTGGTAGAGCTTGGACACCAGGTCAAGACGGTCGAACGTCACAGGTGATCTCCTGCTGGGTGTCGTGCGGAGCGCGGGCGAAGGGCCCGGGTCCGGTGTTGGTCCGTCGGGGGCCGGCGAAGCGCGCCGGGGCGTACCCCCTCCGGGGTCGCGCGTCGGGTGGGTGGACTGAGGGAGTGTCTTGTGGGTCCTGCCGGGCTCGCGTGTCCTGGTGCCGCGCCTCCCTGCGTTGTCGTCGGTCGCCGACGCTCCGCGTCGACTTCTTCCTCCGCCTTGCGATGCACGACACCAGACCCCGCTCACTCGTCCAGCCCGACCCACAAGACACTCCCTAGGCGGCCCCCGTGCGGTCATCCCTTGACGGCTCCCGCAGCGAGCCCCGCGGCCACCCGCCGCTGGACGATCAGGAAGAACACCACGACGGGGAGGGCGGTGAGGGTGGCGCCCGCCATCATCGCGCCGTAGTCCGTGCCGAAACTGGTCTGGAAGGTCACCAGCCAGATGGACACGGTCTGCTTGTCGTTGCTGGACAGCAGCACGTAGGCGAGGACGTACTCGTTCCACGCCTGCACCAGCGAGTAGAGGGAGGTGGCGACGAGCCCGGGGGCGAGCAGCGGCAGCAGCACCCGGCGGAAGGCGCCCGCCCGGGTGCAGCCGTCCACCATGGCAGCCTCCTCCAACTCCGCGGGGATGGAGACGATGAAGCCGCGCAGCAGCCACACCGTGAACGGCAGCATGAAGACCAGATAGGTGAGCACCACCCCGACCAGGCTGTCGGTCAGCCCCGCCTCGCTCAGCAGCAGGTAGATCGGGATGATCAGGCCCGCCAGCGGGATCATCTGCACCGAGAGGATGGCGAGGACGAAGACCCGCCGGCCGAGGAAGGCGAAGCGGGCCACGGCGTACGCCGCCAGCACCCCGATCACCAGGGAGACCACCACGGTGCCCACGCCGACCAGGGCGCTGGCGCGCACGCTGGACCAGAACGTCTCCGACTCCATGGCCCGGCGGAAGTGGTCCAGCGTCAGCCCGGTGGGCCAGAGCTTCGGCGGGGTGGCGCGGACGTCGGCCGGGGGCCGCAGCGCGGTCAGCAGCATCCAGTAGACCGGGAAGGCCATCACGGCGCAGAACAGCAGCCCGAGCACGTCGGCCCGCAGCCTGCGGCCCCGTCCGGGGCCCCGACGAACGCGGCTCACTCGGCCTCTCCCATCTTGATCAGCTGGCGCACGTAGACCACCGCTCCGACGAGCAGCAGCAGCACGGTGACGACCGCGATGGCGGCGCCCGCGCTGTAGCGGTTGACGGCGAAGGACTCGATGAACGAGTGGACGCCGAGGAGGTAGTACTCCTTCTCCGGCGTCCCCGAGCGCATCAGCCAGATCTGGTTGAACACGCCGAAGTTCCAGATCGCGGTCAGCGAGGTCACCATCACGTACGCCGGTCTGATCACCGGGAGGGTGACGTGCCAGAAGAGCCGCGGCCCCTCGGCGCCGTCGACCCGGGCGGCCTCCTCCAGCTCCGGCGGCACCTGGGTGAGCGCGGCCTGGAGGGTGATGACGGCGAAGGGCAGCGAGCCCCAGATCACGACCGCGGCGATCACGGCGAAGCCCTGCCAGGGCTCCTCGAACCAGTTGTGCCCGTCCAGGGAGACGCCCGGGACCAGGCTGAGCAGCCAGTTGGCGACCCCGAAGTCCGGGTCGACCAGCCAGCGGAAGACGGCGGCGGCGACCATCACCGGCATGGCCCACACCATGACCAGGACCGTGCCCGTGGCGATCCGCACCCAGGGGGAGACCCGGCGCATCAGCAGCGCGACGAGCATCGCGACGGTCATGGTGACCGCGGTGCACACGACGGTGAAGACCGCGGTGCGCGCGACGACCCGCCAGAAGAAGCCGTCGCTGAGGATCGTCCGGTACTGCCGCAGCCCGACCCAGGGCGGTTCGGTCCCGGCGAACAGCTCGCGCCGGGTCATGTCCTGGAACGACAGCAGCACCAACTCGACGAGGGGGTAGCCGAGGACGGCGACGAGCGCCAGGACCGTGGGGGCGATCAGGGCGTACGGCACCGCGGCGCGGCGCCGGCGGACCGGGGCGCGTCTGCGGTCCCGGCGCGTGCCGTCCTTGCCGACGGGCGGGGCGGACGGGAGCGGGGGCGCGCTCGCTGGGTGTGGCGGACCTGCGGTCGCCATGGCGGGCCTCTCGGGTGTGGTGGGGGGTGGGCCGCACGACGCCCCGGGTTCGCGCGGGCGCACGCGGTCGGACGGGTACGCGGACGTCGGGGCGCACGGTCGGCCGGCGCGCCGGCGACGTGGCCGGCGCGCACGATCGGACGACGGCGTGCGATCGGACAGCTGGGTGCGACCGGACGGGTGGGTACGATCGGAGGCGGTGGGGCCGGTCCGGCACGGCGTCGGGCGGGACCGGTGTTCAGGTGCTACGGGCTCCCCGGCGCGGGAGCACCGGGGGCACCGGAGTGCGTGACACGTGTCGGGCGGGGGCGGGCGCGCGCGCCGCCCTCGCCGCGGTCAGTTGTCGTTGATGACCGCGTCGATCTCCCGGTCGGCGTCGCGCGTCGCGTCCTCGATCGACTTCTTGCCGGTCGCGATCGACTGGAGCATCGCCGGCAGCACGTTGGACTTCTCCACGGCCACCCAGCCGGGGGCGAGCGGAGTGACCCAGCCGCGGGTGGCCGCCACGGCGGCGGCGCCGTTGATGCCGTCGGCGGGCACCTCGCGCAGCTGCACGGTGTTGTTCGGCAGCGTCTCCGCCTTGATCAGCTGGCGTTGGGACTCCCGGTCGGTGAAGAGCCGGATCCACTCCTTCGCCGCGTCCGCCTTCTTCGACTTGGCCGGTATCGCGAGCATGGAGCCGCCGAGGAAGGGCGGCATCAGCTCGCCGGACGGGCCGGGGAAGGGGAACGTGGCGAACTTCCCCCGCATCGCCGGGTTGCCGCCGGCGCGCGGGTCGGCCGCGGCGTTCGCCTCCCAGGTGTTCCCGTAGAACATGCCGACGTTGCCCTGGCCGACCACGCCGGGCTCGTCGCTGTTGTCCTTGGAGCGGTCGCCGGTGTAGTAGTCGTCGATCAGCTTCTTCCAGGCGGTCAGGCCCTTGATCGACTCGGGGGAGGAGAGCGCGCCGCGCCAGCGCCCGTCCTTCTGCACCGCCATCTCGCCGCCGGCGTCCTTCACGTAGGCCATGGCAGCGTTCCAGTAGCGGCCCGGCATGTAGAAGGCTGAAAACTTCTTGTTCGAAGCTCCGAACCGGGCCTTCAACTTGTCCAGCACCTGGATCATTTCCGGATAGCTGGCGGGCGGTTTCACGACTCCCACCTGCTTCAACAGATCGGTGCGGTAGATCCCCACGCGCGCGCCCGCGTAGTACGGCACGCAGTAGGTCTTCCCGTCCAGACGACAGGCGTCGGCCAGGGCCGGTAACCAGTCACCGGAATGGTCGAAGTCCGCTTCGTCAACCGCGGTGAACGCGCCATTGATGATGTAATTCGTCGTCTCGCTATTGCCCATCTCCACCACATCTGGTACGTCGCGGCCGGCCAATGCGGCGTCGATCTTCTGGTTCTTGCTGGTCCACTGCTGGTACTGCACCTTCACCGTCACGTCCGGATATCGCTCGGCGAAGCGCTTGTTGGTCGTCGTGATCAGATCGGGCCAGCTCTCCCGGGCGTCGATGGTCAGCCAGACCGTGAGATCGCCGGATTCGCCACCACCGCCCCGGGAGCCCGAAGAACCGGAGGAATCACATCCGGACGCGAGCAGTACGAGGGAAACCGCACCGGCAGCCCAAGTGGCGGTGCGTGACCATGGCCTTCGCATGACTGTCCACCTTTCGAGTGCTGGTCGAACCGGGCTGCTATCTACCCAGCGGAGCGCCGCAAACTACCCGGGGAGCGCTTTTTGGCCAGGACGTCGCACGGGTTTTTGAAATGTTCCTGCATCGCCGTGCCCTTTGCGTCTAAGGACACGGCTGTGGGTGGTGGTGCGATACAACGACCTTGCGGCCCGTTCGAATTGGCGTGAATGATGAGGATGAGCCACGAGGGCTCCTTGACGGTCCTGCTTGCCCTGGCTCATTTTTCTCGTGATCTGTTGCGATCTTCCCGATCCACGCGATCTTTCACGCGTCACCTATCGAAGGGTGTAGCTCGGTGACTGAGCACGGCACGACGACGGACGATTCCAGCGAGCGTCCCGTACGCGTCAACTCGTGGAACGGCTGGGACCCGTTGCGCCACGTCGTCGTCGGCAGGGCCGACGCCGCGGTGGTGCAGGCGCCCGAACCCGCGGTCCGGCGGGACTTCCCCGAGGACGGCTTCCCCCTCGGCACCTACGGGCCGATGCCCGAGGACATGACGGCCGAGGCCAACGAACAGCTCGACTCCTTCGCCGAGATGCTGCGCCGGCGCGGCATCCGGGTCGACCGGCCGACCCCCCTCGACTTCAACCAGCAGGTCTCCACGCCGGACTGGACCCACGAGACCATGTCGGGCTGCATGCCGCCCCGCGACCTGCTGCTGACCGTCGGCAACGAGGTCCTCGAAGCGACCATGTCGTACCGCAGCCGGTGGTTCGAGTACCTCGCCTACCGGCCCCTGCTCCAGGACCTCTTCCGGGCCGACCCCCGGATGCGCTGGGAGGCCGCCCCCAAGCCGCGGCTGACCGACGCCAGCTACCACGTGGACTTCTGGGACACCTACAACGAACTCCCGACGGACGTGCAGCTCGCCAAGGTCCGGGACTACGACCTGGTCCTGACCGAGGAGGAGCCGCTCTTCGACGCCGCCGACATCGCCCGGTTCGGCAAGGACCTCTTCGTCCAGCTCTCCTTCGTCACCAACCGCAGCGGCTTCGACTGGCTCAAGCGGCACTTCCCCGACCACCGGGTGCACTCGGTGACCTCCACCAACAGCCACCCCCTGCACATCGACGCCACCTGGGTGCCGCTGCGCCCCGGCCTCGTGCTGCACTGCGGCGAGCGGCTGGCCGACCCCGAGCTGATGGACTTCTTCAAGCTCAACGACTGGGAGATCGTCGAGGCGGTGCAGCCCGCGAGCTGGGACCACCCGCCCAAGCTGTCCTTCTGCAGCCCCTGGCTCGCCGGCAACATGCTCAACATCGACGAGAACACCCTCTGCATCGAGGAGAACGAGGTGCGCCTCTCCGAGCAGTTGGCGGGGTACGGCTTCGAGATCGTGCCGGTGCCGTTCCGCGCGGTCGGCCCCTTCGGCGGCGGGCTGCACTGTGCGACCGTCGACATCGAACGCGAGGGGGACTGCCAGGACTACTTCCCCCGCCGTCACGGACGGTACTGACGGCATGGGCACCGTACGGACCGCCCGGTCGGTGCGGCCCGCCCGGCCGGGTGCCGTCGCAGCGGTCGTCTTCGACTTCTACGGCACGCTCGTCCGTATGGTGCCGCCGCTGCCGCCCACCCACGAGTCCGTCTTCCGGGCCCGTGGGCTGGACGGCCCGGCGGCGCGCTGGGGCGACCAGTGGTCGGTCGGCCCGGGGGACGGCGAGGAGCACCGCACCCACTCGACGACGCAGGAGACCTACGTGGCCTGGGAGCGGGACCGGCTGCGTCGCCGGGCGCTCGACTGCGGCGTCCCCGCGGACCAGGCGGCGGACCTCGCTGTCGAGTTGGACCGGGCCACCAAGAGCCTGACCCTGGAGGCGTTCGGCGACGTCCGGGCCGCCCTCGTCGCCGTGCGGGAGCGCGGGCTGACGGT
The DNA here is from genome assembly GCF_040653095.1 of Streptomyces sp. NPDC048057. Classification (NCBI taxonomy): domain Bacteria; kingdom Bacillati; phylum Actinomycetota; class Actinomycetes; order Kitasatosporales; family Streptomycetaceae; genus Streptomyces; species Streptomyces sp. NPDC048057. Next base: position 239,936 of record NZ_JBEZNF010000005.1, read on the forward strand.
GGCGATCTGCTCCAACTGGTACTGGGACCTGGACCGGGCCGTCGAGCGGACCGGCCTGGCCGACCTGGTGGACGTCGTGGTGACCTCCGCCCGGGCGGGGGCGCGCAAGCCGCACCCGCTCGTGTACGACGCGGTCCTGGACGCCTGCGGGGTGGCGCCCGAGCGGGCGCTGTTCGTCGGTGACATGTGGGCGGCGGACGTGCTCGGGCCGCTGTCCCGGGGGATGCGGGCGGTGCATCTGCACCGGCCCGATCCGGCGGTGCGGGGCACGGCCCCGCCCCTGCCGGACGGGGCCGTGCGGATCACCGACCTGTCCGCCCTCACGGACCTGCTGTAGGGCCCTGGGGACGGTCGGCGCGCCGGGAGAGCCGGTCGAGGACGTTGCGGGTCACCCGCACCACCCCGGCGTCCTCCTCCCGGCCGCAGACCACCGACCAGTCCGTGGTGCCGGCCGTGAAGACCGTGCCCCCGCCCGGGATCGTGTGCACGCCCATGGTGGCGGCGCGGGGTCCGGTCGCCCCCGGCTCCCGCTCGACGCAGTTCCAGTGACCCCACTTCGGACGGTGGAAGTTGTCGTGAACGGGAGTGAGCACGTGGATCCCGAGGATCAGGAACGACCCGGGGGCACCGTCGGCGCCGGTCGCCCGCGCAACGCCCCGTTCGTCGTACGCGAAGGCCGCGCCGTCGCACTCGTACCCGATCAGCGGCGTGCCCGCGCCCAACGCGTCGACCGGGCCGCCGTCCGAGCCGTCGCGCAGCCCGGTGCCCGCGTAGACCCAGTGGTCGGCGTGCTGCACCCGGTACCCCTCGCGCGGCCGGTCGCCGGGCCACTCGGTGCTCGGCCACATCCCGCCGTTGCGGAAGCTGACCCCGGTGAGCGCGTCCTCCGGCTCGCCCACCCCCTCCGGCGGCGCGGCCCACCACAGGTCGGTGGCGGGCAGGTGCGGGAAGACGCCGGCCACGTGGTGGTCGGTGTCCGACACGAACGCCGTGTCGTCGTCCGTGAGGTGCACCCGCCACCAGCAGGTGTTGGCGCTGAGGAACGCCACGTTGCCGCCCGCGGCGAGGTGCGCCGCGGTGTGCTCGCGCATCGCCGCGCTCCAGTACTCGTCGTGGCCCACGCTCAGCAGCAGGTCGTACGGCGCCAGCAGGTCCGGATCCCGGTGCAGGTCGAGGTCGGTGCAGTACTCGACGGCGTATCCGCACCGCTCCAGCCAGGCGATGAACGGGGCGTCCCAGTACGCCAGGTCGATCACCCCGCCCGGACGCCGCATGCTCACCTTGTGGCCCCGCCGCTCGCCGTCGACGCCCTCGCCGTACACCGGGTCGTCGTACAGGCTGGCGGCGCGCCGGGCGTCCGCGGAGTCCGAGCGGTTGTACGCGTGCCGGGTGAACGTGGACTTCTTGTACAGGATGCGGCCGTGCGTCCCCGGCTGCCGCGGGCGCACCACGAAGAACTCCCGCTCGAAGCCCTCGACGTCCCCGTCCCCGAGCCGCGGCACCGACCGGGCGTGCGCCGCGTCGCCCGCCACCAGGTGCGCCAGATAGATCCCCGGGGGCCAGTCCTCGGGCGTCTCGACGTGGTACGCGGGGAACTCCCAGTCGACCGCGGGCGACGCCGAGCCCGCCACCCCGTCCGGATGCGGCGGCGGGGCCTTCAGCACCCCGGGGAAGGCCCCGGACTCCGCCATGAACTCCAGCGTCCTGCCCAGCCGGTAGAAGCGGACGCGGAACTCGCGCGCGTCGGTCGACACGTGGAGCGTGAGCCGTTCGCCGGCCGTCACGCTCTCCCGGGCCACATAGCCCTCGATCATTTGCCCCTCCCCTTCCGCGGCCCCTGTTTTCCGCCAGGGCGCGGCGGCCGATGCTAAGAGAAGGTAGGTGGACACAACAACTGACCTGGGGATTACCAGACTTTCCCCAATGGATTCCGGCCATGTGGATCACCGGGAGACTGCGGGGCGAAGCGTTTGGGTAGCGCGCAGACGTTGATGGGCCATCCTGCCGAGAGGATGTCAAAAATGAGCTCCACATTCCGGGCCAGGGAACTCGTCCTGGGCATCGAGGGGTTGGCGCTGCTGCGCAGCGCCGTCGACGCGGACGACGCCTTCATCGAGCGGCGCGTCGCCGAGATCAGGAAATTCGCGGACGGGGAGGGCGAAGGGTTGCCCGGCACCGGGGCGGCGGTGAACGAACTGGACGCCGGCGCCGGTTACGCGATCTGGTCGAGCGTGTACGACTCCCTGCCCAACTCCTTCATCGAGGTCGAGGAGCCACTGGTGCACGGCCTGCTCGACGCCGGCCCGGTCGGCACCGCGCTCGACGCCGCCTGCGGCACCGGCCGCCAGACCGTCGCCCTGACCTCCCGCGGCTACCGCACCATCGGCGTCGACCAGTCGCCCGACATGCTGGCGCACGCCCGCAGCAAGGCGCCGGACGCCGAGTTCCGCGAGGGCCGGCTGGAGGAGCTGCCGCTCCCCGACGCCAGCGTCGACCTCGCCCTGAGCACCCTGGCCCTGACGCATCTGCCGGACCCGGGACCCGCGATCGCCGAGCTGGCCCGGGTCACCCGCCCCGGCGGCCGGGTCATCGTCTCGGACCTCCATCCCTTCGTCGTCACCCTCCAGGGCCAGTGCCATTTCGTCGCCGGAGACGACGCTCTGGCATTCGTACGGAACTACGCCCACCAGGCGAGCGATTACTTCCGTGCCTTCACCGAAGCGGGCCTGACCGTGCGGGCCTGTTTCGAGCCGGTGTTCAACGGCCGGCTCGCCTCTGGAGGTTATGAGGAGTTCATAGCGGAAGCCGCCCGCGCCGCCTGGCAGGACATTCCCATCGTCATCGTCTGGGAAGCCGTTAAACCTGCCGCAGGCACGGGCGTAGGGGAAGGTTCCGCCTGATGAGTCGACGATTCGTCTACCATTCCGAGCGTCCCGAACTGTGGGACCGCATCCCCGAGGTCTTCGCCGGAGTCGTCCCCGAGTACAACCTCCACGGAGACATCAACGAAACGCACTGGAACCGCCTCTTCGAGGAATTCCGGGACCACCAGTTCCTGCTGTACGACGAGGAACGCGACGAGATCCTGGGCGCGGGGCGCTCCCTGCCCCGGGTCTGGGACGGCACGCCCGAGGACCTCGGCTCCGGACTGGACGACTCGATCAGCGCGGCCTTCATCGCCCGGGACGCCGGCAAGAAGCCCACCGCGCTGTGCGCCCTCGGCGTCGAGGTGCCCCCCGACCACCAGGGCGGCGGCATCTCCCGGGCGCTGCTCACCCATCTCGTCGAGATGACCCGCGACCGCGGGTTCGCCCACCTCATCGTCCCCGTGCGCCCCATCTGGAAGCACCGCTACCCCCTCGCGCCCATCGAGGGGTACGCCCACTGGAAGCGGGAGGACGGCGAGCCCTTCGACCCCTGGATCCGGGCCCAGGTGCGGCTCGGCGGCCGGGTCACCGCCGCGGTCGAGCGCTCGTCCCGCATCACCGGCACCGTCGCGGAGTGGGAGAGCTGGACCAAGATGGCCTTCCCCGGGGACGGCGACTACGTCTTCCCCGAGGGGCTCTCCACCCTCCGCGTGGACCGGGCGCGGGACAAGGCGGTGTACTGGGAGCCCGGCGTGTGGATCACCTTCGACGTCCGACAGTCCCTGCCGTCCGACGCGGCCTGACCTCTCGGGCCTGCCCGCGTGGCCCCTCCGGCGTGCCGCAGCCCTGCCGTTGCCTCGGCAGGCGCGGCAGCGCCGTGAGGGCTGCGCGACGACTATGTGCGCGCCCGAGGGTGGCTTGTCGCGCAGTTCCCCCCGTGCCCTGCGGGCACGGGGGCTCCCCCAGCGCCACTGAAACCCTCGTCCGTCTGCGACCCGGTGGTGGGCTGTTCGCGCAGTTCCCCGCGCCCCTGTTTCGCTGCCCCGTCGTTCGCCTGCGGGCGGGGGCGGAAGCCGTTAGGGGCAGCACCGTCTGAGCAGCCCACCCCGGGCCGCAGGCGGACGAGGGGGTAGGGGCGCTGGGTCCCCCCGTGCCCGCAGTGCACAGGGGGCGGAACTGCGCGACAAGCCCACCACCGGTCCGCGGAGACCAGTGTTCCCGCACGGCAGCGGCGGCTTCGGCCGGAGGTGCGACCGCGCATGCGCTACGCGCTGGTCCCAAGGGACACGCCGCGGCTGACCGCGTCCGTCGCGTACGCGGTGAGCAGGTCCGTGTGGTGGCGGCCCGCCGCGGGGCGGTGCTCCGGCGAGAGGCCCGCGAGGCCGACCGTGGACAGCGCGGCCGTCCGCAACCGGTGGGCCGCCAGGGACGGCTGGTCGTGCGGCGCACCGCCCGGCGCGTGGCGCCGGACGGTCTCCTCGGCCCGCAGCCCCAGCAGCAGGCAGTGGATCCACAACTCGTCCGCGAAGGACGCCCCGAACGCCTCCCGGACCGCGCGCGCCTCCTCGGCCGGGCGCGCGGTCCGCACCACCTCCCACACGTCCTCCTCCGTGAGGTGCGCGCCGGTGCGCGGCAGCGCCTCGCGCCAGGTGAAGTGCAGGCGGGCCGCGTCCGTCGCCTCCTGTCCCGGCAGCCGGACGAAGCCCTCCCCGTACCGCATGTACGGCAGCCAGCCCACGTCCTCCAGGACCCAGCCGTCGACGAGCGCGGGGCGGGCGTCCGCCGGGTCGGCCGGGCACACCGCCCGCCGCACGCCCTGCGCCGCGTGGCCGTTGATGCTGCTCGTCCCGGTGTGCTCGGTGACGGTGGGCACCGCGAGCAGGGCGCTGCGCCGGCCCGGGGCGCTGAGGAAGGCGGCCATCGCCTCGTCGTCGTGGCGCTCGTCGACCTTCCGGGCGAAGTCGCGGAACTCCTCGACCAGCGCGACCGGGAGGCTGATGGCGAGGGTCGGGGTGAACTCCTCGGGGACGGCCCGCACCCATCCCGCGCCCGCGAGGGCCGCGAGCCGGGCGGCGGCGCCGTTGCGCGCGTGCCAGTTCGTGTAGAACGCGAGCGCGTCGTCGGGGAAGCGGTCCGCGCAGCGCGCCACCAGGTCGAGCAGGTCCGCGGGCGCGGCCACGTCGTCCTGGATCATCAGGTGGTGGGTCGCGCCCTCGGCGACGCGGCCCCACGCCACCAGGGCCGTGCGCAGCGCGGAGGGCGGGCCCTCGGGGTCGGGGTCGAGCGCCAGCCCGCCGAGCCCCAGCCGGGCGCACAACTCCTCCGCCTGGGCCCGGCGCACGGGGTGGGTCATCACGGCCGAGCTGACACGTGCTCTGGGCATCTGGCGCACTCCTGAGGTCATGACCCGCGGTGATCTTCCGGACCTTCCGAGCCGATCATGACCACTGCCCGGGCGGGTACGCCGGGCGAAGGACACGACGGCTGGAAACGACCGCTCGCCGACCGATTCGAACACGGTGCCGTGTCCAACGCGTCGGCCGTCGGGTGCCGTACGTCAGGCAGCGGTGGCGTCAGGGGCGGCGGCGGGCGTCAGGGCATCCCGGAAGGCCGCCCGTGGCCGCGGGCCCGCCCGCCCCGGCCGCCGTCGCACCGCGCGGCGCCGCGCTCGCGCCCTTCGAGGATCCCCATGCGCCGTCGGTCGTCCTCGGCCGCGGCGCGCGACCAGGCGCCGAGGACGGCCCACATCCAGCAGCCGGTGGCCAGGACCAGACCGGCCGACACCGTCCAGCGGACCGGGGTCCGCACCGGTAACAGGAGGTGGACGGCGGACACCTCCAGGCCCAGGAAGAGCAGGGCGGAGACGAAGAGGGCATGGCGCTGACGCCGCGGCCGGCGCGCGCCGTGGGGGTGCGCGTCGCTCCAGGAACGGGATTCGTACGGGCCGTTCCGACCGCTCGTGTCCTTCGTGTCGTTCGCGGCGGTCGGGCCGTTCGGGCCCTGCGAGCCATCCGGTTCGTTCTGCTTGTCCGGGTCGTTCGGGTTGTCCGGACACGGGGGGTGGGTGGGACGGGTGGGGTTCACTCCGGGACCTCTCCGGCGAGCGAGGCGCACGCCACGGCGGCGGCTCCGCCGGGCGAACGTCGTATACCCACCGACGGTCCCGCTGACTCGGTGTCAGCTCACTCGTCCGGGGGAAGCGCGTCGCCGCCCGGCACCGGGCGGATGCCGGTGCCGGGCGGTGACGTTCGCGGCCGGCGGCCCTCAGCCGGCGACGGTGCTCAGCAACCGACCACCGTCAGCGCCTGGTCCAGCGCCAGCAGGAAGCGGTTCGTCGTGGCGCGGTCGCGCACGGCGACCCGGATCCAGTCGGATCCCAGCCCGGGGAACGTGTCCCCGCGCCGGGTCGCGAACCCCAGGTCGCGCAGCCGGGCGCGCACCTGGTCGCCCCGCCGCACGTGCAGCAGCACGAACGGCGCCTCGGCCGCGGCCACCACCCGCACCTCGTCGAACTCCGCCAGCCCCGCCAGCAGATGAGCGCGCTCCACCGCACAGCGCCGGGCTGCCTGCTCGGCCTCCTTCAGCGCCGCCGGGTCCATGCACGCCCGGGTCGCCGCCAGCGCCGGCGTGGACACCGGCCACAGCGGCTGCGCCGCCTCCAACGCCCGTACGACCTCCGGTTCGGCCAGCAGGTAGCCGACCCGCAGCCCCGCGAGGCCCCAGGTCTTCGTCAGGCTCCGCAGCACCACCAGCCCCGGCACGTCGGTGCGGTCCGCCAGCGTCTCCGCCTCGTCCGGCACGGCGTCCATGAACGCCTCGTCCACGACCACCAGCCGCCCGGGCCGGGCCAGCGCGGTGATCGAGGAGGCCGGGTGGAGCACGGACGTCGGGTTCGTGGGGTTGCCCACGACCACCATGTCCGCCTCCTCGGGCACCGCGGAGGGGTCGAGCCGGAAGCCGTCCTCCTCGCGCAGCAGCAGCCGCGCCACCCGGTGCCCGGCGTCCCGCAGCGCCGCCTCGGGCTCCGTGAACTGGGGGTGCACGACCAACGGGCGGCGTACGCCGAGGGCCGCCCGGGCGAGCAGGACGAACGCCTCCGCCGCACCGGCCGTCAACAGGACCCGGTCCTCGGGGAGTCCGTGCCGCTCCGCGACGGCGGCCCGCGCGGCCCGCCCGTCGGGATAGGCCGCGAGGTCCGTGAGCGAGTCCGCTATCCGCTTGCGCAGCCACGGCGGGGGAGTGTCGGTACGCACGTTCACCGCGAGGTCGGTCAGGCCCGCGATGGCGTCCAACATCTCCGCGTCACCGTGGTGGCGCAGGTCGAACGGGTCAGTGGGCGTGCGCATGGTCACCGAGGTGGCCGTTGCCGTGGTCGTGTCCCCCGCCATGGTGTTGTCCCCCGTGCGCCTGTCCCTGCCCGTGGCCGGGTGCCAGTGCGCGTAGTGCGTGTGCGTGTCGTCGGCCGTGGCCGTGGTGGTGCGGCTGCGGTGGCGCCGGGTGCCGGCCCGATGGACGGCCGCCGGCGTACGAGGGGGCGGAGCGCGCCGTGGTGAAACGTCTCGCCCCGTGCTCCGACGGCTCCGTGCCGCCCGCGTTCGGCGGGGGCGGCGGCGAGGGGGCCACGAGCCCCGTGGTCACGGGTGGGCCGGAGCGGCGCGGCCCCGACCGGGCCGCGAGGCCCCGGGGCGAGCCGGCCCCCACGTCCTCGTGGGCGCCGTGCTCGGCTATCAGCAGTGCGGGCGGGGTCGTCACGCGTTCTCCTTGGTGTGGGGGTGATCCGGCAGGCTCCCGTGCACGGCCGCGGCCCGCGCCGACGACGGCAGCCCGGTGGCGCGGAGCCGCGTTCTGCGCCTGCGGGACGACTCCCGGTCGATGGGACGGACGGCACGCGTCATGGGGCGGCTCCGGGGGTGAGGGTGTTGAGGGTGGGGGGAGGAGCAGTTGGGGCGGCGCACGCGGTGCGCGCGGCACGAGCGCACACGACACGAGGCCGGAAGACGACGTTCCCACGACGACCCCCAAAAGCGGAACCCGGCTTGGCACTTCATCCGGGCGCCACGGGGCGGTCCGGGCCCCGAGGGAGGGTGTCCGCGGTCGCGTCCGCGGGACCGAACCCGTGACGCCGTGTGAGGTGTTCGGAAGCGATCCCCGACCCGGCCGCGCCGGGGCACTCCGACCGGGCGACGGTACGCACCGGACGTCACGGCCCGCGCCCCGCGGTCGGACCGCCGCCCGTACGGGGCCCGGGTCCGCGCGCGCGGCGCCGCGCCCTCGCGCCGTGCAAGCACGAGGACGCTGGAAGAGCACCGCGTCACGTCCGGAGGGGTGTCCGGGGTCATGACTGCCACCGGTGGCCGGGCGGGGTCACCGCGCGGCCCGCGATCTCGCAGGTGGCCGTGTTACCGACCCTCACGACGGTCATCATGTCCACACTGGCGGGATCCACACGGCCCAATGCCGTCAGTCGGCTGGATCCGTCCGGAAGGGCGGCACTCTGGCCGGCGTCCGCGGTCGGTGCCGCCGCTCCGCGCGCCCGCACCACGGCCCGGATCCGACGCTCGGTCACCTCCCACGGGACCGGGAGCGCCCGGGCGTCCGCCCCCGTCCCGACGACGGCGACCCGCCCGCGCGGCGCCCGGCGCACCACCGCACAGGTCACCCCGGCCCGCCGGCCCTCGGGCGCCGACTTCCGCTTCGGTACGAGCAGTTCGCCGCCGCCCGCGAGGGCCGCCGCCTCCGCGACCGACGGCGTCCCGACCGCGGCGCGCGTGCCCTCGGACGGTCGCGGCACCCGGGCGGACACCTCGGCGAGGCGGTCGGCCGGGTACGTCACCAGCCGAACGCCCAGCCGGCGCGCCGCGCCCACCACGCCCGGCTCGTCCGCCTTGGCGTCCACGGTCGCGAGCTCGACCACGCTCAGCGGCGAGAGCCCCGCGTCCCGCAGGACGTCCGACACCAGGCCGTACACCTCGTCCAGCGGGGCGCCGCGCACCGCGCCGACGCCCACGACCAGCGACGGCGGCCGGAGCACCGCCTCCCGCGGACCGACCGTCACCAGCCGGTCGGTGACGCACCAGGCGACGTCGGCGGGCCCGGTGGCGTCGTCGGCCATGAACGGGTCCTTTCGGAGGGCGGGACGGGGCCGCGGCGGTCCGTGATCTCGTGTTCCGTGGCGAACGGGTGAATGGGGCGGGTGTGGCGGTGATGCGACGGGGGTCAATCCGCTAGCAAGGGCGCATGGCGGTGTTCGTCGCGCTCGGCGCGTTCCTGATGACGCTGTTCGGCGGGTGGACGGCGCAGCGCGTCACCGACCGACGCCACCTGGTGCTGGGTCTGGCCGGCGGGCTGATGCTCGGCGTCGTCGGGCTCGACCTGCTGCCGGAGGCGCTGGACGCGGCGGGGCACCCGGTCTTCGGCGTGCCGCAGGCGCTGCTGCTGTTCGTCGCCGGCTTCCTCGTCGCCCACCTGGTGGAGCGGCTGCTGGCGTCGCGGCGCGCGGCGCACGGCGGGGAGGAGACCGACGGCGGGCCGCCGCGGACCCCGCAGGTCGGCCTGACCGCGGCGGCGGCGATGGTCACCCACAGCATGATGGACGGCATCGCGATCGGCGCGGCCTTCCAGGTCGGCGAGGCGATGGGGCTCACCGTGGCGCTGGCCGTCGTCGCCCACGACTTCGCGGACGGCTTCAACACGTACACGATCACCAGCCTGTACGGGAACACCCGCGCCCGCGCCCTCGCGATGCTCTTCGCCGACGCCTGCGCACCGGTGGTCGGGGCCGCGTCGACGCTGCTGTTCACCATCCCCGTCGAAGCGCTCGGCAGCTATCTGGGCTTCTTCGGGGGCGCGCTGCTCTATCTGGCGGCGGCGGAGATCCTGCCCGAGGCGCACCACACCCACCCCGCCCGCTCCACCCTGCTGTGCACGGTCGGCGGCGTCGGGTTCATCTGGCTGGTGGTGGGCCTCGGCCACTGACGGCGCCGCGGCGAGCGGTCGCGGCGCCCGCCGTTCGCGCAGGAACGATTCTTCAAAGGTGGCCGCCGGCCGGGGAACCCCGACCGGCCCACCGCTCATCGCGTACACCTCTCCACCAGACGCCGGGCCACGGCGGGCTCGGCGGCCCAGTGCACGTGCAGATAGCTCGCGTGCACGCCCTGCTGGACGAACCCCTCGGTCCGCCGCACCGGCCGGTGCATCCCCCACGCCGGGGTCGGGCCGGTGCCCGGCTCCACCACGGTCCGGTGGAACTCGTGGCCCCGCATCCGCGTGCCGACCGCGGCGAGTGCGCTGTCGCTGACGGCGACGGCGTCCCGGTACCCGAGCGTCAGCCGCTCCGCCATCCGCGCCTCCGCGTCGAGCACCCCGCACATCGGCTGCCCGTCCAACGACCGCGTGAGATAGAGCAGCCCCGCGCACTCCGCGACGACCGGCCCACCGCGGCGGGCGAACGCGGCGACGGCCCGCCGCAGCGGCTCGTTCGCGGACAGCTCGTCCGCGTACACCTCCGGGAAGCCGCCACCGATCACGATGCCCGAGGTGCCCTCGGGGAGCGCCTCGTCCCGCAACGGATCAAAGGCGACGACCTCGGCGCCGTGCGCGCGCAGCAGTTCGGGGTGCTCCGCGTACCCGAACGTGAACGCGGCGCCGCCGGCGACGGCGATGACGGCCTGCCGCGCGTCCTTGGGCTGCGGGCCCTCGCCGGGCGCGGCGCCTTCTGCGGGGGCCCTGCCCCCGAACCCCCGCGCCTCAATCGCCGGCGGGGCTGATTTCGTTCCCCCCGCCGACGGGACAGAGGCTGTCCGTTCTGCGGGGGCGTACTCCGGCCCTTCACATGCCGCCGCAGTTGGACCTGCTCCCGCCGTCGCGACGGACAACCCGGGTGGCCCGACGGTCCTTGCCGGGCCGCCGGCATCGGGAGATCCAGCCCCTCCGGCGATTGCGGAGCGGGGGAGCGGGGGCAGGGCCCCCGCAGAAGGCGCCGCGCCCAGCGGGGTGGTCGCGACCCGGGGCCGGCTGGAGTCGGGCGGTTCCGGGAACGGGGACCACGCGGTGGTCCGCAGGCCCGGGGCCGAGCGGGCCAGCGCGAGGAGGCCCGCCAAGTCGCAGTCGCGGCGCACCAGCGCCGCCATCGCGGCCACCGACGCCACCGCCTCCGCGGAGCGCTCCGCCACCGGCACCAGGCCCAGGTGCCGGGAGGGCGTCGACACCGCGGGGCCCCGCCGCAGCGCGCCGAAGACGGGGACGCCCACCGCCTCCAACGCCTCCCGCAGCAGCTCCTCGTGGCGGTGGGAGCCCACCTTGTTGAGGATCACGCCGCCGATGCGGACCTCGGGGTCCCAGGTGACGAAGCCGTGCACCAGCGCGGCGACGGAACGGGACTGCGACGACGCGTCCACCACCAGCACCACCGGTGCCCGCAGCAGCTTCGCGACCTGCGCCGTGGACGCCAACTCGCCCAGCCCGGACGCACCGTCGTACAGGCCCATCACGCCCTCGACCACGGCCACGTCGCACCCCGCCGCGCCGTGCGCGAACAGCGGGGCGACCTGCTCGGGGCCGCACAGGTACGCGTCGAGGTTGCGCCCGGGCCGACCGCAGGCCAGCGAGTGGTAGCCGGGGTCGATGTAGTCCGGCCCCACCTTGTGCGGGGAGACGGCGAGCCCCGTCGCGGCGAAGGCCGCCATCAGACCCGTCGCGACCGTCGTCTTGCCGCTCCCCGACGCGGGCGCGGCGATCACCAGACGTGCTACCACTCGATGCCCCGCTGGCCCTTCTGACCGGCGTCCATCGGGTGCTTGACCTTGCTCATGTCGGTCACCAGATCGGCCAGTTCCAGCAGTTCGGCGGGGGCGTTGCGGCCCGTGATGACCACGTGCTGGGTGCCGGGGCGGTCCCGCAGCACCTCGACCACCTCCGCGGTGTCGACCCAGCCCCAGTGCAGCGGGTACGCGAACTCGTCGAGGACGTACAACCGGTACCGCTCCGCGGCCAGGTCGCGCTTGACCTGCTCCCAGCCCTCCCGGGCCGCCTCCTCGTTGCTGAACTGGCGGTCGCGCTGGACCCACGACCAGCCCTCGCCCATCTTGTGCCAGTCCACGGTGCCGCCCTCGCCGGACGCCCCGAGGACCGTCAGCGCGCGCTCCTCGCCCACCTTCCACTTCGCCGACTTGACGAACTGGAACACCCCGATCGGCCACCCCTGGTTCCAGGCGCGCAGCGCCAGCCCGAAGGCGGCCGTCGACTTGCCCTTGCCCACGCCCGTGTGGACGAGGACCAGCGGCCGGTTGCGGCGCTGGCGCGTGGTGAGTCCGTCCTCGGGTACGACGGACGGCTGTCCCTGTGGCATCTGCTCACGCGGCCCTTCTGCTGTCACCAGCGGTTCGTACGTCCTTCACCAGGCCCGCGATCGCATCCGCCCGCAACTCGTCGAGCGTGACCGCGGTACCCCCCAACTCCCCGGCGAGCCGGCCCGCCAGGCCCAGCCGCACCGGGCCGGACTCGCAGTCCACGACCACCGAAGCCGTCCCCTGCGCGGCGTGCAGGCGGGCCGCCCGGGACGCCAGCGCCACCGGCTCGGGCCCGCCGGTCGCCCGGCCGTCGGTGACCACGACCAGCAGCGGACGGCGCGCGGGATCGCGCATCCGCTCGACCCGCAGCACGTCGTGCGCCGTGAGCAGCCCCGCCGCGAGCGGGGTGCGCCCGCCCGTGGACACCTGGTCGAGCCGGGCCGCGGCGGCGTCCACCGAGGACGTCGGCGGCAGCACGACCTCCGCGTCCCGCCCCCGGAAGGTGACCAGGCCGACCTTGTCGCGCCGCTGGTACGCGTCCAGCAGCAGCGACAGCACCGCGCCCTTGACCGCGCCCATCCGCCGTCGCGCCGCCATCGACCCCGAAGCGTCCACGACGAACAGCACCAGGTTCGACTCGCGCCCCTCCCGCACCGCCTGCCGCAGGTCGTCCCGGCGCACCACCAGGCCGGCGCCGCTGCGCCCGCGGGAGCGCTGGTGCGGAGCCGCGGCCCGTACGGTCGCCGCCAGGTGCAGCCGGCCGAGCGCGCCGCGGGGGCGGCGCGAGCCCGTGGTGCGGCCGTGCTCGGCGCGGGCACGGGACCTGCGGCCCGCCGCGCCGTCGCCGGTGCCGGGCACCGTCAGCGCCTTCGTACGGAACGGCTCGCCGGCCGAGACCGCCTGCTGCCCGGCGCTCGCGCCGGCGGGCTCCGACTGGTCGGGGGACGGCGACGGGGCCGGGACGTCCGGAGCGTCCGGGGCACCCGGAGCCTCCGGTGCCTCAGGCCCGTCCTGCGGCGGCTGACCGCCCCCGCCCCCGCCGTCTCCGCCGCCGTCCGGGTCGGTGTCGGGGTCCGGCTCCGGGTCGTCGTCGGGAGCGTCCGGGGCGGACTGCTCCAACGTCTCGTCCAACTTGTCCTCGTCCAGGCCGGGCGCGTCGAAGGGGTTGCGCCGCCGCCGGTGCGGCAGCGCCAACAGCGCCGCCTGCCGCACGTCCTCGGCCAGCACGTCCTCACGCCCCGCCCACGCGGCCAACGCCGTCGCCGTACGGGCCATCACGATGTCCGCGCGCATCCCGTCCACCTCGAACGCGGCGCACGTCGCGGCGATCTGGCGCAGCGCCGCGTCCCCGAGCCGCACCCGCGGCAACAGCGCCCGCGCGGCCGTCACGCGGTCCCGCAGCGCCTGCTCCTCGGCGGCCCACTCGGCGGCGAAGGCCACCGGGTCGTCGTCGTACGCGAGCCGGCGCCGCACCACCTCGACGCGCTGGTCGGGCTCCCGGGACGCCGCGACCTCCACGGTGAGCCCGAACCGGTCCAGCAACTGCGGACGCAGCTCGCCCTCCTCCGGGTTCATCGTCCCCACCAGCAGGAACCGCGCCGCGTGCCGTACGGAGACGCCCTCGCGCTCCACGTACGAGGCACCCATCGCGGCGGCGTCCAACAGCACGTCCACCAGGTGGTCGTGGAGCAGGTTCACCTCGTCGACGTAGAGGATGCCGCGGTGCGCGTCCGCGAGGAGTCCGGGCTCGAAGGACTTCACGCCCTCCGCGAGCGCCCGCTCGATGTCCAACGCGCCCACCAGCCGGTCCTCGGAAGCACCGACGGGCAACTCCACCATCCGCGCGGGACGCACCGTGCCGGGGCCCGCCTCGTGCGGGCCGTCGGGGCAGTCGGCGTCGGGGGCGGCGGGGTCGCAGGAGAAGCGGCAGCCGGCGACGACGGCGATGCCGGGGAGCAGCGCGGAGAGCGCGCGCACGGCGGTGGACTTCGCGGTCCCCTTCTCCCCGCGCACGAGGACGCCCCCGACGCGCGGCGACACCGCGTTGAGTAGCAGCGCGAGCCGAAGGTCGTCCTGCCCCACGAGGGCGGTGAACGGGTAGGGCGTGCGGCTCATGCGGTGGCCTCCCGGGGCGCGGGGTGTGGGTGCGTGGTGGTCGAGGTGGTCGCTTGGCTGCGGGCCGTCTGTGGCTGGTCGCGCAGTTCCCCGCGCCCCTGTGCGGCTGGGCCCGCCCGTTGGGTGCCGGCCGTCTGTGGCTGGTCGCGCAGCTCCTCGCGCCCCTGACGCCCCCACCGATGACGTGCAGGAGCGTTGGTCTCTGCGGACCGCAGGGACAAGCGTTGCATGCCTGCCACGGCGCGGTGGCGGCACAAGGACAGCCCGGTGCTCATGAAGGCGTCCCCGGGTGGGCTGCGTGGGCTGCGTGGTCTGGGTGTCCCGGCGGGACGAAGGGGAGGTTCGCGGGGGCGCCCCCTTCGATCAGGCGCCACAGCGCGTCCGTGTCCGCGTGCTCCGCGATCAGGTCGCCGAGGCGGTCGAGCTGTTCCTCGCGCAGCGCGGCGAAGGACGTGTCCGGGGCCGGGACGAAGCGGCGGCCCGCCGCGTCGGCGACCCGCCGCAGGAAGCCGCGGCGGAAGCCGTCGCTCTCCAGCGAGCCGTGCCAGTGCGTCCCCCACACCGACCCCACCCGGCAGCCGTCCAGGAACGCCTCGCCGCCCAGCACCTCGGCGACGCCGTGGTGGATCTCGTACCCCTCCACGGGCTCACCGAGCGCCGAACCGGTCGGTCGCGCCAGGGTCTTGTCCGCGGCGAACCGGACCCGTACGGGCAGCAGGCCGAGCCCGGGCACCTCGCCCGCCCGTGACTCCACGTCGTCCTCGATGTGTTCGCCCAGCAGTTGGAAGCCGCCGCAGATCCCGAGCACCGGGCGCCCCTCGGCGGCCCGCCGCAGCAGCGCGTCGGCCAGGCCGCGTTCGCGCAGCCACGCCAGCGCCCGGACCGTGCCGCGGGTGCCGGGGACGACGACGAGGTCCGCGTCCACGAACTCCTCCGGCCGGTCCACGAACCGCACCACCACGCCCGGTTCGGCCGCCAGCGCGTCGACGTCCGTGAAGTTGGACATCAGGGGCACGGCGCACACCGCCACCCGCAGCACCTCGTCGCCGACCGGGGGAGCCACCACCGACTCGCGCACCGCGCCGCGCAGCGAGACCCGCAGGCCGTCCTCCTCGTCGATGCCGAGCCCGTGCGCGTACGGCAGGACGCCGTACGAGCGGCGCCCGGTGATCCCTTCGAGCATGTCGAGGCCGGGTCGCAGCAGGCTCACGTCGCCGCGGAACTTGTTGACCAGGTACCCGGCGACCAGGCGCTGGTCCGCCGGGGCGAGCAGGGCCGTGGTGCCGAAGAAGGACGCGAACACGCCGCCGCGGTCGATGTCCCCGACGACGAGCACCGGAAGGTCCGCGGCGCGCGCGACGCCCATGTTCACGATGTCCGTGCGCCGCAGGTTGATCTCCGCCGGGCTGCCCGCGCCCTCGCAGATGACGGCGTCGTACGTGCTGCGCAACTCCTCCAGGCACTCCACGACCGTCGACAGCAGCGCCTCCCGGCCGCCGCCCCCGGCCGGGGTGCCGGAGCCGAAGAAGCCGCGGGCGCTCATCTCGCCCACGGGACGGCCCAGCAGCACCACCTGGCTGGTGCGGTCGCTGCCCGGCTTGAGCAGCACCGGGTTCATCAGCGCGCTCGGCTCCACCCGGGCGGCCTGCGCCTGCATGGCCTGGGCCCGTCCGATCTCGGCGCCGTCGCGCGTCACGTACGAATTGAGGGACATGTTCTGGCCCTTGAACGGGGCCACCTTCACGCCCTGGCGCGCCAGCCAGCGGCAGATCCCCGCGGTGACCACGCTCTTGCCCGCGTCGGACGTCGTACCGGCGACGAGCAGTCCGCCACCGCGTCGCTGACCGGTCATGTGCCCCGCCCCTTCCGAATCCGTGCCGTCACGTGCGTACGGGCCAGCCCGACCAGCAGCCGTGCGGCCACGCTCGTCCCCAGCGCCAACAGTCCGACGCGCCGCGACAGCCGCACCGCGCGCGCCACGTCCTCGACCTCCACCGGGCGGGCGGCGCCGTTCAGAGGCGCCCGGTGCTCCGTCCGGCCGCCGTACGACAGCGTGCCGCCGAGCCGGACCCCGAGCGCGCCCGCGAACGACGCCTCCACGGGGCCCGCGTTCGGGCTCGGATGGCGGTGCGCATCGGCCCGCCAGGCCCGTGCCGCCGCGCGCGGGTCGTCCCCGGCGACCACGGCGAGCACGGCCGTCAGCCGCGCCCCCGGCCAGCCGACGACGTCGTCCAGCCGCGCCGAGGCCCAGCCGAAGCGGCGGTGCCGCGGGGAGCGGTGCCCCACCATCGCGTCGAGGGTGTTCACCGCGCGGAAGCCCACCAGCCCGGGCACCCCGGCGAGTGCGCCCCACACCAGGGCGCCCACCACGGCGTCGGAGGTGTTCTCGGCGACCGACTCCACCACGGCGCGGGCGATCTGCTGCTCGGACAGGGAGTGCGGGTCCCGGCCGCACAGGTGCGGCAGCCGCGCCCGGGCGGCGGCGAGATCGCCGGCCGCCAACGCGTCCCCGACGGTGCGCGCCTCGCGCCCCAGCGACGTGCCCCCGACGACGGCCCAGGTGGCGGCGGCGGTCAGGGCGACGGACGCGGCGGGGTGTCGGCGCGCCCCGCGTGCGGCGAGCGCCACGACGGCGACGGCGCCCCCGGCGCACACGGCGGTGTGCAGCGCGCCCCACCCGCGGTGGTCGCGCCACAGGGTGCGCTCCACGGCGCCCGCGGCCCGGCCGAAGGCGGCGACGGGGTGTCCCCGGCGCGGATCACCGAAGAGCAGGTCACCGAGGATGCCGATGGCGGCGCCGTACGCGAAGACCCGGTCGGCCCGCACGGCTCAGCCGGTCATGGGGCCGCAGGGACGCGCCGGGTGCCCCGCGGGGCGGGTGCGCCCCGGTGTTCTTCCCGGTGCGTGCAGAGCAGGTACGAAGCCGTGGCCGCGCATGTCGCATGTCCTCACTCAGGGTGTCCGCGCCCTGGTTCGACGTGATCGGCGGCGAGAGTTCCTGGCTCCCGGGGAGGGCTCCCCGGTGACAGTGGCGGGACCGCGCCGGATTCGCACCGGACTTCCTCTGCTGCCGCCGTAATGGCCCCGGCAGTCCACCACGGGGCGAGAAGGGCCGTCAACTCGCCCTTGACCGGCGGCACGCCCTTGACCTGCGGCGAAGAAGGGCAAAGGAAAGGTGTGGACAGCCGTGCGCCACGACGGGCCGGGGCGTACGTCCTCGCTGGACGTACGCCCCGGCCCGTCGTGGCGCGGTGATGCGGCCGGATCGGCCGATCAGTCGACGATGAGATAGATGCCGTAGGACACGGCCACCGCGCAGAGCGCGAAGCAGGCGTACGCACCGGTGCGCACCAGCACTCCGGAGCCACCGCCCGAGGCGCCCGCGGTCTGCTCCTGCTTGCTGAGCATCACCACGCCCAGCGAGAAGAGGCCGACGAGGGCGACGGTGGCGACGAGGCTCACGCCGAAGACGGAACCGAGGGCTTCCCAGTCGATTTTCATGTTGCTCTGTCCTTACACCGCAGCCGGGCTGGCCGGGCCGTTCTCCGACGCCGAGACCGTGGAGGAGGCGGCGGAGGAGGCGGAGGCCGGGATGGTCTTCGTGAGGTCGGCGCCGTCCGTGGCGCCCGTGCCGCCGGCCGGCGGCGGGGTGACGGCCGCGATGGCGGTGGTGACGACGCCGGCGGGCTCGTCGGCGCCCTGTGCGGCGACGCCCTCGGCCTGCTCGTCGACGTCGTTGACGTTGGTGTGGTCGACGACCTGGCGGCGGGAGATCACCCAGATCGCGGCGCTGGAGGCGACCAGGAAGACCGCGACCACGGCCACGCCCCAGTCACCCTGCTTGGTCACGAACTCGGAGGCGGCGGCGACCAGCGCGGCGGCCGGCAGGGTCAGACCCCAGGCCACGAACATCCGGGTGGCGGTCGACCAGCGGACCACGCCGCCCTTGCGGCCCAGGCCCGCACCCATGACGGCGCCGGAGCAGGAGTGGGTGGTGGAGAGGGAGAAACCGAGGTTCGAGGAGGCCAGGATGACCGTCGCCGCGCTGGTCTGGGCGGCGAAGCCCTGCTGCGGCTGGAGGTCGGTCAGGCCCTTGCCCATGGTGCGGATGATGCGCCAGCCACCGAGGTACGTGCCGAGGGCGATCGCGACGCCCGCGGAGACGATGACCCACAGCGGGGGGTTCGAGCCGGGGTCGAGCACGTCGCTGGCGACCAGGGCCAGGGTGATGATGCCCATCGTCTTCTGGGCGTCGTTGGTGCCGTGGGCCAGGGAGACCAGGCCGGCCGAGGCGATCTGACCCGCCTTGTAGCCCTTGTCGGTGCCCTTGGCGTCCGTGTTGCGGCCGATCTTGTACGTCAGTCGGGTGGCCAGCATCGCGGCGATACCGGCGACCAGCGGCGCGGCCACGGCCGGGATCAGCACCTTGGTGATGACAGTGCCGCTGTTGACCGCGTCGAAGCCGACGGACGCGACGGTGGCGCCCACCAGGCCGCCCATCAGGGCGTGCGACGAACTGGAGGGCAGACCGACCAGCCAGGTCAGCAGGTTCCAGAGGATGGCGCCGACGAGCGCGGCGAAGATGACTTCTGGGGTGATGCCTGATTCGTCGACTATGCCGCTGGAGATCGTCTTGGCGACCTCCACCGACAGGAACGCGCCGACGAGGTTGAGCACGGCGGACATGGCCACCGCGGTCTTGGGCTTCATGGCGCCGGTCGAGATGGTGGTCGCCATCGCGTTGGCGGTGTCGTGGAAACCGTTCGTGAAATCGAACACGAGAGCTGTCACGATCACAATCGCGAGCAGCAGCGTGATGTGTTCCATTTACCCAGGCAATCTTTGGACGTCAGTGGCTTGCCGAACGTAAGTAACCTGGGTGAACGGAAGGTGAACTGAGGCGGGACTCACGGTGTCTCCAAGCGGTTCTCCTGATTCCGTTTGCGTCTCGTTCGCCGTGCGGACCCCTCCCGCCCGTGCCCTCCCGGCCGCCCGCGGCCCCACACCGCAGGGCGGTCGCCCCGGTGGCGCCGATCTCCCGCCGCTTTCCTGTGACTTTGTGGTGATATGCATCACGGGCCCTCTGGGCGACCGCGACAGCGGCTGACAGGATTCGACGCATGACCGAACGGACGTCCTACGACGAGATCGAACACACCTGGCGCGCCCTGGTGGCCACCGCCTGCCGCAGCGCCGCCGACGGCCTGGTCGTCGGCACGTCCGGCAACGTGTCCGCCCGGGTCGGCCCGCTCGTCCTCGTCACCCCGAGCGGAGTGCCCTACGACCGGCTCACCGACCGTGACGTGGTCGCCGTCGACCTCGAAGGCCGCCAGGTCATCGGCTCCCTCGCCCCCACCAGCGAGCTCTCCCTGCACCTGGCGGTCCACCGGTCCGGCGCCGGCCGCGCCGTGGTCCACACCCACGCCGTGCACGCCACCGCCGTGTCCACCCTCGTCCCGGAGCTGCCGCCGATCCACTACATGGCCGCGGAGGTCGGCGGACCCGTCCGCGTCGCCCCGTACGCCCCCTACGGATCCGCCGAACTCGCCGCGAACGCCCTGGCCGCGCTGGACGGGCGCGCCGCCTGCCTGCTCCAGAACCACGGCACCGTGACGCTGGGCGACACCCTCGACCAGGCGTACGACCGTACCGCCCAGCTGGAGTGGATGTGCCAGCTGTGGCTGGCCGCTTCCGGCGTCCCCGGCCGCACCCCCTCCCTGCTCACCCCCGCCCAGCTCGCCGAGGCCGCCACCCGCTTCAAGGGGTACGGACAGCGCCCCTGAGAACCCCCGCCGGCCGCCGGGCGCGACCCGGGCGGGTGGCGCCGGCTGGCAGGGCGCCGCCGGCGTGCCGACACTGGAACGGTGCGTCCGGCAACAGCGACGGCGGCAGCCGTCACCCTCCTGACAGGCGTCGGCGTGGCCGTGGCGGCGGCTGCCCGGTACGCGAGCGACGCGACGCTCCGCGCCGCCCCGGGGCGGACCCCGCCGGGGGAGCCCCGGCTCACGGTGCACGCCACGGCCGCCGGTCAGGTGACGCTCACCCGCAGCCTGGCCTCCCGCCGCCCCGGCACGTACGGCCTCGCCGGCGCGGACGTCGACGCCATCGCCGGCCCCGTGCTCGACGGCCTGTCGAACTCGCCCGACACCGTGGTGCGCCGGCTCGAACGGGTCAGCCGGGGCAACCTCACCCCGGGCACCCGGGTCCGCATGACGCCCCGGCTGCACACCGGCACCCCCACCGAAGCCCTCGGCATCGACCACCGGGACGTCACCGTCCCCGGCGAACTCGGCCCGCTTCCGTCCTGGTTCGTCCCCGGCGTCCGTGACACCTGGGTGATCGCCGTGCACGGCCTCGGCGCCACCCGCGAGCACCCCATGAACCTGCTGCCGTTCCTGCACCGCAGGAGCCTGCCGGTGCTCGGCCTCGGCTACCGCGGCGACCCCGACGCGCCCCGGCCCCCCGACGGACTCAACCACCTCGGGGACCGGGAGTGGCGCGACGTCGACGCCGCCCTGCGCTTCGCCGTCCGCGGCGGCGCCCGCCACGTCGTCCTGTACGGCTGGTCCACCGGCGCGGCCATGGTCCTGCGCGCGGCGGCCGACTCCGCGCTGCGCGGCCACGTCACCGGCCTCGTCCTCGACTCCCCGGTCCTCGACCAGGAGGCCACCCTGCGGGCGCTGGCCCGCGCCCGGCACACCCCCGGCCTCCTGGTGCCCCTGGTCGTACGGACGGCCCGCGCCCGAGCCGGGCTGTACGCGGAGCCGCACCCGGTCGCCGCCGTAGCGCCCGCCGTCAGCGTCCCCACCCTCCTCTTCCACGGCCCCGACGACACCCTCGCCCCCTGGGGCCCCTCGCGGGAACTGGCCGCCGCCCGCCCGGACCTGGTCACCCTCCGGACCGTCCTCAACGCACCGCACGCGGCCATGTGGAACACCGACCCGGGGCGCTACGAGGAAGCCCTCCGCCGCTTCCTCACCCCCTTGATGTGAGCGCCCCGGCGCGAGCGTCCCCCTTGCGGCGCGCGCCGCGCCAGACCTCCCGGCCCGCCCTTCCACGTCACCCCCGACGCCCCCCGGCCACCACCGCCGAAGTGGCTCCCGTCCGGTTCCGTTTGGGCTTTCGGGCCGTCAACGGGAAGACTGCTCCCCGTGACGTCCCGAAAGCCTGATGAGCAATTGGCGCGCAACTCCAGACTCCGTCTTGTCCGCCCGCGACCGCTGGCCAGTGCACGCAGGGCCGTGACCACCCGGCGCACCCGGCCCGCGCCGCGTCCTCCCGAGGGCACCCCGCCCCCCGCAGAACTCGCCCGACAGGCCCGGCGACTGCTCGTCGACGCCGTGCGCATCGCCCGCTGGGCCGCCGCCGACGGCGACGCGGGCACCGCCCCGCTGGCCGCAGCCGCCGAGGAACGCGCCGCCGCCGCACTGGAGTTGACCCGCCCGCAGGTGCGCGCGGACTGGGACCGGGCCCGCCTCGCCGGGCTCGTCGAACTCCACGGCGACACCGTGCGTCCCGGCTGGCGGCTGCGTGCCTGGGACCGCGACGACATGGCCGTGCTGCGCGGCTGGGTCGCCCTCTTCGACGCCTGGTCGCTGGCGCACCCCGCCCCGGACGACGTGGCGACCACCGCGGTCGCCGAAGTCGTCGAGGCCATCCCCCAACTGCTCTCCCTGCTCCAGCTCTCCGCCGGCCCGGTCGCCGTGACCACCCTGCTCGACATGTTGGAGCAGCGAGTGGTGGAGCTGCGCGAGGAGCGCTGCCTGCTGCCGGACGACCCCGCGGAAGGGGCCGCGCCCCCGCCCGCCGGAGACCTGCCCGTCGCCGGACTGCTGGAGTGGGCGCTGGACGGGATGGCCGCGGTCGGCGCGCTCACCCTCGACCGGGGCCGCTCCGCCACCCTCACCCCCCTCGGCAACTGGGCGGTCTGGGTCAAGCTGGAACAGATCTGCGTCGCGGCCCAGAGCCCGGCCGGGAACATCGAGCAGCCCGCCGAGGACATGCTGCGCGGCTGCGCCCGCCTCACCCCCGGCCCCGCCCGCGCCGAGTACCGCGCCTGGCTCGCCGCCCGTACGGTCGCCAGTTCCGTCGCCGAGCTGCTGACCGTCGCCCGCGGCGAGGACGCCCTGCTGCGGGGGCTCGCCTTCGAGGCCCTGCGGGTCGTCGGCGCCCCCGCCGAGCCCGAGGTGCGCGCCGCGGCCGTCGAGCCCTCCCTGCGCCCGTACGCCCTGCTCTGGCTCGCCGAGTACGAGGGGATGGACGCCGAGGACGCCCAGGACGTCCTCACCCGGGCGGAGGCGACCTGGCTGTGGGTGGACACCGCCGCCGCCGTCGCCGACCACGGGGAGCCGCAGCTGCTGCTGCGCCACCTGGACTCCGCGGTCCAGGGCACCGTGCCGGCGCTGCTGGCCGAGGTCCGCTCCGGCGGTCACCCGCGCACCGTGCAGGTCCTGGTCGCGCTGGCCGCCGCCCACCCGGACCCGGCCCTCGCCAAGGCGCTGCGGCGCGCGGCCTTCCAGGTCCACACGGGCGGAGCCTGAGGCGGCGCCGCGGGGCCCCGGCCCCGCGGCGCCCAGCCGTGCGGGCCCCGCGCACGGGACGCGCGGGGAGCCAAACCACTTGCACGCCCCCGTTAGACTGGCCCGTATGGCCATTCTCCTTGCGCAATAGACGGCGTCGAAGCCCTCGCGGCCCTTTCCGCCCATCCTTCCGCCGTTCGACACAGCTGTCCTGGAGTCTGTCCGTGATCACCGCTTCCGGCATCGAGTTGCGCGCCGGCGCACGCGTCCTCATCGAGTCCGCCACCTTCCGCGTCGCCAAGGGCGACCGCATCGGCCTGGTCGGCCGCAACGGCGCCGGCAAGACCACCCTCACCAAGTGCCTCGCCGGCGAGGGCATCCCCGCCGCCGGCGCCATCGCCCGCTCCGGCGAGGTCGGCTACCTCCCGCAGGACCCGCGCACCGGCGACCTCGACACCCTCGCCCGCGACCGCATCCTCTCCGCCCGCGGCCTGGACTCCGTGCTGCGCAAGATGCGGGAGAACGAGGACCGGATGGCGAACGGCAAGGGAGCCACCCGTGAGAAGGCGATGAAGCGGTACGAGCGCCTGGAGACGGAGTTCCTCACCAAGGGCGGGTACGCCGCCGAGGCCGAGGCCGCCACCATCGCCGCCGCCCTCGGACTGCCCGACCGGGTCCTCGGCCAGCCGCTGCACACCCTCTCCGGTGGCCAGCGCCGCCGCGTGGAGCTGGCGCGGATCCTCTTCTCGGACGCCGACACCCTGCTCCTGGACGAGCCCACCAACCACCTCGACGCCGACTCGATCGTCTGGCTGCGCGACTACCTGAAGACCTACCGCGGCGGCTTCATCGTGATCTCCCACGACGTCGACCTGGTCGAGACGGTCGTCAACAAGGTCTTCTACCTCGACGCCAACCGCGCCACCATCGACATCTACAACATGGGCTGGAAGCTCTACCAGCAGCAGCGCGAGGCCGACGAGAAGCGCCGCAAGCGCGAGCGTCAGAACGCCGAGAAGAAGGCCGCCGCGCTCAACGCCCAGGCCGACAAGATGCGTGCCAAGGCCACCAAGACCGTCGCCGCGCAGAACATGGCCCGCCGCGCGGAGCGGCTGCTCGCCGGCCTGGAGGAGGCGCGCGTCTCCGACAAGGTCGCCAAGCTCCGCTTCCCCGAGCCCGCGCCCTGCGGCAAGACCCCGCTCACCGCGGAGGGGCTGTCCAAGTCGTACGGCTCCCTGGAGATCTTCACCGATGTGAGCCTGGCCATCGACAAGGGCTCCCGGGTCGTCATCCTCGGCCTCAACGGCGCCGGCAAGACGACCCTGCTGCGGCTGCTCGCCAGCGTCGAGCGGCCTGACACCGGCGCGGTCACCCCCGGCCACGGCCTCAAGCTCGGCTACTACGCCCAGGAGCACGAGACCCTGGACCCCGACCGCACGGTCCTGGAGAACATGCGCACCTCCGCGCCCGACCTCGACCTGGTCGAGGTGCGCAAGACGCTGGGCTCGTTCCTCTTCACCGGCGACGACGTGGACAAGCCGGCCGGGGTGCTCTCCGGCGGCGAGAAGACCCGACTGGCCCTGGCCACCCTGGTCGTCTCCTCCGCGAACGTGCTCCTCCTCGACGAGCCCACCAACAACCTGGACCCGGCGAGCCGCGAGGAGATCCTCGGCGCGCTGCGCACCTACAAGGGCGCGGTCATCCTGGTGACCCACGACGAGGGCGCGGTCGAGGCGCTGGAGCCGGAGCGGATCATCCTGCTGCCCGACGGCGTCGAGGACCTGTGGGGCGCGGACTACGCGGACCTGGTCACCCTCGCCTGACCCGGCCGCCCCGCCGCCCCCGCAGCGCGCACCGGCCACACGGCTCCATACGGAATGATCCACTCCGTATGGATCATTCGGCTCAGGGGTGATCCGTCATCTGAGTGAGGCGATCTCGTACCCCGGTGTGGGTCCTGGCGGATCTCCGACGACCGCCCCAGGGCGCCGCCCGCCCCGCCGCGTTCTTCCCGTACCCACCTCTGACCTGGCAACTCTCTCCGGAAGCGGTGCGTGGACCCGTCCTGCAGGCGCGCGGCCGGGCGCCGCGGCGGCTTGGACGGCCCGCGTCGCCGGGCAAAGCTCGTCCACGGACCTTGCCGAATGGGTGGCCAGGAAGCCCAGGAGGGGTGATCATGAGAAGTCCAAGAGCGCACTTCCCATGAGGAGGCACGGGTGGCCGAGACTCTGAAGAAGGGCAGCCGGGTGACCGGTGCCGCGCGCGACAAGCTCGCGGCTGACCTGAAGAAGAAGTACGACTCCGGTGCGAGTATCCGGGCGCTGGCCGAAGAGACCGGCCGCTCCTACGGATTCGTCCACCGGATGCTCAGCGAGTCCGGAGTCACGCTGCGCGGACGCGGCGGAGCGACACGGGGCAAGAAGGCCGCATCGGCCTGACGGCCGGTCCCCGACGCCGTCCGGACGGACACGGACGGGCGTGGACCCACCGGCGTTCGTAGGTGCGCACCCGGCCGGATCACACGGTCGGCCGGGTGGTTACTGTGCAGTTGCTTAGCTAGTCTGCACGGACTGCACCCCGACCCGGAGGCGCCCATGACCACGTCCGACGCCGTACGCGACCTCGTGCTCGACCAGGACGGCGTACGTCTCGCAGTCGACGGCGAGACCGCCACGGTGACGCTGACCAACCCGGCGAAGCGCAATGCCCAATCGCCTGCGCTGTGGCGGGCGTTGGTGCAGGCCGGTCGGTCGTTGCCGGGCAGCGTACGGGTCGTGGTGCTGCGCGCCGAGGGCAAGTCCTTCTCCGCGGGCCTCGACCGACAGGCGTTCACGCCCGAGGGCTTCGACGGCGAGCCGTCCTTCCTCGACCTCGCACGCGGCAGTGACGAGGCGCTGGACGCCGCCATCGCCGAGTACCAGGACGCGTTCACCTGGTGGCGGCGGCGCGACCTCATCACCATCGCCGCCGTACAAGGCCATGCGATCGGCGCCGGCTTCCAACTCGCCCTCGCCTGCGACCTGCGGGTCGTCGCGCGGGACGTGCAGTTCGCCATGCGCGAGACCAGTCTCGGCCTCGTTCCCGACCTCACCGGCACCCACCCCCTGGTGTCCCTCGTCGGCTACGCCCGGGCGCTGGAGATCTGCGCCACCGGCCGCTTCGTCCACGCCGAGGAGGCCGAGCGCACCGGGCTCGCCAACCTCGTCGTCGACCGCGACGAGTTGGACGCCGCCGTCAGCGACCTGACCGCCGCACTGCTCACCGCGCCGCGGGACGCGGTCATCGAGACGAAGGCGCTGCTCCAGGGCGCCGCGGACCGCGCGCCGGGCGAACAGTACGTCGCCGAACGCGCGGCCCAGGCACGCCGACTGCGCGACCTCGCCGGCATCGGCGACTAGGACGCTTCCTCTTCTTCGTCCACTTCTTCGTCCACGGCGGTGACCAGCACGGTCACCGGGCGGTCGTCGTCCAGCGAGCCGGCCACCGCCGTGCGCACCGCGCGGACGACGTCCAAGGGGCGGTGGCCCCGTGCCACCGCCACCTCCACGCGCACGTGGTCCGACGCCAGGTGCACGGGCGCACCCAGGGCGGCGGTCAGCCGGGACACCCCCGGTACCGCCGCCGCGGCCCTGCCCACCGGTCCTTCGACGGCCGCCGTTCCCTCCACCGGCGCAGCGCCCCGGCCCCGATCGG
Organism: Streptomyces sp. NPDC048057; assembly: GCF_040653095.1. NCBI lineage: Bacteria > Bacillati > Actinomycetota > Actinomycetes > Kitasatosporales > Streptomycetaceae > Streptomyces > Streptomyces sp. NPDC048057. The sequence continues at coordinate 266,417 of NZ_JBEZNF010000005.1, forward strand.
AACGCGGGGCGCCCGCCTCGTCTTCGTGGACCCCCGCCACGTGCAGATCCACCGCGTCGACCACCAGGTCCAGTGCGCCCGCCGCCGTGAACAGGGCCTCCCGCAGCGCGGACGCGAGCGCGGGCAGCGGTCGTACGACCCCGGCCCCCACGGTGCACTCGCCCGAGATCCGCAGCGGGCCGGGCGGCAGCGCGCTCGGCGGCGGCGGTACGACGAAGGGGGCCGCGCCCTCCGGATCGGCGAGCCCCAGTCGTACCCGCTCCAGGCGGATGCCCGGCACCCCGGCCGCCGCGCGCAGCAGCACCGGCCGCGCCGCCTCCTCCGTCAACCACGCGCCGTCCCCCGCGGCGCCCAGCGCAAGCACTCTGCCCGGGCGGAGCCGCCCCCGTACCGCATCAGCAGTGGTCATTGCCCCAGCCTGCCGCATTCCCGGCGCGGTGCGGGGCAGACGCACTTAGTGTGGAGCAGAGGGCGCCGTGTGGACCATCCGGAACTCCCGGGCGTCCGGCACGGCCCCGCGGGCAACCGCACCAGGGCCCGGCACCGTCATCGAGCGGGCTTGGAAGGGACACGCGATGAGCGACACCGCCAGCAGTGAATCCGGCTCGGGCGACGAGTCGAGGAGGACGTCCATCACCAAGCGCGGCGGGGATCCCGGGTCCCGCGGGCGCACCACCATCGCCGACGGCGTCGTCGAGAAGATCGCGGGCCTCGCGGCGCGCGACGTGGTCGGCGTGCACGCGATGGGCAGCGGGCTGTCCCGCACCTTCGGCGCGGTGCGCGACCGGGTGCCCGGCGGCAGCCGCTCCAGCGTGACGCGCGGAGTGAAGGCCGAGGTCGGCGAGGTGCAGACCGCCCTCGACCTGGAGATCGTCGTCGACTACGGAGTGTCGATCTCCGACGTGGCGCGCGCGGTGCGGGAGAACGTGATCTCGGCCGTGGAGCGCATGACGAGCCTGGAGGTCGTCGAGGTCAACATCGCCGTGAGCGATGTGAAGCTGCCCGACGAGGAAGAAGACGAGCCCGAGTCACGACTCCAGTAAGGGCCGGTTTCCGGCGTCGGCGCACAGATCGGCGTACAGGACAAGGAGCACACGATGAGCATGGCTGTGGTCGGCCTGTTGGCCGGCATGGGGCTCGGCTTCGCCGGGTACTTCGGCGGCTTCGGCGCGTTCCTGCTGGTCGCCGCGCTCGGCGCGGTCGGGTTCGTGGTGGGCCGCTTCCTGGAAGGCGACATCGAAGCCGGTGACTTCTTCCGCTCCCGCGAGCGCGGCGACCGGCCGCGGTGAGGCGGGTGGCGGGCGGGGCCGGTGACGGGTCCGCGGCGGCCGTCGACGGCACGCGGATCGCGCCGGGGGAGCGCGGCGCCACCGTCATCGCCGACCGGGTCGTCGCCAAGATCGCCGCGCAGGCGGCGCGGGAGGCACTGGGGCGCGTGCCCCGGGACGGCGCTCCTCCGCATGCGAGCGTCGTCGTCCACCAGGACTCCGCCCGGGTGCGGATCAGCCTCGACCTGGACTACCCGTCCGACATCGGCGGGCAGTGCGGTGCGGTGCGTCATCGGGTCGCCGAACGGGTAAGGGCGTTGGCGGGAATGGACGTGCCCGAGGTGGACGTGTCCGTCGAACGGCTGCACTCGGCACACACGCGCGGCGCCGCGGAGGGCAGGATCCGATGACCGAACCCACACCGGTGCAGTCGACCGCCGTCGCCCTGGACCAGTCCGCGTCCGGTGCGTCGTACGAACCCGCTTCCGGCAGGGGCGGGGCCCGGCGCTTCTGGTCCGTGCGGCGCGTACCGACGGCCCTGCTGGCGCTGGTCGTCCTCGGCGGCGCCGGCGTCTTCCTGTACGACGTCGCGGCCGTCCGCGCCGGCCGGCCCGCGATGAGCTGGCGCCGGGCCGCCGCGCAGGACCTCGCGCAGTGGCGGCTGGACGAGCCGTGGGTGCTGGCGGTCGCCGGCGCCGTCGTCGTACTCGGCCTCTGCCTCGTCGTCATGGCCCTCACCCCGGGTCTGCGGTGGCTGCTGCCGATGCGCCGCGACGAACCGACCGTACGCGCCGGGCTCGCCCGCGACGCGGCGGCGCTGGTGCTGCGGGACCGGGCGATGGAGGTCCCCGGAGTCCAGTCCGTACGCGTCAGCATGGGGCGCTCCAAGGTGGCGGTGCGGGCCCGTTCCCACTTCCGTGCGCTCGACAAGGTCCGTGCCGACGTGGACGCCGCGTCGGCCGCGGCGATCGAGGAACTCGGGCTGGCGAAGCCGCCCGCGCTGAACGTGCGGGTGTCCCGCACGCCCGTGAAGAAGAGGTGAGCCGGCGATGCTGCGGAGCGTGAACCGTGTCGTGCTCGGCCTGTCCGGACTGGCCCTGGTCGCCGTCGGCGGCGCGGTGCTGGCCGCGGGCGCGGGGCTCGACGTGCCGTCCTGGTGGCCCTGGTACGGACCCGACGACGTCCTGCTGAGCCGGGCGGACCGCGAGCGCTGGCGCGCCGAGGGCTGGTGGTGGCCCGCCGTCCTCGCGACCCTCGCGGTCCTCGTCGTCCTGGCCCTGTGGCTCCTCCTCGCCCAACTGCGCCGCGCCCGCCTCACGGAGGTGCTGGTCGACAGCGGCGACGGGGAGGGCGCGCTGCTGAGGGGCCGGGCGCTGGAGGGCGTCATCGAACGCGAGGCGGAGTCCCTGGACGGGGTCGCCCGCGCGGCGATCACCCTGCGGGGACGGCGCAGCACGCCGGAGGCGCGGGTGCGGTTGCTGTTGGAGCCGTACGCCTCGCCGGCGGGGACGTTGCACCGGCTGACGTCGGAGGCGGTGGCGCACGCGCGGGACTCGGCGGGCCTGGCGTCCCTCCCCACGGAGTCCCACCTCCGCGCCGCGAAACACGCCCCCCGCCGCGTGACGTAGCCCCGCCCTCCCTGCGGGGTGCGTTGCGGTGCGGGGTGCGGGGTTGCGGCCTCCCGCGTCGTTTCCCTGCGGGTGCGTTGGTCTCTGCGGACCGCGGGCGGTTGCTCGCGCAGTTCCCCGCGCCCCTAAAACCACGCCCTTCGGGCATGGGGAAGGGGGCGGCGCCCCGGGATTGCGTGTTCGGGGTGGCTGGCGGTGGAGGCGAACCGAGCCACAAACAATCAGAAGCCGTGGCGGGCGCCGCCGTCGATGGGGAGCATCACGCCCGTCACGTACGACGCCGCCGGCGACAGCAGGAACGCCGCCGCGCGGCCGAACTCCTCCGGCGCCCCGTACCTCCGTAGCGGAATCCGCGCCTCGTGGGCCTCGCGGGCCGCCTCCGCGTCGCCGGTCAGCGCGTCCAGCTCCCGTACGCGGTCCGTGTCGATGCGCGCCGGCAGCAGGCCGACGACCCGGATGCCCCGCGGGCCCACCTCGACGGCGAGGGACTTCGCGAAGCCGGCCAGCCCGGGCCGCAGGCCGTTGGAGATGGTGAGCCCCGGCACGGGCTCGTGCACCGAGCTGGAGAGCACGAGGCCGATGACGCCCCCTTCGCCCAACTCCTCCGCCGCGGTCCGCGCGAGCCGCACCGCGCCCAGGAAGACGGACTCGAACGACGCCCGCCACTGCTCGTCCGTGTTGTCCGCGGCGAAGCCCGGCGCGGGTCCCCCGACGCTGATGAGGACGCCGTCGAACCGCCCGAAGTGCGCACGGGCCGCGGCGATCAGCCGTTCCGGGCCCGTCTCGTCGGCGTTGTCGACGGCGATGCCCACCGCGTCCGGCCCGAGTTCCGCCGCCGCGTCCGCGACCGTGCGTTCGCCCCGGCCGCTGATGACGACCTTCGCGCCGTCCGCGACCAGCGCCCGCGCCGACGCGTTGCCCAGCCCCCTCGACGCACCGGTGACGACGTACACGCGGTCCTTCAGTCCAAGATCCATGGGCCTATCCTGCCCCCTCGTCGTGGGCGAAGGCGAGGGCGCTGTTCACCAGGGCGATGTGGCTGAACGCCTGGGGGAAGTTCCCGAGCTGCCGGCCGGCGACCGGGTCGTACTCCTCGGCCAGCAGCCCCACGTCGTTCCGCAGGGCGAGCAGCCGCTCGAACAGCTCCCGCGCCTCCTCCTCGCGCCCCGTCATGCGCTCCGCGTCCACCAGCCAGAACGAGCAGGCGAGGAAGGCGCCTTCGGACCCCGGCAGCCCGTCGACCGCCGTGGCCTCCGCGCTGTAGCGGCGGACGAGGCCGTCCGACGAGCCCAGCTCATCGCGGACCGCGGCCACCGTCCCGACGACCCGGGGGTCGTCCGGCGGCAGGAAGCCCACCCGGGGGATCAGCAGGGTCGCCGCGTCCAACTCGCGCGAGCCGTAGTACTGGGTGAAGGTGCCCCGCTGCGGGTCGTACCCCTTCTCGCAGACCTCCCGGTGCACCTCGTCCCGCATCGCGCGCCACCGCGCCACGTCCCCGCGCAGCGACGGATCCGCCTCCAGGGTGCGCACGGCGCGGTCCGCCGCGACCCACGCCATCACCTTGGAGTGCACGAAGTGGCGCCGCGGGCCGCGCACCTCCCACAGTCCCTCGTCGGGTTCGCGCCACTTCGACTCCAGGAAGCCGAGCAGGCTGAGCTGGAGGTACCAGGCGTGCCGCTCGCCGGGGATGCCCTCCTGCGCGGCGAGGTAGAGGGAGTCCATCACCTCGCCGTACACGTCGAGCTGGAGCTGGTCGACCGCCGCGTTCCCGGTGCGCACGGGCGTGGAGCCGGCGTATCCGGCGAGCCACGGCAGCTCCGTCTCGGGCAGCCGGCGCTCCCCGGCCAGCCCGTACATGATCTGGAGGTCCGCCGGGTCGCCGGCCACCGCCCGCAGCAGCCAGTCGCGCCACGCCGTGGCCTCCTCCTGGTAGCCCGCGGTGAGCAGGGCGCCCAGGGTGAGGGTGGAGTCCCGCAGCCAACAGAAGCGGTAGTCCCAGTTCCGTACGCCGCCGATCTCCTCCGGCAGCGAGGTCGTGGGCGCGGCGACGATCCCGCCGGTGGGGCCGTACGTCAGCGCCTTGAGCGTGATCAGGGAGCGGACCACGGCGTCCCGGTACCGGCCCTGCACCCGGCAGCGGTCGGACCACTGCGCCCAGTCGGCGAGGCTGCACCGCAGCGCTTCGAAGGGGTCGACGAGATCCGGCCGCTGGTGGTGGGAGGGGTGCCAGCTGAGGACGAAGGCGACCCGCTCGCCCTCGGCGACCGTGAACGAGGAGACCGTGCTGAACTGCTGCCCCCACGTCTTGACCGGCGGCTCGCTGCGCAGCCACACCGAGTCGGGGCCGGCGACCGCCACCCGGTGGCCGTCGGAGCGCCGCATCCAGGGCACGATCGAGCCGTGGTCGAAGCGGAGCCGCAGCACCGCCTCCATCTCGACCTCGCCGCTGACGCCCTCCACGATCCGCATCACGTCGGGGGTGACGTCCCGCTGCGGCATGAAGTCGAGGACCTTGACGGTGCCGGTCCTGGTCTCCCACACGGACTCCAGGACGAGCGAGTCGCCGACGTAGCTCCGTCGGGTGCAGCGGGTGGCGCCCTTGGGGGCGAGGCGCCAGTGCCCGTTCTCCTTGTCGCCGAGGAGCGCGGCGAAGCAGGCGGCCGAGTCGAAGCGCGGCAGACAGAGCCAGTCGATGGAGCCGTCCGTGCCGACGAGCGCGGCCGTCTGGAGATCGCCGATGAGGGCGTAGTCCTCGATGCGTTGGGTCACGCTCTGGCGTGTTCCCGTCTTGTCCACGGACCAATCAGAGCGACGACGTCACTCTTTTGGGGCGTATGGGACACGAGGGGCGGTACGGGTGCGGGCCGGGTCGAACCTCCGGGCCGCTCACGCGTGCGCGGGCTCCGGCTGCTCGCTGGTCTCGCGCGCCGCCGCGGCGCGCCGGTCGCTGACCTCGCGACGCACCAGGATCACCCACCCGACGGGCACGGCCGTGGTGAACAGCCACCACTGGATCGCGTACGCCATGTGCGCGCCGATCGACTCGTGGTCGGGGTCCGGGATCTGCTTGGGGGTGTTGCCCTCGGCCTTGGGCGAGGTCTGCTCGACGTAGCCGGCCAGCACCGGCTTGCCGATCGCCTTGGACCGCTGCTCGCTGTTGATCAGCATCACCTGGCGCGGCGGCAGCCCGGCGAGGTCCTTGATGCCGCTGGCCTTGGTCGTCTCGTCGGCCTTGAGGCGGCCGACGACGGTCACCGTGCCCTTGGGCGGGGCGGGGACCTCGGGGAACGCCTTGGGGTCGGCCGGCGAGGCGACCCAGCCGCGGTTGACCAGGACCACCCGTCCGTCGGTGAGGACCAGTGGGGTCAACACGTGGTAGCCGACCCGCTCGTCCGCGTCGGTGCGACGGCGCACGACGACCTCGTTCGCCGGGTCGAAGGTGCCGGTGGCGGTGGTGCGGCGCCACTTGTCCTCGCGCGGGACCGTGTGGCCGGGGGAGGTGAGCTCCTCGATCGGGACCGGGGCGGCGTCGAGGTTGCGGGCGATCATCGCGTTCTGGTCGACCCGGCGTTCGTGGCGGTTGAACTGCCAGAAGCCCAGCTCGATCATCGTGGGGATGAGGACGAGCCCGATGAGGGTGAGGATCACCCACTGCCGGGTCAACAGGAAGCGGTACACGGACCGACCGTACCTGTCGCCCGTCGGACACCCGGAGGTGGGGCCCCTCCCGCGGCCGGGAGCCCGATGCCGGCAGTCGCCGCCGGACACGCCCTAGACGCGGTCGACGATGCCGGCCCCGCCCTCCGCGCGGGCGCAGTGCGCACCGCAGTACCAGTGCCCCTGGACCTCCACGCCCTGGCCGATGATCTGGACGCGACAGTGCTCGCAGATGGGCGCCATGCGGTGGATGGCGCAGGCGAAGCAGTCGAAGACGTGCACCGCGCCCTGCGCGTGCACCTCGAAGGACATCCCGTACTCGTTACCGCAGACCTCGCAACGTGCCATGCGCCACAGGGTGCGGGCGGCGCGGGCCGATCGCGGGGCGGCACGCGAGGGCGTCACCCGACTGCGCCGCCGCCTTCCGCATCGCCCTTGCCGTCGCCGCCGTCGTCCGCCGGGGCCACGTCCCGCAGCAGTTGGGTGAAGGCGGCTTCGTCCAGGACGGGGGTGCCGTACGTCTTCGCCTTCAGCGTCTTGGAGGTGGCCGAGTCCGGGTCGTTGGTGACCAGCAGGCTGGTGAGGCGGGAGACGCTGGAGGCGATGTGCAGCCCGGCGTCGAAGGCCCGGTCCTCCAGCAGGTCGCGCTCCACGGAGGTGTCGCCCGAGAAGGCGACCCGCATGCCCTGCTTCAGGGGCTGCCCGGTCTCGTACCGCCCCGGGTTCGGATGGGGGCAGGGGGGCCGCTTCCGCGAGGTCCGCCACGTCCCCCCGTACGACGGGGTGCCCGCGGGTCGGTGCCCGTACGAGGGCTGGTGGCCGACCCGTGGCCGGGCGGGGCCGTCCGACCACTCGGTGAGCGGGCGGCACTCCAGCAGCGGCAGCCGCACGCCGTCGCGCGCGGCGGCGTGCAGGCTCGGCCGGAACGCCTCCGCCAACACCCGTGCGTCGTCCAGCGCGTGGTGGGCTTGGCGCTGCACGACGCCGAAGTGCGCGGCGAGCGACTCCAGTTTGTGATTGGGCAGGGGGAGGGCGAGCTCCTTGGCGAGTGCGATCGTGCACAGCCGCTGGCGCACGGGCGCGGTGCGGCTGGCGCGCGCGTACTCCCGGGCGATCATGGACCAGTCGAAGATGGCGTTGTGCGCGACGAGCACCCGGTCCGCCAGCCGCTCGGCGAAGGCGTCGGCGACGTCGACGAAGAGCGGGGCGTCGACCAGGACCTCCTGGGTCAGGCCGTGGATCCACACCGGGCCCGGATCGCGCTCCGGATTGACGAGGGTGTACCAGTGGTCCTCGACGTCGCCGTGGGCGTCGAGGCGGTACACGGCGGCGGAGACTATCCGGTCGTCCCGGGCGAGTCCGGTGGTCTCCACATCGACGACCGCATACCCCTGGGGGTATGCGGTGGGCCAGTGTGCCGCTGCCGTCGTCCTGTCGTCGAGCATGGTCACAGAGAATACGGGGCCGCACTGACAGCGCTGTCGGCACCGCCGTTCCCGCCGTGTCCGACGCCCCAATCGGGCCGTTCCGCAAGCCCTTCGCGTCGGCGGCCGGCGGAACTGACGGGCCGGCAGCTCGCGCGGCGCGGGTCGGTCCGCGCGCGATGGCCCGTTCGGTGGGAACCTCCCGGGGTGACGCACGACGAACCCCCGGCCCCGGGCGGCGCCGGCCCCCACCACGAGCCCCACGCGTCCGGCATGAGCACCCGCCTCAACTGGCTGCGCGCCGCCGTGCTCGGTGCCAACGACGGCATCGTGTCCACCGCCGGTCTGGTCGTCGGCGTCGCCGGCGCCACCGGCGACCGGGGGACCCTGCTCACCTCCGGCCTCGCCGGACTGCTCGCCGGCTCCATGTCCATGGCGGCGGGCGAGTACGTCTCCGTCTCCACCCAGCGCGACTCCGAGCGGGCCGCGCTCGCGGTCGAGAAGCGGGAGCTGAAGGAGGAGCCGGAGGCGGAACTGGAGGAGCTGACGGGGCTGCTGACGCAGCGGGGCCTGACGCGCGAGGTCGCCCGGGAAGCCGCGGTCCAGCTCACCGAGCGCGACGCCCTGCGGGCCCATGCGCGGGTGGAGCTGGGCATCGACCCGGACGCCCTGGCCAACCCCTGGCACGCGGCCGGCGCCAGCTTCCTCGCCTTCACCGTGGGCGCGCTGCTGCCGCTGCTGGCGATCGTGCTGCCCCCGGCGTCCGTCCGGCTCGCTGTGACGGTGGGCTCGGTGCTGCTGGCGCTCACCTTCACCGGCTGGTGGAGCGCCCGGCTGGGCGCGGCGCGGCTGGGGCCCGCGGTGGTGCGGAACGTGGGCGGGGGAGCGCTGGCGATGGGGGTGACGTACGCGGCGGGGTCCCTGCTCGGTGCGGTGGGGGTCGGCGGCTGAGCCCTGGTGGCGGGGGGCCGGTCGCACGTTGGTGGAAGTCACCAAAACTTGCTGACAATTCGTCTCGCATACTTGTGGGTAACAACGTCTAGTCGCGACCCGGGCGCCGCGCCTACGGTGCAGCCATGACCAACCTGCCCGATGTCGTGCTGTGGTCGGTCCCCGCGTTCGTCCTGCTCACCGTCGTCGAGATGGTCAGCTACCGGCTCCGGCCGGACGAGGAAGCGGCGGGCTACGGCGCGAAGGACACCGCCACCAGCCTCACCATGGGGCTCGGCAGCCTGGTCTTCGACCTGCTGTGGAAGGTGCCGATCGTCGCCGTCTACACCGCGGTGTACGAGCTGACCCCGCTGCGGGTGCCCGTCCTGTGGTGGACCGTGTTGCTGATGCTGCTCGCGCAGGACTTCCTCTACTACTGGTCGCACCGCGGCCACCACGTCGTCAGGGTCCTGTGGGCCTGCCACGTGGTCCACCACTCCAGCCGCAGGTTCAACTTCACCACCGCGCTGCGCCAGCCCTGGACCACCTGGTCCGTCTGGCCGTTCTATCTGCCGATGGTGGCGCTCGGAGTCCACCCGGCCGCGGTCGCGTTCTGCTCGTCGACCAACCTCGCGTACCAGTTCTGGGTCCACACCGAGCGGGTCGGCAAGCTGCCGCGACCCTTCGAGTACGTGCTGAACACGCCCTCGCACCACCGGGTCCACCACGCCTCGCAGGGCGGCTACCTCGACCGCAACTTCGGCGGCATCCTCATCGTCTGGGACCGGCTCTTCGGCTCCTTCGTGGCGGAGACCGAGCGGCCCGTCTACGGGCTGACCAAGGACATCGGCACGTACAACCCGCTGCGCGTGGCCACCCACGAGTACGCCGCGATCGCCCGGGACGTCCGGGCGGCGCGGACGTGGGGCGAGCGGGCGGGGCGGGTCTTCCGCGGGCCGGGGTGGCAGCCGGCGCCCGCTCCTCCCGGTCCCCCGGCGCCTCGTGACGACGCCCCGACCACCCCACAGCTCACCCAGGGACGTACCGCGTGACCACCCCACCCACGGCACCGGCGACGGCGTCCCCGCAGGAGACCGTGCGCCGCGTGCTGCTCGCGGTCTTCGCCCTCGTCCTCCTCGTCGACCTCGGCTCGCTCGTCGTCGACGCCGACAAGGGCCACTGGATCGCCAAACCGCTCCTCATGCCGCTGCTCGTCGCCCTGGTGCTGCTGCGCGGCGGGCCGCGGCTGCTGGTCGCGGCGCTGCTGTTCGGGTGGGGCGGCGACGTGTTCCTGCTCTCCGGGGCGGAGTGGGCCTTCCTCGCCGGAATGGGCTCCTTCGCCGTCGGCCACGTCTGCTACCTGGTGCTCTTCCGCCGTACGTGCGAGGGACGCCCTTCTGCGGTGCTCGCCCCCGCGTACGGGCTGGCGCTCGTCGTCGCGGTGGCCCTGCTGTGGCCGGGCCTGCCGGCGGACCTCAGGGTCCCCGTCGCCGGATACGCACTGCTGCTCACCGCGATGGCCTGGCGCTCCAGCACGCTGGGCGCCGTGGCGGGCCTGGGCGGCCTGTTCTTCCTGGTCTCGGACCTGATCATCGCGAGCGGCGTCGCGGAGTGGCCGCAGCCGCCGGTGCCGGACGTCTGGATCATGCTCATCTACGGCGCGGGCCAGCTGCTCCTGACCCTGGGCGTCCTGTCCCACGCGCTCCCGCGCGACGCGGCAGCGCCCAGCCTGACAGTCGCGCCGTAGCCCTGCGGGCGCGTTGCCTCGGCGCCTCTGCGGTGGTGAGGGCGTGGTGGTCATACCCCCAGCGCCCCTGACGGTCTCGCCGTTTCCCCGCGGGAGCGGTTGGTCTCCGCGGCCCGGTGATGGCCTGTTCGCGCAGTTCCCCGCGCCCCTGTTTCGCTGCCCCCGTCACTCGCCTGCGGACGAGGGTGGGGCTTTTAGGGGCGCGGGGAACTGCGCGACAAGCCCGTCACCGGGCCGCGGAGACCGACGCTCCCGCAGGGAAACGGCGGGCAGGTCACCCGCACGGAGCACCCGCACGGAGCACCCGCCGCCCCGCGCAGCGGAAGCGCGGGCCCGTGAACAGGCCCGCGCCCCCGTGGCCCGGTTAGCGGCGGACCGCGTCGAGGGCGTCGGTCACGCCCTCGCCGTAGAAGCCGTTCTTGCGGACGTCGCCCTCGCACACCGCGTCGACCACACCGTCCCCGTTGTAGTCGTACGGGTTGGTGCACTCCCGGTCGTCCGCCTGCGCGGCCAGGAGGTTCTTCACCAGCGCCGGCGACGCGTTCGGGTGCTTCGACTTGATGAGCGCGGCCACGCCCGCGACGTGCGGCGAGGCCATCGACGTACCGGCCTTGTAGCCGTAACCGCCGTTCGGCAGCGTGGACAGGATGCGGCCGTCCACCGCCGGGCCCTCCGGCGTCTGGTAGCGGGTGGCGTCACCGCCGGGCGCGGAGATGTCGATCACGTCGTCGCCGTAGTTCGAGAACGACGACTTCAGCCCCTTCGCGCCCAGCGAGGACGTCGTCACGACGCCCGGCAGCTGCGTCGGGATGTCCAGGCACTGGCTCGGGTCGACCTTCCGCGTCACCGCGGTGGTGTCGTTGGGGCTCGTGGTGTCGGTCAGCTCGTCGGCCGCGAGGTCCATCCGCGAGTTGCCGGCGGCGGCCACGTTGACCGCGCCCTTGCGCTCGGCGTACCGGGTGGCCCGCGCCAGCGACTCCACCAGGGCGGCCTGGTCGGCGTCGTTGCGGCAGTTGAACAGCCACGGGTCGACGTAGTAGCTGTTGTTGGTGACCTCGACGCCGTTCTCCGCGGCCCACATGAAGCCGCAGACCACGGCCTCGGTGTAGAAGAACCCGTCGGGGTTGGACACCTTGATGCCGGAGACCTTCACGCCGGGCGCGACGCCCGTGACGCCGACGCCGTTCTTGGCCGCGGCGATGGTGCCCGCGACGTGCGTGCCGTGGTCGGACTCGGTCGGGCCGGGGCGCCAGGAGCCGGGCGTGGTGTCCGCCTTGCCGGTGACGCAGTTCGCCGAGGCGCGGGTGTCGAAGTTGGGCGCCAGGTCGGGGTGCGTGTCGTCGACGCCGGTGTCGATGACGGCGACCGTGACCTTCTTGCTGCCCAGGGTGCGCTCGTGCGCCTTGTCCGCCTTGATGGCGGGCAGGCTCCACTGGAGCGGCTCCAGCGGGTCCTGGCCGCCGTCGGCGACCCGGGCCGCGGCGGCGGCTTCCTGGGAGGTCAGCGGGCGCTCGGAGTCGATCGCGGTGTCCTGGACCGCGGAGATCGGCGCGGTGCGGGTGGCGCCCGCCGACTCCACGCCCTTGACCGCGCGGATCGTCGGCCCGAAGGCCGGGTTCTGGGAGTGGACGACGATGACGCCTATTCGGTCGTAGGACGTCACGATCGTGCCGCCGGCCGCGGCTATCGCCTTCTTGACCGACTTGGCGACCCCGTGGCCGCCCTTCACGTTCACCACGTACGACAGCTTGGGACCGTCGGTCGAGACCGCCTTGACCGCCGCCTGGCCGTCCGCCGCCGGGGCGGCCGTCGCCGGGGCGGCCGTCGCGGCCCCCGCGGGGAGGAAGCCGAGCGAGGCCGTGAGCGCCAGACCGGCCGGCAGGGCGATGACACGCCGTCGTCTGGATCCCGGATGAGCCATGGGTTCTCCACATCATCGGTGTCGAAACACTGGTGTCCACCCGCCCGGCACGGTGTGCTTTTTGGGCGGGTACATGACGAGCGAAACTATCGTTGATCTTGGTCGTCATCAATGTGTTCGAGCGGAAAAACGAAAGAAAGCTCCAAGAAAAAAGACCGAAGTTGAACCGGCCCGGCGTGCTCCCCGTGCCGTTGTCAGGGGGTGGAGCAACATCAAACCGCCCCTGACCCCGTGGAACGAAGGTCCGCCTTGTCCAGTCCGACGACACCCGCGTCACGAGGAGATTCCGTGACTACCGACGCACCCCCGCCCCCGGGCAACACGGTCCCCGCACCCGCTCAGCCCAGCACCGAGCAGTTCGTCCAGGTCCAGGAGAGCGAGGAGTTCGGCCGGCTCCGGCACGCCCACCGCTCCTTCGCCTTCCCGCTGACCGTCGCCTTCGTCACCTGGTACCTCCTGTACGTCCTGCTGTCGAACTACGCGGGCGGCTTCATGGGCACCCAGGTGATCGGCCACATCAACGTCGCCCTCGTCTTCGGCCTCGCCCAGTTCGCCACCACCTTCCTGATCGCCTGGCTCTACTCCCGCCACGCCGCCGCCAAGCTCGACCCCCTGGCCGAGTCCATCAAGTCCCGCATGGAGGCGGACGCATGAGCGCCACGCTGCACCCCGCCGTGGGCGAACTCGCCTTCGTCTCACTGGCCGCCAAGGACGCGACCACCGAGCACCGGCCGCTGATCATCACCCTCTTCGGCCTCTTCGTCGTGGCCACCCTGATCATCACCGTCTGGGCCGGCCGGCAGACCAAGAGCGCCGCCGACTTCTACGCCGGCGGCCGTCAGTTCACCGGCTTCCAGAACGGTCTGGCGATCTCCGGCGACTACATGTCCGCCGCGTCCTTCCTCGGCATCGCCGGCGCCATCGCCCTCTTCGGCTACGACGGCTTCCTGTACTCCATCGGCTTCCTGGTGGCCTGGCTCGTCGCCCTGCTGCTGGTCGCCGAGCCGCTGCGCAACTCCGGCCGCTTCACCATGGGCGACGTGCTCGCCTACCGGATGCGCCAGCGCCCGGTCCGCACCGCGGCCGGCACGTCCACCATCGTCGTGTCGATCTTCTACCTGCTGGCCCAGATGGCCGGCGCGGGCGTGCTGGTCTCCCTCCTCCTGGGGATCACCAACGACGCGGGCAAGGTGCTGATCGTCGCCCTGGTCGGCATCCTGATGATCCTCTACGTCACCATCGGCGGGATGAAGGGCACCACCTGGGTCCAGATGGTCAAGGCGGTGCTGCTCATCGCCGGTACGCTCCTCATCACGTTCCTGGTGCTGCTGAAGTTCAACTTCAACATCTCCGACCTCCTCGGCACCGCCGCCGAGAAGAGCGGCCACGGCGCGTCCTTCCTGGAGCCGGGCCTGAAGTACGGCGCCACGGGCACGTCCAAGCTGGACTTCATCTCGCTGGGCATCGCCCTCGTCCTCGGCACCGCGGGACTGCCGCACATCCTGATCCGGTTCTACACCGTCCCCACCGCCAAGGCCGCCCGGAAGTCCGTCAACTGGGCCATCGGCATCATCGGCGCCTTCTACCTGATGACCATCGCCCTCGGCTTCGGCGCCGCGGCGATCGTGGGACCGGCGGAGATCAGCGAGTCCAACAAGGCGGGCAACACCGCCGCCCCGCTGCTCGCCCTGCACATCGGAGGCACCGACTCCGCTGGTGGGGCGATCCTCCTCGCGGTGATCTCTGCCGTGGCCTTCGCCACCATCCTCGCCGTCGTCGCCGGTCTGACCCTCGCCTCGTCGTCGTCCTTCGCCCACGACATCTACGCCAACGTCATCCGCAGGGGGAAGGCGACCGAGAAGGAGGAGGTCCGCGCCGCCCGCTGGGCCACCGTCGCCATCGGCGTCGTCTCCATCGGGCTCGGCGCCCTCGCCCGCGATCTGAACGTCGCCGGGCTCGTCGCCCTCGCCTTCGCGGTCGCCGCGTCCGCGAACCTGCCGACGATCCTCTACAGCCTCTTCTGGAAGCGGTTCACCACCCAGGGCGCCCTGTGGTCCATCTACGGCGGTCTGGTCTCCTCCGTCCTGCTGGTCCTCTTCTCGCCCGTGGTCTCCGGCAAGCCGACGTCGATGTTCAAGAACGCCGACTTCTACTGGTTCCCGCTGGAGAACCCCGGCATCGTCTCCATCCCGCTGGGCTTCCTGCTCGGCTGGCTCGGCTCCGTCCTGACCAAGGAGAAGCCCGACAAGGGCAAGTACGCGGAGCTGGAGGTCAAGTCCCTCACCGGCGTCGGCGCCCACTGACCGGGCGGCGCGCCCCGGTGGCCGCCCGGCCCCACCGTTGATCGCTCAGCGCACCGGACACCGGAACGCGGCCGTGCCGTCGGACTTCGTAGGGTCCTACGACACGGCCGCGCCACTTCCGGCAGCACCGTGACTACGCGTGCTGTCGTACGTCTGGCGTAGGCTCGGACAAAGGATCGGTACCTCGCGTACCAGCCGTCTTCGTCTCGTCGGGGGAGGGGCCGAACGTGCTCGTCGACACTTACGGCCGGACCGCCACGGACCTCAGGGTCTCGCTGACGGACCGGTGCAATCTCCGGTGCACCTACTGCATGCCCGAAGAAGGGCTCCAGTGGCTGGCCAAGCCCGACCTCCTCACCGACGACGAGATCGTCCGGCTGGTCCGCATCGCCGTCACCGACCTCGGCGTCACCGAGGTCCGCTTCACCGGCGGCGAGCCCCTGCTGCGGCCCGGGCTCGTCGGGATCGTGGAGCGCTGCGCCGCCCTCGACCCCCGCCCCCAGCTGTCGCTGACGACCAACGGCATCGGGCTCGGCCGCGTCGCCGCCGCCCTCAAGGACGCCGGCCTCGACCGGGTGAACGTCTCCCTGGACACCCTGCGGCCCGAGGTCTTCAAGACCCTCACCCGTCGCGACCGCCTCCAGGACGTGCTCACCGGACTGCACGCCGCGCACACCGCCGGCCTCACCCCCGTCAAGGTGAACGCCGTGCTGATGCCCGGCCACAACGACGACGAGGCCCCCGACCTGCTCGCCTGGGCCCTCGCCCACGACTACGAGCTGCGGTTCATCGAGCAGATGCCGCTGGACGCCCAGCACGGCTGGCAGCGGGACGGCATGATCACCGCCGGTGACATCCTCGCCTCGCTGCGCACCCGCTTCGCCCTCGCCCCCGAGCCCGGCGAGGAGCGCGGCTCCGCACCCGCCGAGCGCTGGATCGTGGACGGCGGCCCCCACCGGGTCGGGGTGATCGCCTCCGTCACCCGCCCCTTCTGCGCCGCCTGCGACCGCACCCGGCTCACCGCCGACGGACAGGTGCGCACGTGCCTGTTCGCCCGCGAGGAGACCGATCTGCGCGAGGCCCTGCGCTCCGGGGAGCCGGACGGGGAGATCGCCCGCATCTGGCGGCTCGCGATGTGGGGCAAGAAGGCCGGCTCGGGGCTCGACGACCCCTCCTTCCTCCAGCCGGACCGCCCCATGTCCGCCATCGGCGGCTGAGCAGGGCGCCGTACGGGCCCCTCGGCACGCCCTCCCCGTACGCCTCCCTCAGCGCGCCCCGCTCAGTTCGACAGCCCGGAGAACATCCCCGGCTCGTACGAACCTCCCGGGTTGTGCACGATCACGTTCATCCGCGTGGCCGCGTTGATCAGGGAGACCAGGCACACCAGCGCACCGACCTGGTCGTCGTCGTAGTGCCTGCGCACCTGCGCCCACGTCGCGTCGGACACGCCCTGGTCACCCAGGCGGGTGCCCTCCTCGGCCAGCGCCAGCGCAGCCCGCTCGGCCTCGGTGAAGACCGTGGTGTGCCGCCACGCGGCGACCAGGTTCAGCCGCAGCGCGCTCTCGCCGGCAGCCGCCGCCTCCTTGGTGTGGACGTCGACGCAGAAGCCGCAGCCGTTGAGCTGGCCCACCCGCAGTTCCACCAGCTCACGCAGGGCCTTCGGCAGCGTCGACTGCTCCAGCACCGCCGCGACGTTGTAGAACCGCTTCGCGACCTTCGCGGCGACCGGGCTGTCGAACAGGTTGAAACGGGGTTCCATGACGGATCCTCACTCGTGGGGTTGTGCGCCGCGCGGATCGTTCGCGCGGCGTCGTGACGACATGGAGATGCCGACGCTCCGCCCCCTGTGACAGCTGCGGCGTGTGACGAGCGCCACCGGCCGCGGCTGTCACACGGCGGCGCCGGCGGACGTCCTGTGCGCGACAAGGATGTCGGTGAACTGACGGGAGAACCCAGTGGAAGCGCACCACGAGCGAGCGGAACACCAGGCAGGGACGTCCGCCCGAGGACCTCGTACGGACCCCGCCACCGAGGCGTTCGTCGCCCACCGCAACCTGCTCTTCACCGTCGCCTACGAGATGCTCGGCTCGGCCGCCGACGCCGAGGACGTCCTCCAGGAGACCTGGATGCGCTGGGCGGGCGTCGACCTCGACGCCGTCCGGGACCACCGTGCCTACCTGGTCCGCATCACCACCCGCCAGGCGCTGAGCCGGCTGCGCACCCTGCGCCGGCGCAAGGAGTCCTACGTCGGACCCTGGCTGCCCGAACCCCTCCTCACCACGCCCGACGTCGCCGAGGACGTCGCGCTCGCCGACAGCGTCTCGACGGCGATGCTGCTGGTGCTGGAGACCCTCGCCCCGACCGAGCGGGCGGTGTTCGTGCTGCGCGACGTCTTCGACCTCGGCTACGACGAGATCGCGGAAGCCGTCGACAAGAGCCCGGCCGCGGTCCGCCAGATCGCGCACCGGGCACGGGGGCACGTCGCGGCCCGTCGACCGCGCGGCACCGTCTCCCCGACCCGGACGCGCGAGGCCATCGCGGCGTTCCACGGGGCGGTCGCGACGGGCGACCTCCAGGGGCTGCTCGACGTCCTCGCGCCGGACGTCGTCCTCCTCGGCGACGGCGGCGGGGTCGTCCAGGCGGTGCTGGCCCCCGTCGTGGGAGCCGCGCCGGTGGCCGCGCTGATGACCGGCCTCGGCAAGTTCGGCGCCACGGCCGAACTGACGCCGGCGCAGGTCAACGGCCACCCGGCGCTGATCCTCCGGGTCGACGGCGAGGTCGACACCGTCATGACCGTACGCGTCGACGACGGCCTGGTCACCGGCCTGTACGCGGTGCGCAACCCCCAGAAGCTGTCACGCGTCGAGCAGGTGACCCCGCTGAGCCGCTAGACGGTGCCGCCCGGCCGGGAGTTCCATTCGTCGAGGGCGACGACCTCCTTCAGGAAGCCGCGGAGGTCGAGGAAGTCGGCGAGGTGCTGTCGGTGCTCGTCGCAGGCGATCCACGTCTTGCGGCGCTCCGGGGTGTGCAGCTTGGGGTTGTTCCAGGCCAGCACCCACACCGCCGTCGCACGGCAGCCCTTGGCGGAGCAGATCGGGTTCTCGTCGTAGACCGGGTCGAAGATCACCGATCCATTGTCCCCGTGTCGCGGACGCACCGTCGCCGCGGGGCCCGGGAACGGCGACGCCGAGCAGCCACGGGGGGAGCTGCCCGGCGTCGGTCCATCGCTCCGACGGGGGATGCGGAGCGCGTAGGAAGTATGCCACGGGTAACGGCCCGCAGTGCACCGGAACTTCACTATTCAGTCGCGCTTTTCCCGGACCCGCCGGGGGCCCGCGACGTGACCTTCGAGGGCGTCGCTTCGAGCATCGGTGCGGGGGCCGCGGACACGAAGGTCGACGGCAGGGAGGGCGGCCGTTCGCGGCCCGCGTTGGCGATCACGACCGAGACGTAGGGGAGCAGCATGCCCAACACGACCGCCACCAGGGCCACGTGCCGCTCCACGTTCCACAGCACGGCCCCGGCCACGAAGGACAGCGTCCGCACCGACATGGAGATCACATAGCGGCGCTGGCGTCCGCGCACGTCCTCGGTGAGGCCCTGTCGCGCCCCGGTGATCCGGAAGACCTCGGACCCCACCCGTCTGCGCATCGCGTCCCACCGCCCGTCGTCCCCGGCGACCCCAACGGTCCTGCCGCGCTCCACGGTACGCCCGGCTCCGTGCGGCCACGAGGTCGGGGGACGTCGGGGGACGTCATGGGTCGCCCGACATGCGGCCCATGACGGACGGGCCCAGAATGGCGGCGTAACTGCTGATGCAGGGGCCTGTCGCGTCCCAGGGCGCGGGGGCCGGACGAGGAGGCCGCCATGGGCTGGCTGTGGGCGATCATCTTGGGCTTCATTCTGGGGCTGATCGCGAAGGCGATCCTGCCCGGGAAGCAGCACCTCCCCCTGTGGCTCGCCACCATCTGCGGCATCGGGGGCGCCGTGATCGGCAACTGGATCGCGGCCGGGTTCGGCGTCGAGGAGACCCCCGGCTTCGACTGGAGCCGCCATGCGTTCCAACTGATCGCGGCGATCATCCTGGTCGCCCTGGGGGACCGGGTGTGGGCGGCCACCCGCGGCAACAAAGTGCGGACCTGACGGCACGGCGGCCCCGAAGCGCACCACGGGCCGGACGGGATGCTTCCCGTCCGGCCCGTGCGGGGCGACCGCCCGCGCGCTCGGGCGCTCAGCCGACCTCGACCGCAGCCAGGTTCTTCTTGCCCCGGCGCAGCACCAGCCAGCGCCCGTGCAGCAGCTCCTCACGGCCGACGACCGCGTCCTCGGCGGTGACCTTCACGTTGTTCACGTACGCACCGCCCTCCTTGACCGTGCGCCGCGCCGCGGACTTGCTGGCGACCAGCCCCACCTCGGCGAACAGGTCGACGACCGGCGCGGGCTCGGCGACCCGTGCCTGCGGCAGCTCCGACAGCGCCGCCCGCAGCGTCGCCTCGTCCAGCTCCGCCAGCTCGCCCTGCCCGAACAGCGCCTTGGACGCGTTGATCACCGCGGCGCACTGGTCGGCGCCGTGCACCAGGGTCGTCAGCTCCTCGGCCAGCGCGCGCTGCGCGGCGCGGGCCTGCGGACGCTCCGCGGTCTGCTGCGCCAGCTCCTCCAGCTCCTCGCGGCTCTTGAAGCTGAGGACGCGCAGGTAGCGGTCGACGTCCCGGTCGTCCGTGTTCAGCCAGAACTGGTAGAAGGCGTACGGCGTGGTCATCTCGGGGTCGAGCCACAGCGTGCCCGTCTCCGACTTGCCGAACTTGGTGCCGTCCGCCTTCGTCATCAGCGGGGTGGCCAGCGCGTGCACCTCGGCGTCGGGCTCCAGGCGGTGGATCAGGTCCAGGCCCGCCGTGAGGTTGCCCCACTGGTCGCTGCCGCCCTGCTGGAGGGTGCAGCCGTAGCGCCGGTACAGCTCCAGGAAGTCCATGCCCTGGAGCAGCTGGTAGCTGAACTCCGTGTAGCTGATGCCCTGCTCGGACTCCAGGCGCCGGGCGACGGAGTCCTTGGTGAGCATCTTGTTGACGCGGAAGTGCTTGCCGATGTCCCGCAGGAACTCGATCGCGGACATCCCCGCGGTCCAGTCCAGGTTGTTCACCATGACCGCGGCGTTGTCCCCCTCGAAGGAGAGGTACGGCTCGATCTGGGCCCGCAGCCGGTTCACCCACTGGGCGATCGTCTCCGGATCGTTCAGCGTGCGCTCGGCGGTCGGCCGCGGGTCACCGATCTGGCCCGTGGCCCCGCCCACCAGCGCCAGCGGCCGGTGCCCGGCCAGCTGGAGCCGGCGCACGGTCAGCACCTGCACCAGGTGTCCGACGTGGAGGCTCGCCGCGGTCGGGTCGAATCCGCAATAGAAGGTGACGGGACCGTCCGCGAGCGCCTTGCGCAAAGCGTCCTCGTCAGTGGACTGGGCGATCAGCCCGCGCCACTTCAGCTCGTCGACGATGTCCGTCACGTCTCTCGTGTCTCCTCGGCACTCGCTTCGGTACCCGTTCGGTACGCACTTCGAAGGGGCGGACCGTGCGCTGCCGCGTGATCCGCCCCTTTGAGGTTATACGCCTGAGGCTATACGCCCTGGCTGACCGAGCTCATGTGGAAATCCGGGATCCGCAGCGCGGGCATCGCGGCCCGGGTGAACCAGTCGCCCCACTCGCGCGGCAGCGTCTTCTCCGTACGGCCCGCCTCCGAGGCCCGCGACAGCAGGTCGACGGGGGACTCGTTGAAGCGGAAGTTGTTGACCTCGCCCACCACCTCGCCGCCCTCCACCAGGTACACCCCGTCCCGGGTGAGCCCCGTGAGCAGCAGCGTCGCCGGGTCCACCTCGCGGATGTACCACAGGCAGGTCAGCAGCAGCCCCCGCTCGGTGGCCGCGACCATGTCGTCCAGCGACCGCCCGCCCCCGCCGTCCAGGATCAGGTTCCCGGCGCCGGGCGCCAGCGGCAGACCGGTCAGCCCCGCGGTGTGCCGGGTGGTCACCAGGTGCTCCAGCTTCCCGGCCCGCATCCAGTCGGTGGCGGCGATCGGCAGCCCGTTGTCGAACACGGACGCGTCGTCCCCCGACGCGTGCGCGATCACGAACGGCGACGATTCGAGCCCCGGCTCGTGCGGATCGCTGCGCAGCGTGAGCGGCAGCGGGCTCAGGGTGTCCCCGACCCGGGTGCCGCCGCCCGGCCGGGAGAAGACCGTACGGCCCTCGGTCGCGTCCCGCGCCGCGGACGACCACAGCTGGTAGATCAGCAGGTCCGCCACCGCCGTCGGCGGCAGCAGCGTCTCGTACCGGCCCGCCGGCAGCTCGATCCGGCGCTCCGCCCAGCCCAGCCGGCGCGCCAGCTCCTCGTCCAGCGCCGTGGGGTCCACGTCCGCGAAGTCCCGGGTGGCGCGCCCCGCCCACGCGGAGCGCGCGCGGTCCGGCGACTTCGCGTTCAGCTCCAGCGTCCCGTTCGGCTGGTCGTGCCGCAGCCGCAGCCCCGTGGAGGTCCCCAGGTAGGTGGAGGTCATCTCGTGGTTGGCGAATCCATACAGCTCGCGCCCGCCCGCCCGGGCCCGCGCGAACGCCTCGCCGAGCGCCGGTGCGAAGTCCGCGAAGACCGCCGCCGACGTCTCGGCCGGCGCCTCGGCGAAGCCGGGCGCCGCCCCGCCCCCGGTCACCAGCGGCTGGGCGTCCTCCGCCGGCTCGGACGCCCGCGCCGCCGCCTCCGCGGCCCGCACCAGCGGCTCCAGGTCCGCGGCCGTCACCGCGGAGCGGGACACCACGCCCGACGCCGTGCCCTGCGCGCCGTCGACGGTCGCGATCACCGTGAGCGTACGGCCCCGGGTCACGCCGTTGGTGGTGAGCGCGTTCCCCGCCCACCGCAGGTTCGCGGTGGACTCCTCGTCCGCGATGACGACGCAGCCGTCGGCGGTGGACAGCTCCAGGGCGCGCTCGACGATCTCGTGGGGCTTGCTGGTACGGCTCATCGGCCGGCCTCCTGCGTGGTGTTCAAGATGTTCACGCCCCGGAACAGGGCCGACGGGCAGCCGTGGGAGACCGCGGCCACCTGGCCCGGCTGGGCCTTGCCGCAGTTGAACGCGCCGCCCAGGACATACGTCTGCGGGCCGCCGACCTGCTCCATCGAGCCCCAGAAGTCCGTGGTCGTGGCCTGGTACGCGACGTCCCGCAGCTGCCCGGCGAGCCGGCCGTCCTCGATCCGGAAGAACCGCTGCCCGGTGAACTGGAAGTTGTAGCGCTGCATGTCGATGGACCAGGAGCGGTCCCCGACGACGTAGATCCCGCGCTCCACCCCGCCGATCAGGTCCTCGGTGGACAGCCCGCCCGGCGCCGGCTGGAGGGAGACGTTCGCCATCCGCTGCACCGGCACGTGCCCGGGGGAGTCGGCGTACGCGCAGCCGTTCGACCGGCCGAGGCCGGTCAGCTTCGCGATCCTGCGGTCGAGCTGGTAGCCGACGAGGGTGCCGTCCTTGACCAGGTCCCAGGACTGCGCCGCCACGCCCTCGTCGTCGTACCCGATGGTGGCCAGGCCGTGCTCCGCGGTGCGGTCGCCGGTCACGTTCATCACGGAGGAGCCGTACGCCAGCTTCCCGAGCTGGTCGAAGGTGGCGAACGACGTGCCGGCGTACGCCGCCTCGTAGCCGAGGGCCCGGTCCAGCTCGGTGGCGTGGCCGATGGACTCGTGGATGGTCAGCCACAGGTTCGACGGGTCGACCACCAGGTCGTACCGCCCCGGCTCGACGCCGGGCGCCCGCATCTTCTCCGCCAGCAGCTCCGGGATCCGCTCCAGCTCCCCGTCCCAGTCCCAGCCGGTGCCGGTCAGGTACTCCCAGCCGCGGCCCGCCGGCGGCGCCAGCGTGCGCATCGAGTCGAACTCGCCGGTGGTGCCGTCCACCGCGACGGCGGTGACCTCCGGGTGCAGCCGGACCCGCTGCTGGGTGGTGACCGTGCCCGCGGTGTCCGCGTAGAACTTGTTCTCCTGCACGGTGAGCAGCGAGGCGTCCACGTGCGCCACCCCGTCCGCGGCCAGCAGCCGGCTGCTCCACCCCGCCAGCAGCGCGGTCTTCTCCTCGTCGGCGACCTCGAAGGGGTTGACCTCGTAGGAGGAGACCCAGGTCCGGTCCGCGTGCACCGGTTCGTCCGCCAGCTCCACGCGCTCGTCGGAGCCCGCCGCCGCGATGATCCGCGCCGACAGCTTCGCCATCTGAACGGCCTGCCCGGCGACCCGCGCCGCCGCGTCCATGGTCATGTCGACGCCGGAGGCGAAGCCCCAGGCACCGCCGTGCACGACCCGCACCGCGTACCCCAGGTCCGTGGTGTCCGACGAACCGGCCGGGCGGGCGTCCCGCAGCCGCCACGCCGCGCTGCGCACGCGCTCCAGCCGGAAGTCGGCGTGGTCGGCGCCGAGGGCCCGCGCCCGCGCGAGCGCCGCGTCGGCCAGCGCCCTCAGCGGCAGCGCCGTGAACGACGCGTCGATGGAATGAGGCACGAATGTCTCCTTGTTCGTCGTGACCGGCCTCGGTCGCCGCACCGGTCGTGCCGATCATCGCCCGAGCGCCCGGCGCTTGCCCAGCCGCTTTCACCGGCCGGTCCGCCCCGGGCGGCGCGGAGGGACTTCTGTAGGGATCCAACAGCGCCGTGCGGGACGCGCTGTCAGGCCCCGATTCTCCGGGAGCGTCCCGAGACCGATAGTTTCGTAAGGCAGTACGGGGGAGACCAGTCCGCTATCGAAAGGGTGATCCGTTGAGCCGCTCGGTTCTTGTCACCGGAGGAAACCGGGGCATCGGCCTCGCCATCGCCCGGGCGTTCGCCGACGCCGGCGACAAGGTCGCCATCACCTACCGGTCCGGCGAGCCGCCGGCGGGGTTCCTCGCCGTCCGGTGCGACATCACCGACGCCGAGCAGGTGGAGCAGGCGTACAAGGAGATCGAGGAGAAGCACGGCCCGGTCGAGGTGCTGGTGGCCAACGCAGGCATCACCCGGGACCAGTTGCTGATGCGGATGTCCGAGGAGGACTTCGTCTCCGTCCTCGACACCAACCTCACCGGCACCTACCGGGTGGTCAAGCGGGCGAACCGGGGCATGCTGCGCGCCAAGAAGGGCCGCGTGGTGCTGATCTCCTCCGTCGTGGGGCTGCTCGGCTCCGCCGGTCAGGCGAACTACGCGGCGTCCAAGGCGGGCCTCGTCGGCTTCGCCCGCTCCCTCGCCCGCGAACTCGGCTCGCGGAACATCACCTTCAACGTCGTCGCGCCCGGCTTCGTCGACACCGACATGACGCAGGCGCTCACCGAGGAGCAGCGCGCGGGCATCCTCGCCCAGGTGCCGGTCGGCCGGTACGCGCGCCCGGAGGAGGTCGCCGCCGCGGTGCGCTTCCTCGCCTCCGACGACGCCTCGTACATCACTGGAGCCGTCATTCCCGTTGACGGCGGATTGGGCATGGGTCACTGATCACATGAGCGGAATCCTCGCCGGCAAGCGCATCCTCGTCACGGGCGTCCTCACCGACGCCTCGATCGCCTTCCACGCCGCGAAGGTGGCGCAGGAGGAGGGCGCCGAGGTCATCCTCACCGGCTTCGGCCGGCTCTCCCTCGTCGAGCGCATCGCCAAGCGGCTGCCGAAGCCCGTGCCCGTCATCGAGCTGGACGTCACCAACCAGGAGCACCTGGACGGGCTCGCGGACCGCATCCGCGAGCACTCCAGCGACGACTCCGGGCTCGACGGCATCGTGCACTCGATCGCCTTCGGCCCGCAGAACGCCTTCAACTTCCTCCAGGCCGAGTGGGAGGACGTCTCCACCGCCGTCCACGTCTCCGCCTACTCCTACAAGGCGCTGGCCACGGCCTGTCTGCCGCTGATGGAGGAGCGCGGCGGCTCGATCGTCGGCCTCACCTTCGACGCCACGGTCGCCTGGCCGGTGTACGACTGGATGGGCGTCGCGAAGGCGGCGCTGGAGTCCACCAACCGCTACCTGGCGCGCGACCTGGGCCCCAAGGGCATCCGCTGCAACCTGGTCTCGGCCGGCCCCCTCAAGTCGATGGCGGCCAAGTCGATCCCCGGTTTCGAGAACCTGGCGGACGGGTGGGACGAGCGGGCCCCGCTCGGCTGGGACCTGACCGACCCGGACCCGGCGGGCCGCGGCATCGTCGGTCTCCTCTCGGACTTCTTCCCCCGTACGACCGGCTCGGTCGTCCACGTCGACGGCGGCGTGCACACGATGGGCGTGTGACCGCCCCGGCCCACGGCGCATGACGCCCCGTTCCCGCAGCGCGCGGGGGCGGGGCGTCGCCCGTTCGGCGTCCAGCGCGCGCGGTCGGCGCCCGGGCGGGGGAGGGTGGAGGAGCAATCCCCCTTGTGGTGCAGCCGACGCGGCCCCGCGGGTCGTCGGTACGGCCGAGGAGGTCCTGCTGTGCGTACTGTGCGGACGATCCTGCGCGCCGCCCCCGCGCCGGTCCTGGCGACCGTGCTGACGGGGGCGCTGTCGGGGGGCCTGCTGTGGGCGACGCCCCGGGCGGCGTCGCACGAGCACGGCCCGGGGCGGGCGCAGGGCTCCGTCAACGAGCGCGAGGCGCGCGAGGCGCGCGAAGTGCGGGAGGCGCGCGAGCGGCAGCGGACCTACCGGGCCGACTGCCGCACCGAGGTCCGGGGCTCCCGGGCCTTCGCGTACTGCCACAACCCCTACCCCGTCGTCGACCGGGTCCGGCTGCACGTGGAGTGCGACCGCTGGTGGGACGTGGACGCGGACAGCGAGCCCGTCGACGTCGGCCCCGCCCAGTACCACGAGCTGACCGACCGCTGCTGGAAGGAGGTCCGCGCGGTCTGGGTCAGCCACCAGCCCCTTGTAGACGGCTGAGGCACATGAAGGGGTAGCTCGCCGCCTCCGCCGCCGCGGTGTCGCCGTCGCCGGCACGGATGGCCTCGACGAGCCGGGCGTGGTCCATGTGGTGCTCCGGCCGCAGCTCGCTGCCCACGTCGTCGGCGAGCCACTGCCGCAGCACGTCGCCCAGGTCCGCGTACAACTCGCCCAGCACGTCGTTGTGGGCCGCGGCGACGACCGCGAGGTGGAAGGTGATGTCCGCGGCGACGAACTGGCCCGCGTCCCCGCTGGCCCACGCCTGCTCCCGGCGGACCAGCAGCGCGTCGAGCTGTCTGAGGTCCCGCTCGGTGCGCCGCTCGGCGGCCAGCCGGGCGGCGGTCGACTCCAGCGTGGAACGCACCTCGGCGACGTGCCGGGGCGCGGCGTCGGCGAAGCGCCGGTGCATCACCCCGGCGAGTTCGCTGGTCGCGATGACGTAGGTGCCCGAACCCTGGCGGATGTCCAGCAGACCGTTGTGCGCGAGGGCGCGGACCGCCTCGCGGACCGTGTTGCGGGCGACCCCCAGCTCCTCGACGAGCTCCGGCTCGGTCGGGATGCGCGAGCCCACCGGCCATTCGCCCGACGTGATCTGGTTCCGCAGCTGGGCGATCACCTGGTCGGTGAGGCCCGAGCGCCTGGGGGAGGTCAGCGACATGAGTGCTCCTAGTGCACCGAACGGAACGACGGAAACGAACGGGACGGGTGGGGCGGGCGACACGGATGAGGCGGGCCGAGCGGGCGGAGCTGAGGGACCGGTGCGGCCGGTGACGGCCGGTGCCTCGACGGTCGGGATCATTATGGCGCGTACCACATTGGACAACCAATCATCCCATGATTCTATGATGGAGCTATGTCACCCTCCGAGCCCGCCGCGCCGCCCGCGGATCCGTCGCGCACGCAGCCGCCTGCCGCCCCCGCGCGCGCCGAGCTCGGCGCCCCGGAGCGCCCCTCCGTCTGGTACGTACGGCTCGTCATGCTCGCGGTCGTGCTCGCGGCGCTGAACCTGCGCCCCGCGATCACCAGCCTCGGCGCACTGCTGGAGGAGGCCCGCACCGGACTCCACATGAGCGGGGCCGTCGCCGGCGTCCTCACCTCCGTGCCCGCGATCACCTTCGCCGTCTTCGGCGTCGCCGCACCCCGCCTGGCCCGGCGCTTCGGACCGGGCGCCGTGGTCTGCGCGGGCCTGGTCGCGATCGCGACCGGACTGCTGCTGCGCCCGTACGCCGGAGGCACGGTCGGCTTCCTCGCCGCCAGCGCGCTCGCCCTCATCGGCATCGCCGTCGGCAACGTCCTGATGCCCGTGATCGTGAAGCGGTACTTCCCGGACCGCGTCGGCACCATGACCGGGCTCTACTCGATGGGGCTGGCGATCGGCACCTCGGTGGCCGCCGCGGCCACCGTCCCCCTGACGGGCGCGCTGGGCGGCAGTTGGCAGACCGGGCTCGCGGTGTGGGGCGTGCTCGCCGTGATCGCCGTGGTGCCCTGGACGGTGCTGCTGGTGCGCGACCGCGGGCGGGCCCGCCCGGGCGGAACGCGTCGCGACGGCAGCGGGGCCGTCCCCGCACCGGCGGCCGAGCCCGACCGGCCGGCGGGGAAGATCGTGCGCAGCCCCACGGCGTGGGCGCTCGGCGGCTTCTTCGGCCTCCAGGCCACCGGTGCGTACATCACGATGGGCTGGATGCCGCAGATCTTCCGCGACGCCGGCGTGCCCGCCCAGACGGCCGGGCTGCTGCTCGCGGTGACGATGGTGATGGGAGTGCCGCTCGCCTTCGTGATCCCGCGGCTCGCCACCCGGTTCAGGTCCCAGGGCCCCATCGCCGCCGTCCTCGGCCTCAGCGGACTGACCGGTTACGCCGGCCTCTTCTTCGCCCCCGCCGAAGGCGCCTGGCTCTGGGTCCTGCTGCTCGGCGTCTCGAACTGCGCCTTCCCGCTCGCGCTGACCATGATCGGGCTGCGTTCGCGGACCTCCGCCGGCGTCGTCCGGCTCTCCGCCTTCGCCCAGTCCACCGGCTATCTGATCTCCATCCCCGGGCCGCTGCTGGTGGGCGTCCTGTACGAGCACAGCGGCGGCTGGGACCTGCCGATCGCCCTGATGGCCGGGTTGCTGGTGCCGCAGATCGCGCTCGGGCTGCTCGCGGGCAGGGACCGCACGATCGAGGACGAGACGGGGATGCGAGACTGAGGCCATGCAACCAGTTCTCGAACCGAACCCCCAGAACGGACAGAAGAAGCTGCTGCTCGTCTTCGCGACGATGATCGGCTTCTTCGTGGTGGTCGGCGTCATCGCGACCATCGCCTCACCCTGATCCGACAGTTGGCGCCGGGCCCGTGACCGCGGGCCCGTCGGCTTTCCGGCGGTGCGCCCGGGGGGTGTGGCGACACCCGGACGGTGGGGCTGGCACCACCATCCCCTAGGGGGCCAGGGTCAGGGGCAAGTGGGTGGCTTGCCGGATGGGTTCCGCGGGGCGTGCTCCGTACGGTGGAAGTCGTTCCGCCGGACCGCGGAGAGCCCCGAGGAGGCGTCCATGTCGGCCCCCAGCCACCCGTCCACCCCCGCCCGGGGCGGCGTCGGTCAGCCCGTCAGCAGTCGGCTGCCCTGGTGGGCCCTGGTGCTGCCGGTCCTCGCGTTCGTCTTCCTGCTCGCCCTGATGGCCGAGCCGGCGCAGGCGCAGCAGCCGGGCGGCCAGTCCGTGATCGGGCCCCTGCTGGACTCCCTGCGGTTCCTGCTGTCCCGCTGATCCCACCGCCCCCGCCACCGGGCCGTCCGGCCTGCACGTCCGACCCTCCCGGCCCTGCGTT
Source organism: Streptomyces sp. NPDC048057 (assembly GCF_040653095.1). NCBI lineage: Bacteria > Bacillati > Actinomycetota > Actinomycetes > Kitasatosporales > Streptomycetaceae > Streptomyces > Streptomyces sp. NPDC048057. The sequence continues at coordinate 294,974 of NZ_JBEZNF010000005.1, forward strand.
CCGACCCCCAACACCCCGCGCCCGTCCGCTCATTTCGTGCGAAGCTGGAGAGCATGAGCGTCGCCACGTCTTCCGGAGGCTCGTCCTCTGGACCCTCCGTATCTCCCGAAGCCCGTAGGCTCGTCCTGCTCCGGCACGCGAAGGCCGACTGGCCGGATGTCTCCGACCACGAACGGCCCCTCGCCGAGCGCGGGCGCAAGGACGCCCCCGTCGCGGGCCGCCGGCTCGCCGACGCCGGCATCGCCTTCGACCTCGCCCTCTGCTCGACGGCGGCCAGAACGCGCGAGACGTGGAAGCTCGCCGTCGGCGAGCTGTCGTCCCGCCCCAAGACCGTCTACGAGGAGCGGTTGTACGAGGCGTCGCTCGGCGAACTCATCGCCGTGCTGAACGAGGTCTCCGACGAGGTGAAGGACCTCCTCCTCATCGGCCACAACCCCGGGATGCACGCCCTGGCCGACGCGCTCTCCGGCGAGGCCGAGGGCGATCTGCTGCCCCGGATGAACCGCAGCGGATTCCCCACCGCCGCCTTCGCGGTCGTCCACTTCACCGGCTCCTGGAAGTCCGTGGAGCACGGCATCGGCACCCTGACGGACTTCTGGACGCCGCACGGCTGAGCGGCGCCCCTCTTCACCGACACGGCGGGCCCCCACGCACAGTGCGTCGGGGCCCGCCGTGTCGGTGAAAAGTGAAGGGGAGCGGGAGCGGGGCTCAGTGCTCGACGGCCGTCTCGCTCTCGGCGTCCGCCGCCTCGACCTCCTCGCGGGTGACGCCCAGCAGATACAGCACCGTGTCCAGGAAGGGCACGTTCACCGCGGTGTGCGCGGCCTCCCGCACCACGGGCTTGGCATTGAACGCCACCCCCAGCCCGGCCGCGTTCAGCATGTCCAGGTCGTTGGCGCCGTCGCCGATCGCCACCGTCTGCGCCAGCGGCACCCCGGCCTCCGCGGCGAACCTCCGCAGCAGCCGCGCCTTGCCCGCCCGGTCCACTATCTCGCCGGTGACGCGGCCGGTGAGCTTGCCGTCCACGATCTCCAGGGTGTTCGCCGAGGCGAAGTCCAGCCCCAGCCGGTCCTTGAGGTCGTCCGTCACCTGGGTGAAGCCGCCGGAGACGACCCCCACCTGGAACCCGAGCCGCTTCAGCGTACGGATCAGCGTCCGGGCGCCCCGGGTCAGCCGCACCTCGGAGCGCACCTTGTCCACCACCGAGGCGTCCAGCCCCGCCAACAGCGCCACCCGGGCGTGCAGCGACTGCTCGAAGTCCAACTCCCCGCGCATCGCCGCCGCCGTGACCTCGGCGACCTGGTCCTCGCAGCCCGCGTGGGCCGCGAACAGCTCGATGACCTCGTCCTGGATCAGTGTGGAGTCCACGTCCATGACGACCAGCCGCTGGGCCCGTCGGTGCAGTCCCGCCGAGACCACGGCCACGTCGACGCCGATCTGCGCCGCCTGGGTCGCCAGCGCGGTCCGCAGCGCCTCCGTCTCCGCACCCGACACCGCGAACTCCACGGCCGTCACCGGATACTTGGCGAGTCGGAAGATGCGGTCGATGTTCCCGCCGGTCTCGGTGATCCGTGCCGCTATGGCGGCGGTCGACTCCGCGGTCAGCGGATGGCCCAGCACCGTCACATGGGAACGCCCGCTGCCGCGCGGCCTGTTGTCCCCCGTGCCCGAGATGATCTCCGCCTGGAGCCTCAGGGACTCGGCCCAGCTGTGCACGGTGGCCCTCAGCTCGCCCTCGTCGCCCGGCCGCGTCGGCGCACTGACCAGGGCGCACAGCACCAGCCGGCCCCGTGAGACGACCTGCTCGATGTCGATGACGTCCACCGCATAGGCCGCGAGAGTGTCGAACAGCCCTGCGGTGATCCCGGGTCGGTCCTTCCCGAAGATCTTCACCAGAAGGGTACGTACGTCGGATTTCTGCGAAGCGCTCATGGTGCCTCCACCGTAACCGCGAAAGGTCACGGCGAGACGACGCGTCCCGGCTGCTGGACACCGTCACGGGGCCGCGAGCAGGTCACGGAGCGCGCTCCGGGCCGCCCTCCCGCGGCTGCGGCGGCCGACGTAGGTAGGGGTTGGTGTCCGGGTTCGGTGGCCGGTGCGGAGCGCCCGGATCGTACGGCCCTGGATCGTACGGTCCCGGGGCGTACGGCTCGGGGCCCCGCTCGGCCCTCGCCCGCAGTGCCGCGCTCCGTCGGACCGCGGCGTGCACCAGCAGCGCGCCCGCCCCACCGGCCCCCGCGCCCCACGCCGCGCCGAGCAGCGCCGCCGTGCCCGGATGGCCGTGGAGTTCGACGGCCGCGCCGAACGCGTCGACGCCGAGGACCGAGAGCGAGGCGCCCACCGAGACGTCCGTCAGCCACACCGCGAGCGGCAGCGCCAGCGCGCTCAACGCCCCGAGCCGTAGCGCACACCACGCCGCGAACCGGGCCGCGCCACCACGCCCCAGCGGGGTGCGCGCCGCCGCCAGCACCCCCGCGTGCAACATCATCACGGCGGTCGCCACCGCCAGCAGCCACACGCGTCCGTCCAGTTCCGCCAGTCGGGCGACGGTGACGGGCTCCTGCGCCGAGACGCGGAGGTACTCGTCCAACGGGTCGGGGAGCAGCCGCGCCAGATCCCCGTCCGCCCGGCCGTCCCACGGCACGAACAGTCCCAGCGGGATCCCCAGCCACACCCCGTTCGGCGCCCCGAGCAGCGCGGAGCCCGCGATCAGCTTCGGATGCTCGTCGCCGATCGCCGCGTACGCCGCCGCCGCGTACCCCGCGAGCACGGCGACGACGGCCACCGTGACCAGCGCCGACGCGGCCGGCCGCAGCGGGCGGACCAGCCGGTCCAGGCAGCGGGGCAGCGGGGCCCGCCGCCCCGCCAGCAGCGCGACGACCAGGACGCCGACGACCCACAGCAGCGCGCCGAGCAACGACGGACCGGTCTCGACGCGGTAGCCGACCGACGCCTGCGCGTCCACGAGGTCGCCCAACCGGTCCGGCAGCAGCCCGCCGACGTCGCCCACGCCCGGGACGTCCAGGTCCGGCAGGTCGACGTCGCCGAGGCCGGGCAGCTCGACGCCGCCGTCGGAAGCGCCGCCCGGGCCCAGCTCTCCCCCGTCGAAGGTGATCGCCTCGTGCCCGGCCCACGCCAGGCCCGCGGTCACCGCGACGAACAGCGCGACCACGGCCCCCGCCCGGGCGGCGAGTTCGCTCCCCGGGACGTACACCCTCGCCCCGCGCACCGTGCGCAGGAAGACGTACGCCAACAGCAGTGCCCCGACCAGGCTCACTCCGAGGGGGGTGAAGTCGATCGCCGTCCGCGCGCCGGCTCCTTCGAGGCCGAACGCGGACACGTCGCCCGACGGCGCGACCGAGCCGCCCACCGCCAGGACGACCACCGCGGCGGCCATCGGGCCGAGCGACCCGGACGCATCCGCCTCCAGCAGATGCAGCCCCAGCGCCGCCACGCCCGCCATCCCGACGAAAGCCCAGCTCACGGTGGCGACGGCGGACAGCAGCACCTCGCCCCACGGCACCCGTGACCCACGACCCGCGCCGGCCGTGCCGTCGATGCGTTCGGCGTCGCGCACGAGATCCGCCCCCCGAAGCCCTCAGAGCCCGCAGACTCGGACCGCCCCTCCCGCGCGCCGGCCGCCGCAATGGCCCGCGGCCCGCCGCAGCACGGGACGGCTACCACTGTCCGCGCCCGCCCCTCCGTCGTCAACGGGCCTGTCCAGTACGGCACTTGAGCGCCCTCACCAGCCCGACTACCAGCGAAGGGGCCGCGCCTGAAATAGTTCCCCCCATTGTTCGCCATCCCTAGACTCCCCGTGGCGGGGGTAATTCGGGGGACAAGCAAGTGGGGCAGGGAGTGCGAGAACTCGTACTGGAAATGAACGGAAGGACCTGGACGCTCGATCCGTCCAGGTCGTACACCCTGGGGCGGGACCCCCAAGGGGACGTGGTCTTCGAGGACGCCCGGGTCTCCTGGCGGCACGCCAGCATCAGCTGGAGCGGTCGCGGCTGGGTGATCGAGGACCACGGCAGCACCAACGGCACGTACGTGGAGGGCCACCGGATCCAACAGACCGAGATCACCGCCGGTTCCGCGGTGCGGCTCGGCAACGCCACCGACGGTCCGCGGCTGGGCCTCTCGGCCCCGCCCGTGAGCGCCGTCGGCTCCCCGGCGGCGGCACAGTCCGTACCGGCGCAGCCGGCCCAGGCCGCGCCCGCGCCGTATCCGGCCGCCGCCGCCCAGGGTCAGCCGCCGCAGCAGGGCTGGCCCCAGCAGCAACACCAGCACCAGCAGCCCGTACCGAACCAACAGCACATACCGGCCCCGCAGCAGGCGCCGCAGCACCTGCCGCACATACCTCCTCAAGCCGGCGCTGCACAGCAGGCACACGGCGGGGCCGCGGGGGCCCCGCCCGTGTACGGCGACCGCAGCCCCACCACCTTCCACCAGCTGGCACTCGGCCGCGTCATGCGCATCGGCCGAGCCCTGGAGAACGAACTCGTCGTCGCCGACCTCCAGGTCTCGCGCCACCACGCCGAGTTCACCGCCACCCCGGACGGCCGCTTCCAGCTCCGGGACCTCGGCTCGCACAACGGCACGTACGTCAACGGCCAGCCGATGGCCAAGTCCCAGACCGTCGTCATCGGCCCGGGCGACATCGTCGGCGTCGGCCACTCCACCTTCCGGATCGTCGGCGACCGGCTGGAGGAGTTCGTCGACACCGGCGAGGTCACCTTCTCCGCCCGCAACCTCACGGTCACCGTCGAGGGTGGCAAGCAGATCCTGCGGGACGTCTCCTTCGGCGTCCCGGAGAAGTCCCTGATCGGCGTGATCGGCCCCTCCGGGTCCGGCAAGTCGACCCTCCTCAAGGCGCTCACCGGCTACCGCCCCGCCAACCAGGGCGACGTCCTGTACGACGGCCGGAGCCTGTACAAGCAGTTCGCCGAGCTCCGCCAGCGCATCGGCCTGGTCCCGCAGGACGACATCCTCCACAAGGAGCTGACCGTCCTCAAGGCGCTGCGCTACGCGGCCAAGCTCCGCTTCCCGGGCGACACCGCCACCGCGGAGCGCGAGGCCCGCATCGAGGAGGTGCTGCGCGAGCTGAAGCTCGACATCCACCGGGACAAGAAGGTCACCTCGCTCTCCGGCGGCCAGCGCAAGCGGGTCTCCGTCGCCCTGGAACTGCTGACCAAGCCGTCGCTGATCTTCCTGGACGAGCCGACCTCCGGTCTCGACCCGGGTATGGACCGCGACGTCATGATGCTGCTGCGCGGACTGGCCGACGACGGCCGCACCGTCCTGGTGGTCACGCACTCCGTCGCCGAGCTGAACCAGTGCGACAAGCTCCTGGTCATGGCGCCCGGCGGCGCGGTCGCCTACTTCGGGCCGCCCGGCGAGGCCCTGAACTTCTTCGGCTACGGCACCTGGGCCGACGTCTTCTCCGCCTTCGAGAACTACCGCGACTACGACTGGGCGGGCCGCTGGCGCGGCTCGCAGCACTACCAGATGTACGCGGCGGAGGCGGGCGGCGACCCGGCCGCCGCGGCCCAGCCCGTGAGCATGCCGTCACCGCAGCAGATGCGCCCGCCGAAGCCGCAGAGCTGGGGCGCCCAGCTCTTCACGCTGATGCGCCGCTACCTCTCCGTCATCGGCTCCGACAAGGGCTTCATGGCCCTGATGGTGATCCTGCCGGCCGTCCTCGGCCTGGTCAGCGTGGTGATCCCGGCCGACTACGGCCTGGCCGCCCCCGACGACGGCAAGGCGCAGTTCAACGGCGACGCCGGCACGATCATGCTGATCCTCGCGGTCGGCATGTGCTTCTCCGGCGCGGCGAACTCGGTGCGCGAGCTGATCAAGGAACGGGTGATCTACGAGCGGGAGCGCGCCACCGGCCTGTCCCGCTCCGCGTACCTGATGTCCAAGGTGGTCGTCCTCGGGATGATCACGGCCCTCCAGGGCGTGATCATCTGCGGCATCGGCTTCGCCACCCGCGAGCTGCCCGACGAGGGCCTGCTGATGCCGCCGGCGGTCGAGCTGTGCCTGGTGGTCATCGCCCTGGGCTTCACCTCGATGATGTTCGGCCTGGTGATCTCCTCGCTGGTCAAGACCGCCGAGAAGACCATGCCGCTGCTGGTGATGTTCGCGATCGTCCAGGTCGTCTTCACCGGCATCCTCTTCAAGGTGTACGGCTCGCCGGGCCTGGAGCAGTTCGCCTATCTGATGCCGTCCCGCTGGGCCATCGCCGGCTCCGCCGCCACGCTCGACCTCGGCCGGCTGATGCCGCCGTGGGACCAGCAGAAGCCCGACGACCTCGACCCGCTGTGGGAGGCCACCGCCGGGCAGTGGGGCATGAACGTCGGCGTGCTGCTGGCCATCGGCGTGGTCTGCGGCATCGTGGTCGCCCGGCTGCTGCGCCGCCACGAGCCGGAGGTCATGCGCAAGTAGCGGCCCCGAACGCACGCGGAGGGCGGCACCCCCTGGGGGGTGCCGCCCTTGGTCGTGTCTTCAAAGTCCCGTCTGCCTGGCGGGGTCTGGCACGCACGCTCGCGGTGTTGTCGTCGGTCGCCAATGGCCCCCTGTGCCCTGCGGGCACGGGAGGTACCCCCACCGCATTGACTTCCTCCTCCGCCTTGCGATCGCACGCACCAGACCCCGCCAGGCCCGCCCCAAGGGCGGACGACGCTACTTTGAAGACACTCCCCAGGCGTCTGTGTGTCCTTCGGCTCAGTAGGCGCCGAAGACGTTGTCGATCGAGCCGTAGCGGTCGGCGGCGTAGTTGGCCGCGGCGACGATGTTGGCGACCGGGTCGTACAGGTCGAACTCGGTGCCGGACACGTGGTACGTGTTGAAGGTCGGCTGGATGACCTGGAGCAGGCCCTTGGACGGGATGCCGTTCTGGGCGTTGATGTCCCAGTTGTTGATCGCGTTCGGGTTACCGCTGGACTCCCGCATGATGTTGCGGTGCAGCCCCTCGTAGGAACCCGGGATGTCGTGCTTGTCCATGATGGACATGGCCTCGCGGATCCAGCCGTCGAGGTTGTTCGGGAAGGACTGCGGCGCGGCGGCGGCGACCTTCTGCGCGACCGGCTTGGCGGCCTTGACGGCCTCCGCGGCCTTCTTCGCGACCTCGGCCTTCTTGGCGGCGGCGTCGGCCGCGGCCTTCTGCACCGCGGCCTCAGCGGCGGCCTTGGCGTCCTTCTCGGCCTGGACGGCCTGCTGCACGGCCTCCTGGACCTGCGCGTCGATGCTGCTCTTCTGGGCCTCCAGGCCCGTCTTGAGGACGCCCGCCTGGACGGCCTCGGTGTTCAGGGTGGCGGCGGCGGCCGGGGCGGCGGAGGTCACCGGGGCGGCCTGCGCCTCGGTGGCGCCCACGGGCACCAGGGAGAGGGTGATGGCTGCAACACCGGCGGCGGCGATACCGGCGATCGAGACCTTGCGGGTCTTGGTCATACGGATACTGGTCGCGGACATACAGACGTACCTCTTCGGATCGGGGAAGTCGCAATCAGCTCGCCGGAATGGCGCTGCGCTCCACGGCGGGCGGCGACGAGAGGTAATTCTTAGCGCCAGCAAAAACCCGTGGCAATCATGTGACGTACGACCCTGGATAGTGGACAAGGGCGCCCCGATAACGCCCTTGATCCCCCTCAGTCCCCGCTCACAGGGCCCTTATGTCTCCACTAGGGAGATTCGTAAGTGACCTGCGTCCTATGCCCGGGCTCACATCGAGCCCCCTTCGATTTCACATTGAGTTGCAGCAGCAACTCAATGTGTGAGGACTCTTATCGGCGGTCATCCGGGAGGAGGAGATGCACGTCCCCGAACTCATGCCACAGATAGCGGCCCCGCAGTGCCGCCTCATACGCACGGGCGAGGGCCGGTCGCCCCGCGATCGCCTCCAACATCAGCAGATGCGAGGCCGCGGGCTCGTGCAGCCCGGTGAGGAGCCCGTCCACCACGCGCACCCCGCGCTCGGGCGTGACCACCAGGTCCGTCCACCCCGCCGCCGGGCGCACCACCCCGCGCCCGCCCGCTCCGGTCCCCCGTGCCGAGGACTCCAGGGCCCGTACGGCCGTTGTCCCCACCGCCACCACCCGGCCCCCGCCCGCCCGGGCCGCGTTCACCAGCCACGCCGTCGTCGCCGGCACCGCGTACCGCTCCGGATACGGCGGCTCGTGCGCCTCCGCGGACGCCACCCCCGTGTGCAGCACCACCGGCGCGAACTGCACCCCCCGACTCACCAGCTCCGCCACCAGCCCCGCCGTGAAGGGCCGCGCCGCGCTCGGCATCTCCGCCGAACCCGCCCCGTCGGGGGAGGGGAGCGCGAAGACCGTCTGGTACGCCGACAGCGGCTGGTCCCGCAAGGTGTACGCGTAACGGATCGGCCGCCCGTAGCGGCGCAGCAGCTCCGGCACCCCCACCGACGCCTCCGCCCACCACAGCCGGTCCGCCCCCGGCGCCAACGGCCGCACCAGCACCAGCCGCGCCCCGCCCGGCAGCCGCACCGCGGCCCCGGCCGGCCCGCCCGGGCGCCGTCGGCTGCTGCCCGCCCCGTCCGGCGACCTCAGCTCCACCGCCCACCGCCCGTCGTCCCCGCGCGTGGAGAAGTGGACGACGACCGGCACGCCGCCCAGGCGGCCGTTCACGGCCGCGGGCAGCGTGGCGGAGGTGTTCACCACCAGGACGTCCCCGGCCCGCAGCAGCGCCGGCAGCGCACGGAACGAGTGGTGGGACACCCGCTCCCCGCGGGACACCAGCAGCCGTACGTCGTCCCGGCCGGCGCCCCGCACCTCCGCCGGCACCCGCGCCGACAGCGCGTCGGGCACCGTCAGCGACTCCAGGGCCGCCCCGGCCAGCGCGGCGGCCTCCGCCGCGCCCTGGTGGCGACAGGGGCCGCCCGGGCCGGTCACACCGACCCCAGGAGCGCAGGGGCCCCGTACCGTCCGCTCACCGGACGCTCGTCCAGCAGCCGCAGGAAGCCGGGGACCACCGACTCGGGCGTCGGCCGCGGCTCGTCGTCGTCCGGGACCGCGGCGGCGTACAGATCGGTGTCCATGTCGCCCGGGTCCACCGCCCACACCCGCAGCCGCGGCTCCTCGACCCCGAGGACCGCCGCCAGGTGGTCCAGCGCCGCCTTCGAGGCCCCGTAACCGCCCCACGTCTCGTACGCCTCCGCCGCCGCGTCCGAGCTGATCGCGATCACCGTGCCCGCCGACGACTCCCGCAGCAGCGGCAGCGCCTCCTGGACCAGACCCAGCGCGGCCACCACGTTCGTCTCCAGCGCCACCCGCAGCCCCTCCAGCGACAGCTCGTCCAGCCGCACCAAAGGCTCCGCACCCAGCACGCTCGCATTGCTCACCAGCAGGTCCAGACCGCCGAGCCGGCGCGCCGTCGCCACCAGCTCAGCGCGGTGCGCGGCGTCCGCCACGTCCCCGGGGACCGCCACCACGTGCGTCCCGTGCGCCCCGACCTGCTCGGCGCTCTCGGCCAGCACCGACGCCGTCCTGGCACTCAGCACCAGGTCCCAACCCCGCTCGGCCAGCGCCAGCGCCAGCGCCCGTCCCAGACCCTTCGAACCACCCGTGATCAGCGCTACCGGCATGTCGGCCATCCCCTCTGTGTTCACGTGCTCTGGTCGCCCGCGGTGCCCGCGGGCCCGGGCGCGGGACACGCCGACGCCCGACGCCCCCACCGTAGAAAGGGGCCGCGGCCCGCCACCTCGTCCCCGAGACCCCATCCGACAAGGCACTTCGACCTAGGACCCGAGCCCTAAGCGGACGCCGTCGACGGCCCGATACGCACGGTCACCCGCGCCGGTACCGTGAGGTCCATGAGCCATCGACCGCGTTCCGGCCTCTCGGCCGTGAGCACCGCACTCCTCGCCATGAGCCGGCACCTGGAGGTCCGCGACGTCCTCAAGACGATCGTGGCCTCGGCGCGCGAACTCCTGGACGCGGAGTACGCGGCCCTCGGCGTCCCCGACGACCACGGCGGCTTCGCCCAGTTCGTGGTCGACGGCGTCAGCGACGCCCAGTGGAAGGCGATCGGCCCGCTGCCCCGGCAGCACGGCGTCCTCGCCGCGATGCTCCACGACGCCCGCACCGAACGCCTCGCGGACGTCCGCGAGGACCCCCGCTTCGGCGGCTGGCCCAGCGCCCACCCCGAGCTGTCCGACTTCCTCGGCCTGCCCATCAAGGACGGCGACGAGATCATCGGCGCCCTCTTCCTCGCCAACAAGCGCTGCCCCAGGACCGACGGCGGCTGCGGCTTCACCGCATCGGACGAGGAACTCCTGTCGATCCTCGCGCAGCACGCGGCCATCGCCCTCACCAACGCCCGGCTGTACGAACGCAGCCGCGAACTGACCATCGCCGAGGAACGCTCCCGGCTCGCCCACGAACTCCACGACGCCGTCAGCCAGAAGCTCTTCTCCCTGCGGCTGACCGCCCAGGCCGCCGCCGCCCTCGTCGACCGCGACCCGGCCCGCGCCAAGGGCGAACTCCAGCAGGTCGCCGCCCTCGCCGCGGAGGCCGCGGACGAGCTGCGGGCCGCCGTCGTGGAGTTGCGCCCCGCAGCCCTGGACGAGGACGGCCTGATCAACACCCTGCGCACCCAGATACAGGTCCTCGACCGGGCCCACTCCGCCCGGGTCACCTTCGACACCTGTGGCACCAAGGCCCTGCCCGCCGCCCAGGAGGAGGCCCTGCTGCGCGTCGCCCAGGAAGCCCTCCACAACGCCCTGCGCCACTCCGAGGGCGACCGCGTCGACGTGGTCCTCGCCCGCCGCGGCCAGGGCGCCGTCCTCAGCGTCACCGACAACGGCAAGGGCTTCGAGCCCCGCACGGTCCGGCGGGCCGGCCGCCACCTGGGCCTGGTCTCCATGCGCGACCGCGCGAGCGGCGTCGGCGGCCGGCTCCGCGTCCACTCCGCGCCCGGCAAGGGCACCACCATCGAAATGGAGGTCCCCGGTGGGTGACCGCATGATCCGCGTCCTGCTCGTCGACGACCACCAGGTCGTCCGCCGCGGACTGCGGACGTTCCTGGAGGTCCAGGACGACATCGAGGTCGTCGGCGAGGCCGGCGACGGTGCCGAGGGGGTCGCCCGCGCCGAGGAGCTGAAGCCGGACGTCGTCCTGATGGACGTCAAGATGCCCGGCACCGACGGCATCGAGGCCCTGCGGCGGCTGCGCGAGCTGGCCAACCCCGCAAAGATCCTCATCGTCACCAGCTTCACCGAGCAGCGCACCGTCGTCCCCGCCCTGCGCGCCGGCGCCTCCGGATACGTGTACAAGGACGTCGATCCCGAAGCGCTCGCCGGCGCCATCCGCTCCGTGCACGCCGGACACGTGCTCCTCCAGCCCGAGGTCGCCGGGGCCCTGCTCACCCAGGACGACCCGACCACCGGCCCCGGCCGGGGCAGCAGCCTCACCGAACGGGAGCGCGAGGTCCTCGGCCTGATCGCGGACGGCCGCTCCAACCGGGAGATCGCCCGCGCCCTCGTCCTCTCCGAGAAGACCGTCAAGACGCACGTCTCGAACATCCTGATGAAACTCGACCTGGCGGACCGAACGCAGGCCGCGCTGTGGGCCGTACGCCACGGCCTCACCGACTGACCCGCGCGTCCCGCCGCGGTTCCCGTTGATCGGAGATTCATACTGTCGGGTGGACATCACCCGGACGGCGCATCCTGATCGTCCGTTCGCCGTTCTCCAGTGCGTGCCGCGGCGGACCCGCCGCGGCGAACGCCCAGGAGGATGACCCACGTGAAGAACCTGAAGAAGGCCGCCGCCATCACCATGATCACCGGCGGTCTCGTCGCCGCCGGCGCCGGCATCGCCTCCGCGACCCCCGGTGCGCACGCCCACGGCGCCGCGACCAACTCCCCGGGCGTCGCCTCCGGCAACGCGGTCCAGGTCCCGGTCCACGTCCCGGTGAACGTCTCCGGCAACTCGATCAACGTGATCGGCCTCCTGAACCCCGCCTTCGCCAACGCCGCGGTCAACGGCTGACCAGCGCCCGTCGATTCCCCGCGCCCCTGAAAGCCTGTCCTCCAGCCCGCAGACATGTGACGGGGGAAGGCAAACAGGGGCGCTGGGGGTACCTCCCATGCCCTCTGGGCGTAGGGGGAGGAACTGCGCGACAAACCATAACGAACGGTTGGCCGCGCGATATCGGTCTGTCCCGAGTGGGCAGGCGCCTGGGGGCGCGGAGAACTCACGACGAGCGTGCAGCCGCGAGCCGCCAGCCCGTGCTCAGCCGCACGCTGGAGCGGGGCAGGCCCTACACGCCCCGCTCCAACTCCTCCACGTACGAGTTGTACGCCGCAACCCGCGCCCGCCTCGCCACCCGCTCCACCGGCCGCAGCGCCTCCCCCCGCGCCGCCATCTCCGAAGCGCTCACCGCGCCGCCGTGCCCCTGCTCGTACGCCAGCGAGATCAGCAGCCCGACCCGCTGCGCCAGCTCCCACACCCGTACCGCCCGCGGCGGATACCCCGGGGCCAGCCCCGCCCGCCCCGCCTCCGCACGCGCCCGGTACGCGTCGATCGCCGCCTCAGCCACCGGCCCCGACGCCGCCACGTCGAGCTGCGACAGCGCCGCCGTCGCCTCCCGCAGCCCCTCCGCCAACTCCCGCTCCGCCTCGCCCAGGGACGGCACGTCCGCCGGCATCGCCTCCCGCACCGGCAGACACTCCCAGACGACCTCCACGTGCAGATCACCCGGTGAACCCGCCTCGTGCACCTGCGGCACCAGCCCGTACGGCGCGCCGTACCCGACGACCGCCTCCTCCGCCTCCAGCGCCCGCCGGTTGAACTCCGGCGGCCCGCTGAGCCCCAGCGGATGCCCCGGCACCGGCAGCGCGACCCGCCACCCGCAGACCCCGAGGGCCCGCAGCCGACCCAGTGCCAGCGTCAGCCCGACCGGCCCGGACTCGCCGGGCAACCCCGTCACCCGGTGCACCGCGTCGTCGCCGACGACCGCCTCCGCTGCGTCGTCGGGCGACACGGCCCCGGCCAACAGGGCGTTGCCCCACGCCGCGAGCCGACCTGAACGTGGTTCCGAGGGATCAGAGAGCATGCCCCCAGCGTAAGGACCCGGCGACGACGCCCCCAAGCGCGCGCCGAACCGCCCGCGCGCACCTCCCCGTACCTCCCCGTTCCGCCCCGCACGCCGCCCAAGGAACGGACCGGGGCGCCGACTCGTCCCACCAGTGGCGTAGATTTCCCTGAGGGGGCTGCCCACCGGCGTCAAGCCCTCGCGACCTGAACACGACTGCATGGGGAGACAACGCGCTCATGAGCGATGTACTGGAGCTGGTGGACGTATCCGTGGTCCGCGACGGACGCGCTCTGGTGGACGACGTCTCCTGGTCCGTCAAGGAAGGGGAGCGCTGGGTCATCCTCGGCCCCAACGGCGCGGGCAAGACCACCCTGCTCAACCTCGCGTCCAGCTACCTCTTCCCGACCACCGGCACCGTCCGCATCCTCGACGAGCGCCTCGGCGACGTCGACGTCTTCGAACTCCGCCCGCGCATCGGCGTGGCCGGCATCGCCATGTCGGAGAAGCTGCCCCAGCGCCAGACGGTCCTGCAGACCGTGCTGACCGCCGCGTACGGCATGACCGCCACCTGGCACGAGGACTACGACCCGGTCGACGAGGAGCGCGCCCGCGCCTTCCTCGACCGCCTCGGCATGACGGAGTACCTGGACCGACGGTTCGGCACCCTCTCCGAGGGTGAGCGCAAGCGCACCCTGATCGCCCGCGCCATGATGACCGACCCCGAGCTGCTCCTCCTCGACGAGCCCGCCGCCGGGCTCGACCTCGGAGGCCGCGAAGACCTGGTCCGCCGCCTCGGCCGGCTCGCCCGGGACCCGCTGGCCCCCTCGATGATCATGGTCACGCACCACGTCGAGGAGATCGCCCCCGGCTTCACCCACGTCCTGATGATCCGCCAGGGCAAGGTCCTCGCCGCGGGCCCCATCGAGATGGAGCTGACCTCCCGCAACCTCTCCCGCTGCTTCGGCCTCCCCCTGGTCGTCGAGCACGCGGCCGACCGCTGGACGGCCCACGGCCTCCCCCTGGGCTGAGGCTCCGATCCGGCCCGATCCCCCTTCCGGGGCCGATGCCCCCTGTCCCGAGCCGACCCGCGCACCTACCATGACCATGTGGAAATCGACGCATGGGTGTGGTGGCTGATCGGCGCGGTCGGACTGGGCATTCCGCTCGTCCTGACGGCGATGCCCGAATTCGGCATGCTGTCGGCGGGCGCGGTCGCCGCGGCCGTCGTCGCGGCGCTCGGCGGCGGGATCGTCGCCCAGGTGCTTGTCTTCGTGGTCGTCTCCGTCGCGCTCATCGCCGTCGTGCGCCCCCTCGCGGCCCGGCACCGCACGGGACGCCCGGAGTTCAGCAGCGGGGTGGACGCGCTGAAGGGCCGTCAAGCGGTCGTACTGGAACGGGTCGACGCCAACGGCGGTCGGATCAAGCTGGCCGGCGAGGTGTGGTCGGCCCGCCCGCTCGACGCCGCGATGAGCTTCGAGGCGGGCCAACAGGTCGACGTGGTCGAGATCGACGGCGCCACGGCCGTCGTGATGTGACACAGCCGGCGTCAGGTGGCCGGAACCGGCTCCACAACGGCCGTCGATCTGGGAAACTCGATCATCATCACACCATCATCCGGCAGCGAAGGGCACGGGGAACGCGATGCAACCGATCATCATCGTCCTGATCATTTTGGTGGTGCTGGTCTTCATCGCCCTGATCAAGACGATCCAGGTCATCCCGCAGGCCAGCGCAGCCATCGTCGAGCGGTTCGGCCGCTACACCCGCACCCTGAACGCGGGCCTGAACATCGTGGTGCCGTTCATCGACTCCATCCGCAACCGCATCGACCTGCGTGAACAGGTCGTCCCCTTCCCGCCGCAGCCGGTGATCACCCAGGACAACCTGGTCGTCAACATCGACACCGTCATCTACTACCAGGTCACCGACGCCCGCGCCGCGACCTACGAGGTCGCCAGCTACATCCAGGCCATCGAGCAGCTGACCGTCACCACCCTGCGGAACATCATCGGCGGCATGGACCTGGAGCGGACCCTCACCTCCCGCGAGGAGATCAACGCGGCCCTGCGCGGCGTCCTCGACGAGGCCACCGGCAAGTGGGGCATCCGCGTCAACCGCGTCGAGCTGAAGGCCATCGAGCCGCCCACCTCCATCCAGGACTCGATGGAGAAGCAGATGCGCGCAGACCGGGACAAGCGCGCCGCGATCCTCACCGCCGAGGGCATCAGGCAGTCGCAGATCCTCACCGCCGAGGGCGAGAAGCAGTCGGCCATCCTGCGCGCCGAGGGCGAGGCGAAGGCCGCCGCCCTGCGCGCCGAGGGCGAGGCCCAGGCCATCCGGACCGTCTTCGAGTCCATCCACGCCGGCGACCCGGACCAGAAGCTGCTCTCGTACCAGTACCTCCAGATGCTCCCGAAGATCGCCGAGGGCGACGCCAACAAGCTCTGGATCGTCCCCAGCGAGATCGGCGACGCCCTCAAGGGCCTCTCCGGCGCCTTCGGTAACCTCGGCGGAGGCGTCCCGGGCTTCAACACCGGAGCCAAGGCCCCCGACACCGGCGTCGAGCGCCGCGAAGTACCCCCGGTCGACTAGGACCGCCGCTGCTTGGCATGATCGGTGCTCACCGCACCGATCATGGGGGGCCCACCGTGACCATCTGGGAGATGCTCGCCGTCTTCGCGGCGGGCATCAGCGCCGGGACGATCAACACCATCGTCGGCTCCGGCACCTTGATCACCTTCCCGGTGCTGCTCGCCGTCGGACTGTCGCCGGTCACCGCCACCGTCTCCAACGGCCTCGGCCTGGTCGCCGGCTCCATCAGCGGCGCCATCGGCTACCGCGCCGAACTCACCGGCCAGCGCCGCCGCGTCCTGCGCCTCGCCGCCGTCGCCACGGTCGGCGGCGTCACCGGCGCGGCCCTGCTGCTCACCCTCCCCAGCACGGCCTTCGAGACAATCGTCCCGATCCTGGTCACCCTCGCCCTCGCGCTGGTCATCCTCCAGCCCCGGATCTCCGCCGCCGTCCAGCGCCGCCGCGAGGCCAACGGCACCACCACCCACCCCGACGGCGGCCCCCTGCTGCTCGTCGGCATCCTGCTGGCCAGCGTCTACGGCGGCTACTTCACCGCCGCCCAGGGCATCATCTACATGGCCCTGATGGGCATGTTGATCAACGACACCCTCCAGCGCCTCAACGCCACGAAGAACATCCTCGCCGCCGTCGTCAACAGCGTCGCCGCGGTCTTCTTCCTCTTCGTCGCCGACTTCGACTGGACCGCCGTCGCCCTGATCGCCGTCGGCTCCACCATCGGCGGCCAACTGGGCGCGAAGGTCGGCCGCAAGCTCTCCCCGAAGGTCCTGCGCGCCCTCATCGTCGTCGTCGGCACCGTCGCCCTGGTCCAGCTCGTGCTGTACCGCTACGGCTGAGCCGCCGCGACCGTACGACGAAGGGCCCGCTCCCGTACGGGAACGAGCCCTCGACCACGAAGCCTCACGCAGCGGGCTGGGCCCGCAGCCAGTCCGGCAGCGCGGACCGCTCACCGGACCGCATCCCCAGCAGCATCGCGTCCGCCGGAGACGGTACGAACGGCTCGAACAGCAGCGGCATCCCCGCCTGCTCCGGCGTGCGGTCCGCCTTGCGGTGGTTGTCCTCGGCGCAGGAGGCCACCGTGTTCAGCCAACTGTCCGCACCGCCGTGCGACCGCGGCACCACGTGGTCCACGGTCGTCGCGCGCCTACCGCAGTAGGCGCACCGGTGCTGGTCCCGCACCAGCACCCCCCTGCGCGACCACGGCGCCTGTCTTCGGAAGGGGACCCGTACGTACCGGCAGAGCCTGATCACCCGGGGCACCGGTAGCTCCACGGCGGCGGCGCGCACACGGAGGTCGGGGTGGGCCTGTTCGACGACGGCCTTGTCCTGGAGCACCAGCACCACCGCACGGTTCAGCGTCACCGTCGACAGCGGCTCGAAGCTCGCGTTGAGCACCAGCGTGTCCCGCATGTTCCCCCACCTCCGTTCACCGGCCCGGCACCCCCCGCGGGCCCCGGATGGATCAACTCTGGCCGGGCAGGCCGAGATGGACAACGCAATATCGATGTCCCCCGGGAGCCCTGGAGCACGCCGGTGGACAAAAAAACTGCCCTGTCCTGATCTCTCCAAGACCAGGACAGGGCAAACAACAGTCGAACGAACAGTACGACCGCGGGGGAGCGTCAGCCGGCGGCCGGGACCTCGTACTCCCCGACGAGCTGGGCCCGGCCCAGCGTGTGGAACCGCAGGTTGAACCCGACCACGGCGGGCGACACGTCGGCGTCCGGCCCCAGCTTCTCGCTGTCCACCGCGTACACCGTGAACACGTAGCGGTGCGGCCCGTCACCCGCCGGGGGAGCGGCGCCGCCGAAGTCCTTCGACCCGTAGTCGTTCCGTACGTGCACGGCACCCGCCGGCAGCCCTTCCAAGGAGCCGCTGCCCGCACCGGCCGGCAGCTCCGTCACCGACGCCGGAATGTCGAAGAGCACCCAGTGCCAGAAGCCGCTGCCGGTCGGCGCGTCCGGATCGAAGCAGGTCACCGCGAAGCTCTTGGCACCGGCTGGGAACCCCTCCCACCGCAGGTGCGGCGAGACGTTCCCCTCCGCGTGGACCTGGTCGGCCTTGAGCACCGCCCCCGGCGCCAGGTCGTCGCTCACCACCGTGAACGACGGCACCTCGGGGTGGAAGTCATGCGGCAGCGGAGCCCTCTTCTGCTCGGTCACGTCCGAACCTTCCGTTCGCAGTCAAGTAGTGCGGTAGTGCCACGACCCTAGCTAGGGCGTGTCTTATGGATCTTGCTGGGCTCGCGTGCCCTGGTGCCGCTCCCCCTGGGCCTTCGGCCCGGGAGGTGCCCCCACGCCGCGTTCTCGTCGGTCACCGACGGCCCCCTGTGCCCTGCGGGCACGGTGGTACCCCCACCGCATTGGCTCTCCCCCTGGGCCTGGCGGCCCGGGTGGGGGCGCCCCCACGCGTAGCCGTGGGGGAGTACCCCCATCCTCCGCCTTGCGATCCACGGCGCCAGACCCCTCCCCCTACGCCCGGAGGGCGTGGGGGGACCCCCACCCTGATCCAGCCTGATCCATAAGACGCGCCCTAGGGCTCGGTCAGAGCCAGTTGCGCCGGCCGCCGACGTCGGCGAGCCACTGGTTCAGATACGCGGCCCAGTCGGTCGAAGCGAAGTCCTGGTGCCCGACCTTGAACGCCTTGTACGAGTCGCTGCCCTCGCTGAACAGCCCCGGCTTCTTGTCCATCTCCAGGACGACGTCCATCTCGCGGTCGTCGGCGACGAACGACACCTCGACCTGGTGCAGCCCCCGGTACTGCTGCGGCGGATAGAACTCGATCTCCTGGTAGAACGGCAGCCGCTGACGGCTGCCCCGGATCTGACCGCGCTCCATGTCCGCGCTCTTGAAGCGGAAGCCCAGCTGGATGAAGGCGTCGAGGATCGCCTGCTGCGACGGCAGCGGGTGCACCTGGATCGGGTCGAGGTCGCCGGAGTCCACCGCACGCGCGATCGCCAGCTCCGTCGTCACCCCGATGTCCATCCCGCGCAGCTGCTGCCCGGCGATGGCGGTGACCGGCGTCTCCCACGGGATCTCCAGCCCGAACGGCACCACGTGCGCCGCCCCGGCCTTCACCTCGAACGCGCCGCCGAGCTGCTGCTTGACGAACTCGATGTTCTGCTTGACCTCCTGGTCACCGCTCTCGACCTCGACGCGCGCCTGCAGACCGACGGAGAGCGACTCGATCTGCTGGTCGACCGACCCGCCCTCGATCCGCACCTCGCCCTGGACGACACCGCCCGGCACGACGTTCTCCTCGGTGAGCACCGTCTCCACCGAGGCACCACCTGCGCCCAGACTGGCGAGCAGCTTCTTGAAGCCCATTCCCGTTCCACTCCCTTAGGTATTGCCTCGTCCACTCAAACGCACGGCACCCCGTACCGGTTCCACCGGTACCCTCGGACGCCATGATCGAGCGCCCCGACCGTACGCCCATCCCGCGGTCGTTCTTCGACCGCCCCGTCCTTGAGGTCGCCCCGGAACTCCTCGGCTGCACCCTGGTGCGCCGCACCGACGACGGCCCCCTGGAGCTGCGCATCACCGAGGTCGAGGCGTACGCGGGCGAAGTCGACCCGGGCTCCCACGCCTACCGCGGCCGGACCCCGCGCAACGACGTCATGTTCGGCCCGCCCGGACACGCATACGTCTACTTCACCTACGGCATGTGGCACTGCCTGAACGTCGTGTGTGGCCCGGAGGGCCACGCGAGCGGTGTCCTGCTGCGCGCCGGGGAGATCATCAAGGGCGCGGAGCTCGCGCGCAAACGTCGACTCTCGGCCCGATACGACAAGGAACTGGCCAAAGGTCCGGCACGCCTCGCGACGGCCCTCGACGTCGACCACGTCCTGAAGGGCACTGACCTCTGTCTGGGCGGCGACGCCCCCCTGACCCTCTACCCCGGCCAGTCGCCTACCCCTGACCTGGTGCGCAACGGCCCGCGTACCGGAGTGGGCGGAGAAGGGGCCCTGCACCCCTGGCGCTTTTGGATCGACGGCGACCCCACGGTCAGCCCCTACCGGGCCCACGCACCGCGCAAGAGGGCAACTTGACTCGCCGATCCGAGCCGCCTAACGTAGCCCGAGCCGCTTGAAACGGGGCCTGCTGTTCAGCACCCCGGAGCGGCCATCCACTACTTACGAGGAACCCAAACGGGTGCGATTTCGGCATGCCGAAATTCAATCCCAACCACTCGATTATGAGTCGCCGGGGAAATCGGTTAACGTAGTGAACACGCCGAAAGGCAAAAGGCCAATCCAATCGGCCACCTGATGGAAATCGAAGTCCGGAAGCGGACGAGAAAACATCTGGTAAGGTTGGAAACGCAAGACCGAAGGGAAAAGCCCGGAGGGTCCTGAGAGGGACTTGAAGGAAGCGTCCGTTCCTTGAGAACTCAACAGCGTGCCAAAAGTCAACGCCAAATATGT